>CAYZLI010000111.1:0-5770 GCA_964479195.1 uncultured Rhodocyclaceae bacterium
GGCATCGCCCGCACCTTCCAGAACATCCGCCTGTTCGCCAACATGACGGCGCTGGAAAACGTCATGGTCGGCCGCCACGTGCGCACGGGGGCGGGGGTCATCGGCGCCGTGCTGCGCGACCGTGCCACCCGCGCCGAGGAGGCGGCGATCCTCCGGCGCGCCGAGGAACTGCTGCGCTACGTGGGCATCGAGCGGCGCGCCGACACGCTGGCCCGTCACCTGGCCTACGGCGACCAGCGGCGGCTGGAGATCGCCCGGGCGCTCGCCACCGAGCCGAAACTCCTGGCGCTCGACGAGCCGGCCGCCGGCATGAATGCCAGCGAGACCGCCGAGCTGCGCCGGCTCATCGAGGCCTTGCGCGCCGACGGCATGACCATCCTGCTGATCGAGCACGACGTGAAGCTCGTCATGGGCCTGTGCGACCGCGTGGCCGTGCTCGATTACGGCGAAAAGATCGCGGAAGGGGTTCCGGCGCTAGTGCAGCGCGACCCGAAGGTGATCGAGGCTTACCTGGGAGGAGCCCTTGCTTGAGGTGAAGGATCTCCATGTCGCCTACGGCGGCATCGCCGCGGTCAAGGGCATCAGCTTCGCGGTCGCCGCCGGCGAGATGGTCTGCCTGATCGGGGCCAACGGCGCCGGCAAGACCACCACCTTGAAGGCCCTGGCGCGCCTGCTGCCGGCCCAGGGCACGGTGCATTACGGCGGCCAGAGCACCCTGCACTGGCCGGCCCACCGCCTGATCGGCGAGGGCATGACCCTGGTGCCGGAAGGCCGCGGCGTCTTCGCGCGGCTCACCGTCGCGGAGAACCTGGACATGGGCGCCTATTCGCGCGCCGACCGTGCCGAAGTCGCCGCCGACCTGGAACGCGTCTACGGGCTGCTGCCGCGCCTGAAGGAGCGCGCCGGGCAGCTCGCCGGCACGCTCTCGGGCGGCGAGCAGCAGATGCTCGCCATCGGCCGCGCGCTCATGAGCCGGCCCAAGCTCCTGTTGCTCGACGAGCCGTCCATGGGGCTCGCGCCCCTCATGGTGCAGAAGGTGTTCGAGGTGATCCTGTCGGTCGCCGCCCAGGGCGTGACCATCCTGCTGGTGGAGCAGAACGCCAAGCTGGCCCTTTCCGTCGCCGCCCGCGGCTACGTCATGGAAAGCGGCACGATCACCCTGTCCGACACGGCCGATGCCCTCATGGACAACCCCAAAGTACGGCAGAGCTACCTCGGAGAAACATGAACCCCCACGCTCACATTCGTTCGCGGCCCCCCCGAGGGGGCCGCCCAGCGGGAGGCACGGCATGACGACACCGACGGAAGATGAAGTGCGCGAGGCCCTGCGCGGCGTGGTCGACCCGGAGGTCGGCATGAACGTGGTCGATCTCGGCCTGGTGTATGGCGTCGACATCTCGGCCCAGGGCGTGCGGGTGCGCATGACCATGACCACCCCGGCCTGCCCCATGGGCGCGATGATTGTCGATGAGGCGCAGGCGGCGATCGGCCGGCTCGCCCCGGGCGGCGCCGTCGAGGTGGAGCTGGTCTGGGATCCGCCCTGGGGCCCGGCGATGATGTCCGAGCACGCAAAGGCCCACTTCGGCTGGCGGCAACCGTGAGCACGGCGGACATTCGTCCGCGCTGGCGCCTTCCCATGCTGGTGCTGGGCTTTGCCAGCCTCGTCATCGGCGTCGGCGCCGGGCTGCTGCGCCTGGGCTGGAACTTCCCCCTGCCTTCCGGCGAACTCGCCGCGGTGCACGGCCCGCTGATGATCTGCGGCTTCTTCGGCACGGTGATCAGCCTGGAGCGGGCCGTCGCCCTGGCGCGCCGCTGGGCCTATCTCGGTCCGCTGGCGGCCGGGCTGGGGGGCGCGGTACTGATCGGCGGCGGCCCCCCTGTCGTCGGCCAGTCCCTGCTCAGCCTCGGCAGCCTCGTGTTGTTCGCCGGTTCGGCCTCGGTCTTTCGGCGCCAGCGGGCGCTGTTCACCTTCACCCTCGCCCTGGGAGCGGCCTGCTGGCTGCTGGGCAACCTGCTGTGGCTGGGCGGCCTGTCCATCTACGCGGTCGTGCCCTGGTGGGCCGGCTTCCTCGTGCTGACCATTGCCGGCGAACGGCTGGAGCTGTCGCGCTTCCTGCCTCCTTCGCCGCTGGCGCAGCGTGCCTTCGCCGCCATCCTGTCGGTCCTGGTGGCGGGGATCGCCGCTCCAGCGCGGTTTGCCGACCTGGGCACGGCGGCTTTCGCCGCGGCGCTGCTGGCCCTGGCCCTGTGGCTGCTGCGCCAGGACATCGCCCGGCGCACGGTGCGCGAGAGGGGGCTGACGCGCTTCATCGCCGTCTGCCTGCTCTCCGGCTACGCCTGGCTCGCCGCCGCGGGAGCGATCCTCCTCGCCGCGGGGTGGGCGCCGGCCAGCCCCGCCTATGACGCCGCGCTGCACGCGCTGATGCTCGGCTTCGTCTTCTCCATGGTGTTCGGCCACGCGCCGATCATCTTCCCGGCGGTGCTGCGCGTGCCGGTGCCCTACCACCCGAGCTTCTACCTGCCGCTCGCTCTCCTGCACGGTTCCCTCATCGTGCGCCTGGCAGGCGATGCCCTCGGACTGCCCGAATGGCGCGCCGCCGGCGGGGCGGGCAACGCCCTGGCGCTGGCGGCCTTCATCCTCAACACGATTGCCGCCGTGGTCCGCGGCAGGTTGGCGCGGCGCGCAGCCCCAGTCAGTTGACCTCGAGGCTGTCGGCGAACTTCAGCGCCTCGAGCTGGGCGCGGTTGACTGCGTGGGGGGCGAGCTGCAGGGCCTCCACGTCGGCGGCGTAGGCGCCGTAGTCGCCCCGCTCGGCCGCCAGGGCGAGGCCGAGGAAAGGGGCATAGGAGCCTTCCCCGGCGATGAGTGCCCGGTTGATCTGCTCGGGCAGGTGCATGTCCTTCAATGCCGTTTCCATGAGCACGCCGAGCAGCGTGTCCAGCAGCGAGAAGGCGCCGGTGATGAACAGGTTGTCCAGCTCGTTCTTGTCGAAATGCGCCTTGGCCGCCAGCTCCATGAGGCGGCCGCGGGCGATGGCCGCCTGCATCAGGCCCGGCGCCGCCGGGTCCTTGCTCGAGGTGACGAGCAGCAGCGACAGCCAGCGGTTCAGCTTGTCGTAGCCCAGCATGGTCACGGCGTGGCGGAAGGACTGGATCTTGACGGTGAGGCCGAAGCCGGCCGAGTTGATGTAGCGCAGCAGCTTGAACGACAGCGCCACGTCCTGCTTCAGCACCGCCTCGATGTCCTTGATGTCGGCATTGCCGCGCACCAGGTTGAGCAGCCGGACGATCTGCGCGTGGCTCGGGTTGAGCTGCTTGGCGGGCTTGGCCCCGCGCAGGAAGAACCAGCCGGCCGCGCCGCCGAAACCCTTCTGGATGCAGGTGTCGAACTGGGTGTTGTCGACCACGTTCTTGGCCAGCATCAGCCCGGGGGCGCCGTCGATCGTCGCCGCGGCGTCGGCGAGGATGAAGCGGAAGCCGATGCCGGCGGGCAGGCCCAGGCCGGGCCGATAGCCATCGAGACACATGGGCATGCCCGCGGCGGAAAGGCGCTGCATCAAGTCCGCCATGGCCGGATCGCCCAGCGCCGCCGCGGGGATTTCGATCATGGCATTTTCGGGCACCCGCCAGGCGAGCAGGCCGGCGTCCGGCACGGTCCCGGCCAAGCCCACGAACACGGTCCGCTGGCCGGGCCAGGCCTCGGCCAGCCGATCCAGCTCGTCGGCGGCCAGGGCGCAGGCTTGGGGCCCGGGCGGCACATGGACGATGAGCCGGGTGGCGGTGACGGCCCGGTTGCGGTTGAGCACCGGTTCGCGGGTGATGAGTACGCTCATGCGGCGGTTGGTTCGACCGAATAGAAGAAGGAATCGGAAAAGAACTCCTCCTCCGGCAGGCCGCAACTGTCGACTAAATCGCGCCGGGACGCCTCGACCATGGCCGGCGCGCCGCAAGCGTAGACCTGGTGGCCGGAGAGATCCGGCAGGTCGGCCATGACCGCCCGGTGCACCAATCCGCTCCGCCCCGTCCAGGCGTCCTCGGCCAGCGCCTCCGAAAGCACGGGCACGTAGCGCACGTGGGGGTGCTGCGCCGCCCAGGCCTCGGCCAGGGCGTTCAGGTAAAGCCCGCTGCGATCCCGCGCCCCCCAGTAGATCGCCATGGGCCGCTTGCTCCTCTGGTGCAGGGCGTGTTCGACCATGGCCTTGATCGGCGCGAAGCCGGTGCCGCCGGCGACGAAGACGATGGGCTTGTCGCTCTCCTCCCGCAGGAAGAAGCTGCCCAGGGGCCCCTCGAAGCGCAGGATGTCGCGCTCCTTCATGGCGTTGAAGACATGCCCGGTGAAGCGCCCGCCGGGCACGAGCCGCAGGTGCAATTGCAGCAGCTCGTCGTCGTGGGGCGCATTGGCCAGCGAGAAGCTGCGCCGGCGGCCGTCCTTGAGCAGGATGTCGATGTACTGGCCGGCCACGAACTGCAGGCGCTCGTTGGCGGGCAGCTTGAGCTGCGCCACCATGACGTCGGGCGCCAGGCGCTCCAGCTTCTGCACCCGGCAGGGCAGGGTCTTCACGGGGATGTCGCGCAGGGTGCCGACCTCGCGGCATTCGATGGTCACGTCCGAAAGCGGCCGCGTGCAGCAGAACAGGGCAAAGCCCTGGCCCAGCTCCTCCGCCGACAGGGCGCTTTCCTGGTACGGTCCGCGGTCCACCTGGCCGGCGACGACGCGGCCCTTGCAGGCGCCGCAGACGCCGTTGCGGCAGCCGTAGGGCAGAGGAAAGCCGGCATCGAGGGCCGCCTCGAGGAGGGTGGCCTCGCCGCCGGTCTCGAAGCTGTGCCGGCTCGGCACGATGGTGACGCGATGGGCCATGAGCTAGGCTGTGGGATGGGCCATGAAGGGGGCGTGCGAGTTGTTTTCCGCTAGAATGCGCAGGTGCAACGCTTGCTCATCATCGGCTGCGGCGACGTCGCGCGTCGCGCCCTCCCTTGGCTGGTCCGCCGTTACCGCGTCTATGCCGCCATCCGCTCCAAGCAGCAGCGCCACGAGCTGCGCGCCCTGGGCGTGACGCCGATCCGCGCCGACCTCGATGTGCCGCGAACCCTGAAGCGGCTGGCCGGACTCGGCGGCCTTGTTCTGCATTTCGCCCCGCCCCCCGAGGCTGGCACGCGCGATGCGCGCACCCGCGCGTTGGCGGCCAGGCTTTCGGCCGCGAAAATTCTACCACAGCGCCTCATCTGCATTAGCACCAGCGGCGTGTATGGCGACTGCGGCGGCGACTGGGTGTCCGAGGAGCGGGCCATCCGTCCGCAGACGCCGCGGGCGCGGCGGCGCGCCGATGCGGAGGCCACGCTGCGCCATTTCGGCATCCGCCGCGGCGTGGCAGTTTCCATCCTGCGGGTGCCCGGCATCTACGCCGCCGATCGCCTGCCCCTGGCGCGGCTGGAACGGGGCGACCCGCTGCTGCGTGCCGAAGAGGACGTCTACACCAATCACATCCACGCCGACGACCTGGCCGCCATCGCCTGCCGCGCCCTCTCGCGCGGCCGGCCGGGGCGCGTCTACAATGCCGTCGACGATTCGGCGCAGAAAATGGGCGAGTACTTCGACCTCGTCGCCGACCACAAGGGCCTGCCGCGCCCGCCGCGGCTGCCGCGCGCCGAGGTCGAGCGGCGCCTGAGCCCGGCCATGCTCTCGTTTCTGGGCGAGTCGCGCCGCCTGGTGAACCGGCGCATCAAGCGCGAGCTCGGCGTGCGCCTGAAATACCCCAACGTCGCGTCCGGC
>CAYZLI010000111.1:5870-13214 GCA_964479195.1 uncultured Rhodocyclaceae bacterium
ATGCTTTGGGTAAAGTGGCTGCACATCGTCTTCATGGTGACCTGGTTCGCCGGCTTGTTCTACCTGCCGCGCCTGTTCGTCTACCACGCGCAAAGCACCGACGCGGTCAGCCGCGAGCGCTTCAAGCTCATGGAGCGCAAGCTCTACTACGGCATCATGGCGCCGGGCGCCCTGCTCACCGTGGCCTTCGGCCTCTGGCTGTGGCTCGGCTTCGGCCCCTGGGGCTCATGGGTGCATGCCAAGCTCGCGCTGGTGCTGGTGCTCCTTGCCTACCACCTCTACTGCGGCAAGCTGCTCAAGGATTTCGCCCGGGACGCCAACACCCGAAGCCACGCGTGGTTCCGCTGGTTCAACGAATTCCCCGTGCTGATCCTCTTCGGTGCGGTCTGGCTGGTCATCTTCAAGCCCTTCTGAAATGCATGAGGAAAGCTTTTTCGCCACCTGCCCGCGCGGGCTGGAAGGGCAGCTCGCCGAGGAGCTGGCCCGGTGCGGCGCGGGCGGCATCGAAGCGGTGCCAGGGGGCGTGGGCTTTTCCGGCGGCTGGGAGAGCTGCTATCGGGCCAACCTGTGGAGCCGCATCGCCACGCGCGTGCTCTGGCGCGTGGGCCATGGCCCCTACCGGGGCGAGGAGGACGTCTACCGGCTCGCCCACGGCCTGCCCTGGCACGAATGGTTCGCCGTGCGCCGCAGCCTGCGCGTCTACGTCACGGCCATCCGCAGCCCCCTGAGGAGCCTGGACTTCATCACCCTGCGCATCAAGGACGCGGTGTGCGACCGCTTCCGCGCCCAGGTGAATGCGCGGCCGAGCGTGGATACGGCGGCGCCCGACATCCGCATCCATGCCTTCCTCAGCGACCGGGAGGCGACGCTCTATCTCGACACCTCGGGCGAGCCGCTCTACAAGCGCGGCTTCAAGTACGCCTCGGTGGAGGCCCCCCTCAAGGAGAACCTCGCCGCCGGCATCCTGCATCTCACCGGCTGGCAGCCGGGCACGCCGCTGCTCGACCCCATGTGCGGCAGCGGCACCTTCCTGCTGGAGGCGGCGCAGATCGCCCACGGCACCGCGCCGGGCCTGGCCCGCAAGTTCGGCTTCTACCGCCTGGAGAACTTCGACGCCGCCCTGTGGCAGCGGCTGCTCGCGGAGGCCGAGGCGCACAGGAAGCCGCCCGCCCCGCAACCCATTTTCGGGGCCGACATCGACGGCGACCAGGTGGAACGGGCGCGGCAGAACCTGGCCGCGGCGGGCTTGGATGAGCTGGTCCAGGTGCAGCGCGCCGACCTGCTGGAGCTCGCCGCACCGGCGCCCGAGGGCGTGCTGGTCGCCAACCCGCCCTATGGCGTGCGTCTGGACGAGCAGGCGCGGCTGGCCGCCTTCTATCCGAAGCTGGGGGATGCCCTGAAGCGGCACTTCGCCGGCTGGCGCTGCTATTTCCTCTCCGCCGACCCGCAGATGCCCAAGCTGATGGGCCTGAAGGCTTCCAGGCGCACGCCGCTCTTCAACGGCGCGCTGGAATGCCGGCTGCTGGAATACCGCATCGTGGCCGGCCAGATGCGGCGTAGGGCGCAATAGCCGCGGAGCGGCGTATTGCGCCGGATCGGCCATTCGGCGCATTACGGCTTTGCCTAATGCGCCCTACATGAAACGCGCCCTACACGATGTCGAGATGGCCGATGCCCGCGGACAGGTCGCGGTCCTTCGATTCCTTGCCCTGCAGCTTGATGGTGAGCCGCAGGTCGTTCACCGAGTCGGCGTAGCGCAGCGCATCCTCGTAGCTGATCTTGCCCGCCTCGTAGAGGTCGAACAGGGCCTGGTCGAAGGTCTGCATGCCCAGCTCCCGCGACTTCTTCATGATCTCCTTGATCTCATGCACCTCGCCCTTGAAGATGAGGTCGGCGATGAGGGGCGAGTTGAGCAGGATCTCGATGGCCGCCGCCCGGCCCTTGCCGTCCTTCATGGGGATCAGGCGCTGGGAGACCAGGGCGCGCAGGTTGAGCGAGAGGTCCATGAGGAGCTGCGCCCGCCGCTCCTCGGGGAAGAAGTTGATGATGCGGTCCAGCGCCTGGTTGGCGCTGTTGGCGTGCAGCGTCGCCATGCACAGGTGGCCGGTCTCGGCGAAGGCGATGGCATGGTCCATGGTCTCCCGGTCGCGCACTTCGCCCATGAGGATCACGTCCGGCGCCTGGCGCAGGGTGTTCTTGAGCGCCGCCTCCCAGGAGTCGGTGTCCACCCCCACTTCGCGCTGGGTGACGACGCACTTCTTGTGCTCGTGCACGAACTCGATCGGGTCCTCGATGGTGATGATGTGCCCGTAGCTGTTGTCGTTGCGGTGGTCGATCATGGCCGCCAGCGAGGTGGACTTGCCCGAACCCGTGCCGCCGACGAAGATCACCAGGCCGCGCTTGGTCATGGCCACGTCCTTGAGCACCGGCGGCAGCCCCAGGCCGTCCAGGGTCGGCACCGAGGCGGGGATCGTGCGCAGGATCACGCCGATGCGCGACTGCTGCACGAAGGCATTGGCCCGGAAGCGGCCGATGCCGGCGGGCGAGATGGCGAAGTTGCACTCCTTGGTCGCCTCGAACTCCGCCGCCTGCTTGTCGTTCATGATGGCGCGCGCCAGCTCCGCCGTGTGCTGCGGCGTCAGGATCTGGTTGGACTGGGGCGTGATCTTGCCATCCACCTTGATGGCCGGCGGAAAGCCCGCCGTGATGAACAGGTCGGAGCCCTTCTTCTGCACCATGAGGCGCAGCAGGTCGTGCATGAATTTCAGTGCCTGGTCGCGTTCCATGGTGGGCCTCCGTGGGACAGGATAACTTCGCCGGCTCAGCCGGCGAAGTTATCTTTATTTGCGGCTTTAGTGCGCGCCTCGGCCGGCGCGACGACGTTGCGGCGGACGAGGTCGGTCAGGTTCTGGTCGAGGGTCTGCATGCCGATGCTCTGGCCGGTCTGGATCGCCGAATACATCTGGGCGACCTTGTTCTCGCGGATCAGGTTGCGGATGGCCGGGGTGCCGATCATGATCTCGTGCGCCGCGACGCGGCCCTGGCCGTCCTTGGTCTTGAGCAGGGTCTGGGAGATGACCGCACGCAGGGACTCGGACAGCATGGCGCGGACCATTTCCTTCTCCGCCGCCGGGAAGACGTCCACGACCCGGTCCACCGTCTTCGCCGCCGAGCTGGTGTGCAGGGTGCCGAAGACCAGGTGGCCGGTTTCCGCGGCGGTGAGCGCCAGGCGGATGGTCTCCAGGTCGCGCATCTCGCCCACCAGGATCACGTCCGGGTCCTCGCGCAGGGCCGAGCGCAGCGCATTGCTGAAGGACAGGGTGTGCGGACCCACCTCGCGCTGGTTGATCAGGCACTTCTTCGGCTCATGCACGAACTCGATCGGGTCCTCGACCGTGAGGATGTGGCCGTGCTCGTTCTCGTTGATGAAATTGACCATCGCCGCCAGGGTGGTGGACTTGCCTGACCCGGTGGGTCCGGTCACCAGCACGACGCCGCGCGGGTACGCCGAAATCTCCTGGAAGATCTTCGGGCAGTTCAACTCCTCCAGGGTCAGCACCTTCGATGGAATGGTGCGGAACACGGCGCCGGCGCCCCGGTGGTGCACGAAGGCGTTGACGCGGAAGCGGGCGAGGTTGGGGATGGCGAAGGAGAAGTCGCACTCCAGGTTCTCCTCGTAGTGCTTGCGCTGCCCGTCGTTCATGATGTCGTACACCATGCTGTGCACGTCCTTGTGCTCCATGGGCGGCAGGTTGATGCGCCGGATGTCGCCGTGCACGCGGATCATCGGCGGCAGCCCCGAGGACAGGTGCAGGTCCGAGGCCTTGTTCTTGACGGAGAAAGCGAGCAGTTCGGTGATGTCCATCGTCGGTCCCGGTAGCGCCGAGGAGCGAAAAATAAGGCTGCGGCGCGGTGATATACTTGCTCGGTTTTTCAAGGCATTATGACAACAATTTCCGCCAACTTGCAAGCCGTGAGGAAACGCATCGCCGCGGCGGCGCAGGCGGCGGGAAGAAGGCCCGAGGGCATCACGCTGCTGGCGGTCGCCAAGACGGTCGCGCCGGAGGGGATCAGGGCGGCGGCGGCGGCCGGGCAGCGCTGTTTCGGCGAAAACTACGCGCAGGAAGGCGTGGCCAAGATCACGGCCCTGGCGGGACTGGGGCTGGAATGGCATTTCATCGGCCCCCTGCAAAGCAACAAAACGCGCCTGGTCGCCGAACATTTCGACTGGGTGCACAGCATCGACCGGTTGAAGATCGCCGAGCGCCTGTCGCAAGCGCGCGGCAGCGGACGGCCGCCCCTGCAGGCCTGCGTGCAGGTGAATGTGAGCGGCGAGGCGAGCAAGAGCGGCGTGGCGCCGGCCGAGGCCCTGGAGCTGGCCCGGGCGGTGGCCGGGCTGTCGAACCTGCGGCTGCGCGGCCTGATGGCCATTCCTGAGCCCGGCGAGGGCATGGCCGCGATGCGCCGGCGCTTTGCCGCCCTGCGGGAGCTGCTCGATCGCTTGAACGCCGCGGGCCTCGCGCTCGACACCCTGTCCATGGGCATGTCGGAGGACCTGGAGGCGGCGATCGCCGAGGGCGCGACCATCGTGCGCGTGGGCACGGCGATATTTGGGCAACGGGCAAGGAAATCGGCAACATGAAGATCACATTTCTGGGCGGCGGCAACATGGCCAACGCCCTCATCGGCGGCCTGCTCGGGCAGGGCTTTGCCGCGGCCGACATCAAGGTCGTGGAGCCCCTGGCGGAAAACCGCGGCAAGCTCGCCGCCGCCTTCGGCATCGCCTGCTTTCCCGCCGTGGAGCCGGCGGCGCTCGCCTGCGACGCGCTGCTGCTCGCCGTCAAGCCGCAGCAGATGCGCGAGGCGCTGGCCCCCGTGCGCGGTTGCCTCAGCGGACAGCTGGTCATCAGCATCGCCGCCGGCACGCGCCTGGGCGACATCTCGCGCTGGCTGGGCGGCGCTGCGGGCCACTACAGCCGGCTCGTGCGCTGCATGCCCAACACCCCGGCGCTGATCGGCGCCGGGGTCACCGGCCTGTATGCCGATCCTTCGGTCGATGGGCCGGGACGCGCCCAGGCCGAACGCATCCTGGGCGCGGCGGGCAAGACGGTGTGGGTCGCCGAGGAGGCGCTGCTGGATGCGGTCACGGCGGTGTCCGGCAGCGGACCGGCCTATGTCTTCTATTTCATCGAGGCGCTGGCCGCGGCGGCGCGCGAGCTGGGCCTGAACGACGAACAAGCGCGGCTGCTGTCCATCGAGACCTTCGTCGGCGCGGCGGCCCTGGCCGCCGCGAGCGCCGAGGACGTGGCGGTGCTGCGCGCCCGCGTCACCTCCAAGGGCGGCACCACGGAGGCGGCGCTCAAGACGATGGAGGCCGCGGGGGTGCACGCGGCCATCGGCCGGGCCGTGAAGGCGGCCGAGGCGCGCGGGCGCGAACTGGGCGAACTGCTCGGCAAGGATTGAGGGAGGGGGAAAAGGGGATGCTGACGCAGCTCTTCCTGCTGATACTCGAAGTCGTCTTCGGCTTCTTCGTCTTCCTGCTGCTGGCGCGCTTCTACATGCAATGGCTGCGCGTGTCCTTCCGCAACCAGCTCGGCCAGTTCGTGGTCACCGCCACCGACTGGCTGGTGCGGCCCGCCCGCCGGGTCATTCCGGGCCTCTTCGGCCTGGACCTCCCGAGCTTCAGCCTGGCCCTCGCCCTGCACGCCACCTACCTGCTGATCGCCTTCTCGCTGAAGGGCTTTTCCTTCGGTTCCAGTCCCGCCGTCGCCACGGCCATCCTCCTGTCCATCGCCCTGGTGGAGCTGGCGCGCTTCACCGTGTATCTCATGATCGGCGTCATCCTCGTGGCCGTGGTGCTGTCCTGGGTGAATCCCTATGCGCCGCTGGCGCCCATGTTCAACGCCCTCTCCCGGCCCTTCCTGCGGCCTTTCCAGCGCCTGATCCCGCCCATCGCCAACGTGGATCTCTCCCCCCTGGTGCTGCTGCTGGCGCTGCAGATCGTGCTCATGCTGCTCGCCTGGTTGCGGGCGAGCATCGTGCCCTTCATCGCCTGATGCCCCCCTGGCTGAAGCACGAGGCTTCGGGCGCCGTCATCCTCACGCTGCACGTCCAGCCGGGCGCGAAGCGGACGGAGCTCGCCGGCACCCACGGCGAAGCCCTGAAGATTCGCCTCGCCGCCCCGCCCGTGGACGGCAAGGCCAACGACTGCCTGATTGCGTTCCTGGCGCAAGCCCTGGGTGTGCCGCGCTCCCACGTGGAACTGGTCAGCGGCCAGAGCGCGCGGCAGAAGCGGGTGCGGGTACGCGGTGCTTCGGCGCAGGCGATCGCAGGCCTGGCGGCGGGGCATGGGGTTTAGGCCGCATTGCTTCGCCCACCGTTTTAAACGGCAGGTTGCGACACAAGCTGAACTGGCGGTTTCGACCCTTTGCGGCCGTTCCGGTTAATTAGCTGGAAACAGGGGACGTTTCGGCTTTATTCCATCTTGTCTTAGCATCTTCTTCAGTCGCAGATCTTGGCCCGATAGTCTTGCATGTCGAGCAAGACGCTGCCCAAGCGTCTACGTCACATTCGAAAGTGGTGATCTCGGTCGATCCGCAGAATGGACACTTACCAGCCGGCCAGACTTTCTGCTTTCCTTCAGCCGCTTTGCGTGCGAAAACACAATACTCCATGTCGCTATGACATATGTGTCCGATAGTCACGCCTAGAATGAAGTTGTTTACAAGAAATCCCGGAGCCATTTGGGCCGTTCCATCTCCCATAACATTGAGCCGGTCACGGATAACTTGAAGCTCGTCAAGCATCATTTTGTGCTCCGCTTTATGCTCTTCGAGTTTTGGGTAGCCTACTTCTTCCAGTTGCCTTTCCTCGTATCGGAAATGACCTTCTAGGACTTTGGCAAGTCTTCCGGTGAGTTCCCTTATGTGATTTAGCTGACCATGTTTGTGCCATGTGTCCGCTATCTCCATCGCAAGCCCAAAAATCCCCTCATGCTGGGCATCGATACTCGGCTGGTCAACCTTGAGGTGGTCACCCCAGGCAATAAGTTGCTTGAGTGAAGAATCGGTCATGCCATGCAAGCCAGACATACGGCCGAAAATTGTCGGGGTATTGCTATTCATCGATTCCTCCCTTGGTTCGACTTCAAGATATGGTCGATGATTATCGACTTTCGACGAAATCTAACATAAAACCCGACACGCATAGTGACAATCGGGCTAGTGTCAGGGCAATCGCACTTACCCTCGCGGCGCTAACTAAGCCAAGCAATGAAGCGCGGTATTCTGGAATGCGGTCTGCGGTTTTGCGTCGGCTGCGCAGGCTGCGCGTGGGGTACTGCTG
>CAYZLI010000112.1:0-13106 GCA_964479195.1 uncultured Rhodocyclaceae bacterium
TGAGCTTCCCCGACGCCCAGGAATTCTGGAACCGGCGCTATGCCGCCGAGGGCTATCTCTTCGGCACGGCGCCGAATGCCTTTCTCGTCTCCCAGGCGCACTTGCTGCAGCCCGGCCGGCGGGCGCTGTCCGTGGCCGACGGCGAGGGGCGCAACAGCGTCTGGCTGGCGGAGCAGGGGCTCGACGTGACGGCGGTGGAGTTTTCGCCCGTCGCCGTGGAGAAGGCGCGCAGGCTGGCGGCCGAGCGGGGCGTCGGCCCGCAGTTCCATGTGGCGGACGTGTTCAGCTTCGACTGGGGCCGCGCCGGCTTCGACGTCGTCGCCGCCATCTTCATCCAGTTCGCCGCCCCCGCCGAGCGCGCGGGCCTCTTCACCCGCATGAAGGCGGCGCTCAAGCCCGGGGGGCTCCTCATCCTCCAGGGCTACACGCCCAAGCAGGTGGAATACAAGACCGGCGGGCCGCCCCAGGCCGAGAACATGTACACGGAAGCGCTGCTGCGGGAAGCCTTCGGCGACATGGACATCCTGCACCTGCGCGAGCACGAGGAGGAAGTGCGGGAGGGCAGCGGCCACAGCGGGCGCTCGGCGCTGATCGACCTGGTGGCGCGGAAATAGCGCGCATCAAAGCGTAGGGCGCATTAGCCCCTTGGGGCGTAGTGCGCCGCATGAGGCATCCGGCGCAATACGCTTCGCTATTGCGCCCTACAGGGCTACGGGCTACGGAACCTCAGCGCTCGACGTGGCGCAGCGAGAGGTCGATGGCCTTCACGTCCTTGGTCAGGCCGCCGATGGAGATCCTGTCCACGCCCGTCTCGGCGATGGTGCGTACCCGTGACAGATCGACGCCGCCGGAGGCCTCCAGCTCGGCGCGGCCGGCCGTGAGCGCTACGGCGCGGCGCATCTCGCCGAGGTCCATGTTGTCCAGGAGAATCATCCTGGCGCCGGCCTCCAGCGCCTCCCCGAGCTGCTCCAGGGTCTCCACTTCGATCTGGATGAATACGCCCTTGGGCGCCAGCTCCTGGGCGCGGGCCAGCACCGGACGCACGCCGCCGGCGGCGAGGATGTGGTTTTCCTTGATGAGGATGCCGTCGTAGAGGCCCAGGCGGTGGTTGGTGCCCCCGCCGCAGCGCACCGCGTATTTCTGCGCCAGGCGCAGCCCCGGCAGGGTCTTGCGGGTGTCCACGATCCTGGCGCCGGTGCCGGCCACCGCATCCACGTAGCGCCGGGTGACGGTGGCGGTGGCGGAGAGCAGTTGCAGGAAGTTCAAGGCGGCGCGCTCGGCGGTGAGCAGGGCCCGCGTGCCGGCGTCGATCTCGCACAGGGTCTGGCCGGCGGCGATGTGCGCCCCGTCGGCGGCGTGCCAGCGGATGCGGGCCTGGGGGTCCAGGTGATGGAAGCAGGCGTCGAACCAGGGGGCGCCGCAGAGTAGGGCGTCCTCGCGGCTGACTACTGTGCCGCGGGCGGCGTGGCCGGCGGGGACGAGCTGAGCGGTGAGGTCGCCGCTGCCGATGTCCTCGGCCAGGGCGGCAGCGACGTTCTTCTGGATCTCGACGGCGAGCTGTTCGGAGGCTTCCATGGTCAAGGCGGATTCTATCCGGGCCGGGCCTCTTTCACCCAGAGGTTGAACAGGCGGCGCGCGGCGTCGATGGTCTCGCCCGCCGTCAGGCCGGCGGGACCGCTGCCCTGCTCGACCGCCTGGTCGGCGGCCGCGCCGTGCAGATGCACGGCGGCCAGGAGCGCCTGCTCGGCCGGCCAGCCCTGGGCGAGCAGCGCGGCGGCGAGGCCCGTGAGCACATCGCCCATGCCGGCGCTGGCCATGCCGGCGTTGCCGCTGGTATTCACGTACCAGCGGCCCTCCGGCAGGGCGACGATGCTGCCGCAGCCTTTCAGCACCGTGGGCGCCTGGAATTTCGCCGCCAGCGCCTGGGCGGCGCCGACGCGATCGCCCAGGACTTCGGCCAGCTCCACCCCGAGCAGCCGGGCCGCCTCCAGGGGATGGGGGGTGAGGAGCGTCGGCGCGGCACGGCGCTGGATGCGGGCGGCGAGCACCGGATGGGCGGCGAGCAGGTTCAGCGCGTCGGCGTCCAGCACCAGGGGCAGCGTAGTGGCGAGGGCCTGCTTGAGCAGTTCCAGCGCCGCCGCCCCCTGGCCCAGCCCCGGCCCGGCGGCGAGTGCCGTGGCGAGGCCGGAAGCGAGCACTTCCCGGGGCTCGCGCAGCATGAGTTCGGGCTGGACCGGATCGAGCGCCGGCGCATCCCGGTCCATGAGGCCGACATAGACGCGGCCCGTGCCCAGCTTGAGGGCGGCGCGCCCCGCGAGCAGCGCCGCGCCGACCATGCCGGGGGCGCCGCCGAGGATGCCTACGCCGCCCATCATCCCCTTGTGGCTGTTCTTCGCCCGCGGCTTGAGGCAGGCGGCGAACAAGGCCGGGGCGGCCACATGGGCCTGCGCCGGCACGACCGCTTCGGGCGCGAGATCGAGATCATGGGTGCTCACGTCGCCGCAGTGATCCGGCCCGTCCAGGGTCAGCAGGCCGGGCTTCAAGGCGATGAACGTGACCGTATGCGCCGCCCGCACGGCGTCGCCGAGCACGCGCCCCGTGTCCGCGTCCAGCCCGCTGGGGATGTCCAGGGCCAGCACGGGGCAAGGGAGGGCATTGAGCTGGCCGATCAGCTCCGCGTACTCGAGGTCGATGCGCCGCTTCAGGCCGATGCCGAAGAGGGCGTCGATGGCGAGCGCGAACTGCCGCTTCGGGATCGCCGCCTCGATCTCGCCGCCGGCGGCGCGCCAGGCCTCGAAGGCCGCCCGCGCCCCGGCGGGCAGCCGCTCGGGTTCGCCGTGGAAGACCACCACCGGCGGGAAGCCGCGCTGCCGGAGGAGGCGGGCGACGACGAAGCCGTCGCCGCCGTTGTTGCCGGGCCCGCAGACGATCAGCGTGGGCAGGCGCGTGCCGCGGGTCAGGGCCAGGGCGACGCGCGCCGCCGCGGCCCCGGCGCGCTCCATGAGAGGCGGCGTTGCATTGGCCTGGCGCGCTTCGATCTCGCGGATCTGCGCGACGCGGTAGATGGGCTGGGAGGCGGCGGCATGCATTCGGGCTGATTTCGTATTGCTATCGGGTCGATTGGAGTCTACTGCATTCAGGCAGGCATTCGGCGCAATACGCTGCGCTATTGCGCCCTACGCCGTGGCCGCCGATGCGGGCGTCATCCAGACGAACAGCGACTGGCCCTCGGCGCTCGCCGCATCCGCCAGCGCCGCCAGTTCCGCCAGGACGGCCTGCGTCTCTTCCACGGGCCAGCCATCCGCCTCGAAGTCCTCCGTGGCGGCCAATTCCTCGCCCAGTTGCTCCAGGACTTCGTCCTCCAGGCCGGCCAGCTTCTCCATGGGCTCCGCCGGGAGGCGGATCACCCAGGGACCCTCGTCGGAAGCGGCCCAGATGGGCTCGTAGTGGCCGCAGGCTTCCTCGAAGGTCTCGCCGGTGAGAATGGAATGGAGCATGGCGAACTTGGCCGCGTCCAGCCCCATGACCGCCAAGCCCTTCCAGTCATCGATGGGCCGGCCCGATTCCCCGATGGCCTCGATGTCGCACTCATCCGCCATGACGATATTCACCAGCATGCTCATAGCCTGTTCCTCCTCAAGCGCGGTTCGTCGCCGCGACCGGCACCGCCTGGCGGCGCTGGATGAGATTGTTGCTCACCAGCGCGCCGATCACCAGTGCGGCGCCGGCCATTTCGACGGGCAGCAGGCGCTGGCCTTGCCAGGCGGTGATGAGGATGGTCACCACGGGGGCGAAGTTGGCGAACAGGGAGGCGTTGAGCGGCCCCAATCGGGCCACAGCCATGGTCCACAGCAGCACCGCACCGAAGGAGACGACGAAGACGAGGAACAGCAGCGGCCAGACGAACTCGCGCAGCGCCTGCGGGTCGGGCGGGGGGCTGCGGCCGGAGGCGGTGGCGAGCGCGGTGGCCGCTGCGATGCCCAGCCAGCCGAAGGCCGAGGACAAGGCCGTGTAGCGCACGGGCGACCAGCCGGGAAAGGCCTGGGCGCCGAGGGTGAAGGCCACCCAGCAGAAGGCGGACACGAGGATGAGCAGGTTGCCCAGGCTGCTGCCGCCCGAGTACAGGCGCTCGAACTGGCCCTGGCTCACCACCAGCGCCTCGCCGAACAGGGCGACGGCGATGCAGGCCAGCACCGGACCGCTGGGCCGCCGGCCGCTGCGCCACCACTGGTAGAAAACGATGATGGCCGGCTGCAGCGCCAGGATCATGGCCCCGTGCTCGGGGCGCGAGAGGCGCAGGCCCTCGAAGACGATGATGCTGAAGCCGGCGAAACCGGTCGTGCCGAAGACCAGGAGCTTGAGGGCCTTGCCGTCCGGGCGCAGCGCCCGGCGGCCTTCGAGGGCGGCCAGCACCGCGGCGAAGCACAGGGCGGCCGCGGCGTAGCGCAGCAGGGTGAGCCAGTAGGGATCGATCACCGCCAGGACCAGCTTGGCGGCGGGCAGGAAGGCGCCCCAAATGAGCACCACCGCGCACATGATCAGGGTGCCCAGCAAGGACCGGTTGGCAGTCATTTTGTTACAGCTCCAGCATGCCTTCGCGACAGGTCCGCCACTGGGCCAGGCGCGTCAGGGTGGGCAGCAGGTTGAGGCCGGTTTCCTTCTTCAAAGCCTGCGCCAGGACCTTGATTTCCGTCAGCGGCATGCGGATCGCCTCCCCCGCGGCGGCAAAGGCGATGGTATTGCCCGTGTCGCAGGAGGGGAAGACCAGGGCGCGTCCCTCGAAGGCGCGGCTGATGCGCTCGACGCTGGCCTTGAAGCCGCGCTTGCGGCCCAGCAGGTTCACCGCCAGCAGCCCTTCGCGGCTCAGGCGGCTCCGGCACAGTTCGTAGAAGGGCTGGGTATCCAGGGCCCCGGCGCGGGCGTCGGCATCGAAGCCGTCCACCAGGATGAGATCGAAGCTCTTGCGCTGGCTGGCCAACCAGTCGACGCCGTCGGCGACATCGATCCTCAGCCTGATGGGGTCTTCCGGCAGCTTGAAGAACTGCCGGGCCGCCGCCACCACCGCCGGTTCGATCTCCACCACGGTGAGCCTGGCCTGGGGCCGGTGGCGGAAGAGGAACTTGGTCAAGGAAGCGGCCCCCAGCCCGATCAGCAGCACGCTGCGCGGCCAGGCCGGCTCCGGGCGCAGCAGCAGGCAGGCCATCATCTCCCGCGTGTAATCGAGCTCCAGCGCCCAGGGCCGGGCGATGCGCATGGCCCCCTGGATCCAGTCGGAGCCGAAGTGCAGGTAGCGCACGCCGGCTTCTTCGCTGATGTCGATGGGGAAGGGCATGGCTGCGTTCCTTTTTGTCATCCCCGCGAAGGCGGGGATCCAGCGGCTCTCAGAAAAGTCACTGATTCCCGCTTCCGCGGGAATGACAAGTTGCTATCGTTTCAAGGCCCGCGCCAGCGCATCGGCCATGGCGCCGCCTTGGGGTTTCTGCTCCCGCTGCGGCCGCGCCGGCGCCTTGCCCACAGGCCGCTCGCTGCGTTCCGCCTTGCCCCGCGGCGTCTCATCCGCAAGCCGCATGGTGAGGGCGATCCGCTTGCGCTTCTCGTCCACCTCCAGCACCTTCACCTTGACCACGTCGCCGGCCTTCACCACTTCCCGCGGGTCCTTGACGAACTTGTTGGACAGGGCGGAGATATGCACCAGGCCGTCCTGGTGCACGCCGATGTCCACGAAGGCGCCGAAGTTGGTGACGTTGGTCACCACGCCTTCCAGCAGCATGCCCGGCTGCAAGTCCTTCAGGTTCTCCACGCCCTCGCGGAAGGCGGCGGTCTTGAACTCGGGGCGGGGATCGCGGCCGGGTTTCTCCAGCTCCTTGAGGATGTCCTGCACGGTGGGCAGGCCGAACTTCTCGTCCGTGTATTTCGCCGGGGTAAGGCCCTTCAGGAAGCGGCCGTCGCCGACCAGGTCCTTCACGCTCTTCTGCACGTCGGCGAGGATGCGCTCGACCACCGGATAGGCTTCCGGGTGCACGGCGGACGCGTCGAGGGGGTCGTTGCCATGCATGATGCGGAGAAACCCGGCCGCCTGCTCGAAGGTCTTCTCGCCCAGGCGCGGCACGTTCTTCAGCTCCGCGCGGCTCTTGAAGGCGCCCTTCGCATCCCGGTGGGCGACGATGTTGGCGGCCAGCGTGGCGTTCAGGCCGGAGATGCGGGTGAGCAGCGGCACGGACGCGGTGTTCACATCGACGCCGACGCTGTTCACGCAGTCCTCCACCACGGCGTCCAGGCTGCGGGCGAGCCGGCTTTGGTTCACGTCGTGCTGGTACTGGCCGACGCCGATGCTCTTGGGATCGATCTTCACCAGCTCCGCCAGGGGGTCCTGCAGGCGGCGGGCGATGGACACGGCGCCGCGCAGGCTGACGTCCAGCGCGGGGAATTCCTTCGCCGCCAGCTCGGAGGCGGAATACACGGAAGCGCCCGCTTCCGAGACGACGATCTTGGTGAGCTTCAGTTCGGGGTGGCGGCCGATGAGCTCGGCGGCGAGCTTGTCCGTCTCCCGCGAGGCGGTGCCGTTGCCGATGCTGACGAGTTCCGCGCCGTGTTTCTTCGCCAAGGCGGCGAGGGTGTGCAGCGCGCCGTCCCAGTCGTTGCGCGGCACGTGCGGATAGATGGTGGCCGTGTCGAGAAGCTTGCCGGTGCGGTCCACCACCGCCACCTTGACGCCGGTGCGCAGGCCCGGGTCGAGGCCGATCACGGCGCGCGGGCCGGCGGGGGCGGCGAGCAGGAGGTCGTGCAGGTTGTGGGCGAAGACGCGGATCGCCTCCTCCTCGGCGCGCTCGCGCAGTGCCCCCATCAGCTCCAGTTCCAGGTGCAGGGAGATCTTCACCATCCAGGCCCAGCGCGCGGTCTCCGCCAGCCACTTGTCGGCGGGCCGGCCTTGGTCGCGGATGGCGAAGCGGGCGGCGATCATGCGCTCGCAGGCGTTCGGGCCGGGGACGCGGTGCTCTTCCAGCTCCTCGGCGAGCTTCAGCGCCAGGCGCAGCACCCCCTCGTTGCGTCCGCGAAAGAGGGCGAGCGCCCGGTGCGAGGGGATGTCCTTGATCGGTTCCCGGAAAGCGAACCAGTCGCGGAACTTGGCGCCTTCCTCCTCCTTGTCCTCGACGACCGCGGAGACCAGCATGCCGTGGGCATTGAGATGCTCGCGCAGCCGGCCGAGGAGCTCCGCATCCTCGGCGAACTGCTCCATGAGGATCTGGCGCGCCCCTTCCAGGGCGGCCTTCACGTCGGCCACGCCTTTCTCCGCATCCACGTATTTCGCGGCTTCGGTTTCGGGGTCGAGCGTGGCGTCGGCGAGGAGCCGCTCCGCCAGCGGCCCGAGCCCCGCTTCGCGGGCGATCTGCGCCTTGGTGCGCCGCTTGGGCTTGTAGGGCAGGTAAAGATCCTCGATGCGCTGCTTGGTGTCGGCGTTCTCGATGTCGTGCTGCAGCTCCGGCGTGAGCTTGCCCTGCTCCTCGATGGAGGCGAGGATGGCGGCGCGCCGCTCCTCCAGTTCGCGCAGGTAGACCAGGCGCTCGTCCAGGGTGCGCAACTGGGTGTCGTCGAGGCCGCCGGTGGCCTCCTTGCGGTAGCGGGCGACGAAAGGCACGGTGGCGCCTTCGTCGAGCAGGGCGACGGCGGCATGGACCTGTTGCGGCTTGACGCCGAGTTCCTCGGCGATGCGCTGTTCGATGGGCGGCAGCATGGTTCCGGGTTCGACAAATGAGCCGCGCACTATGCAGAAAAGTGACCGGGATGGCAAGGCCGGTCAACCCGGCGGGAACCGGGCGCGTTGATGGCCTTGACGCAGGCATTTCCTGCGATCACCACCCCACCGAAGAAAGGAATACACCATGCGCACCCTGATCTCCCTGGCGGTCGCCGCCGCCTTTGCCCTCACCAGCTCGCTCGCCCTGGCCCAGGCCACGCCCGCCACTCCGGCCAAGCCCGCCGAGGCCGCCAAGCCGGCCGAGCCCGCCAAGGCCGCCGAGCCGGCGAAGGCCACCAAGCCGGCTGGCGCCGTGAAGGCCAAGAAGGGCAAGAAGAAAGGCAAGAAAGCGAAGAAAGCCGCGGGCTGAACCGCATTTCCCCCGTGGGGCGCATTAGCCGCTCGCGGCGTAATGCGCCGAAACGTCCGGCGCAATGCGCTTCGCCCTTCGACAGGCTCAGGACAGGCTTATTGCGCCCTACGCCTCACCACTTCAGCGGTTGATCGCCGCCGCCAGCTCGCTGCGGAATTCGCGCACTAGGTCGCTGTCGCTGCCGAGCAGGGTGAAGATCTGCAGCATGGTCTTGCGGCCGATGTCGTCGCCGAAGCCGCGGTCGCGGCGCACGATCTCCAGGAGCTGTTCCAGGGCGGCGCGGTAGTCCCGCTTCACGGCAAGCAGGTTGGCCAGTGCCAGGCGTGCTTCCAGGTCGGCCGGGTTGCCGGCGATGCGCGGTCGCAGCGTCGCCTCGTCGTCGCCGGCAGCGACGCCGCCGGCGAGCGCCAGCCGGGCGTGCAGGGCCTCGACGCGGGCCGTGTCGCGGGCGGCCTCGGCGATTTCCTCCAGTAGGCGCTGCGCATCCGCCAGGTCGCCGGCCTCCACCAGGACCTCCACCAGGTCCAGGCGCGCCTGCTCGTGGCGCGGATCGATCTGGATGGCCTGGAGCAGGAGCTTCCGCGTTGCGTCCGTCTCGCCCCGGGAGCGCGCCGCCAGGGCCTGCTGGCGCAGGGGCTCGGCGGGGGAAGGCAGCAGGTTGTCGATGAACTCCCGCAGGGCGGACTCGGGTAGCGCCCCGGTGAACTCGTCCGCCAGCTCGCCATTGACGATGGCCTTCACGGCGGGAATGCCGCGCACGCCGAACTGGGCGGCCAGGTCCTGGTTCTCATCGGAATTGATCTTGGCCAGGCGGAAGCGCCCGCCGTACTCGGCGGCGAGCTTTTCCAGGATCGGTCCCAGGCTGCGGCAGGGGCCGCACCAGGGCGCCCAGAAATCCACCAGGACGGGGACCCGCGTCGAGGCTTCGAGCACCTCCTGCTCGAAATTTCCGACATTCACATCGACAGCGAAGGCAGACATGACCGCTTCCCCAGCGCGAAAACCGTAGTGTAACTGGGGGCGGCGGCGGCGGATTCAAGAGCGGGTATAATTCGCTTTTACGCGCTCAGCCTCCACCATGGCCGAAGTCCTCAAGCTGCGCGGCGGTGCCGCGTTTTCCGCCAGCCGTCTTTCCCGTCTCACGCAATCCGTCCAGGCCGTCCTGCCCAAGCTCAAGAGCCTCGCCGCCGAGCACTGGTATTTCGTCGAGTTGAAGAGTCCGCTCCCGCCGGCCGACCTCGCGCGGCTGAAGGACCTGTTGGGCGTTCATCCTTCGGGAATCGAGCCGGCCGGCACGCTGCTGCTGGCCACCCCGCGCCTGGGCACCATCTCGCCCTGGTCGTCCAAGGCGACAGAGATCGCCCAGCAGTGCGGCTTCGTGGCGGTCGCCCGCATCGAGCGGGGCACGGCCTTCCGCGTGGAGGCCAAGGGCAGCCTCGACGCGGCCCTGCCCCTCCTGCACGACCGCATGACCGAGTCGGTGCTCGACTCCGTGGACGGCGCCGAGGCGCTGTTCCGCCACTACGCGCCGCAGCCGCTGGCCACCGTCGACGTGGTGGGCCGGGGCCGTGCCGCGCTGGTGCAGGCCAACGGCGAGATGGGCCTGGCCCTGTCGGAAGACGAGATCGACTATCTGGTGGAGAACTTCACCCGCATCGGCCGCAACCCGACCGACGTGGAGCTGATGATGTTCGCCCAGGCCAACTCCGAGCACTGCCGCCACAAGATCTTCAACGCCGCCTGGGTGATCGACGGGCAGAAGCAGGAACACTCCCTCTTCGGCATGATCCGCGAGACCCACAAGCGCCATCCCGGGGGCACGGTGTCGGCGTATTCGGACAACGCCGCCGTCCTCGAAGGGGCGACGGTGCAGCGCTTCCACCCCGGGCCGGACGGCGCCTACGGCTACCGGGAGGAAGAGACCCACTATCTCGCCAAGGCGGAGACCCACAACCATCCCACCGCCATCTCGCCCTTCCCGGGTGCGGCGACGGGTTCCGGCGGTGAGATCCGCGATGAGGGGGCCACGGGCCGGGGCTCCAAGCCCAAGGCGGGCCTGTGCGGCTTTTCCGTGTCCAACCTGCGCATCCCCGGCTTTGAACAGCCCTGGGAGATCGACTACGGCCGGCCCGGGCGCATCGCCTCGGCGCTCGCCATCATGATCGAAGGTCCCATCGGCGCGGCGGCCTTCAACAACGAGTTCGGCCGGCCCAATCTGGCGGGCTATTTCCGCACCTTCGAACAGGAGGTGGCGGGGGAAGTGCGCGGCTACCACAAGCCCATCATGATCGCCGGCGGTGTCGGCAGCATCGCGGCGCGGGATGCCCACAAGGAGGCGTTCAAGCCCGGCGCCCTGCTCATCCAGCTCGGCGGCCCCGGCATGCTGATCGGCCTGGGCGGCGGCGCCGCCTCCTCCATGGCGACCGGCACCAATACCGCGGACCTGGACTTCGCCTCCGTGCAGCGGGGCAACCCGGAAATCCAGCGCCGCGCCCAGGAGGTGATCGACCGCTGCTGGCAGATGGGGGAGCAGAACCCCATCCTCTCGATCCACGACGTGGGCGCGGGCGGCCTGTCCAACGCCCTGCCGGAACTGGCCCACGGCGCCGGCTGCGGCGCCCGTTTCGAGCTGCGCCGCGTCCCCTCCGAAGAGCCGGGCATGAGCCCGCGGGAAATCTGGTGCAACGAGGCCCAGGAGCGCTACGTGCTCGCCATCCGGCCTGACAGGCTGGAGGAGTTCCGCGCCTTCTGCGAGCGCGAGCGCTGCCCCTTCGCCGTGCTGGGGGAGGCCACGTCCGACGGCCAACTGGTGGTGAGCGATGCCCACTTCGGCAACTACGCCGTGGACATGGACCTCAACGTCCTGCTCGGCAAGCCGCCGCGCACGACACGCAATGTGTCACGCAACGACTCGCGGGACGTGGCGCACAAGGCGAGACATCTGCCGCCCTTCGATGTGGGCGGGATCGACCTCAAGGAGGCCGCCCACCGCGTGCTGCGCCTGCCCAGCGTGGCGAGCAAGAGCTTCCTCATCAGCATCGGCGACCGCAGCGTGGGCGGGCTTACGGCCCGCGACCAGATGGTGGGCCCCTGGCAGGTGCCCGTGGCCGACTGCGCCGTGACCCTCATGAGCTTCGAGGGCTACCGGGGCGAAGCCTTCGCCATGGGCGAGCGCACGCCGCTCGCGCTGGTGGATGCGGCCGCGGCGGGGCGCATGGCGGTGGGCGAGGCGGTGACCAACATCGCCGCCGCGTCCATCGGCGACATCGGCAGGATCAAGCTCTCCGCCAACTGGATGGCGGCGGCGGGCCATCCGGGCGAGGATGCGGCCCTGTTCGACACGGTGAAGGCGGTGGGCCTGGAGTTCTGCCCGGAGCTGGGCATCAGCATTCCGGTGGGCAAGGATTCCCTCTCCATGAAGACGGCCTGGGAGGAGCAGGGGGGGAAGAAGCAGGTCACCGCGCCGCTCTCCCTCATCATCTCCGCCTTTGCCGCTGTGACGGATGCGCGCAAGACCCTGACGCCGCAACTGTGCACGGATGCGGGCGAGACCGAACTCGTGCTCATCGACCTCGGCCAGGGCCAGCATCGCCTGGGCGGTTCAGCTCTCGCCCAGGCCTACAACGCCGTGGCCGAGCATGCGCCGGATGCCGATGCGCAGATGCTCAAGGCCTTCTTCGCCGCCGTGCAGAGGCTCAACGCCGACGGCCTGCTGCTCGCCTACCACGACCGCTCCGACGGCGGCCTCTTCGCCGCCGCCTGCGAGATGGCCTTCGCCGGCCACTGCGGCGTCTCGCTGAACCTCGACACCCTCTGCTACGACCCGCTCATGAACGACGTGGACGGCCTGGAGCGCCGTCCCGAGGTGGTGGGCGGGCGGCACAAGGACCGCCTGATGGGCGCGCTGTTCGCCGAGGAACTGGGCGCGGTGCTGCAGATCCGCCGCGACGACCGCGGCAAGGTCATGCAGGCTCTGCGCGAGGCCGGCCTGGGCGCCTGCAGCCATGCTATCGGCGAAGTGATCGCAGCGGACGAGATCCGCATCTGGCGCAATGCCAAGCTGGTCTTCAAGGACAAGCGCGCCGAACTGCAGCGGGCCTGGGCCGAGACGAGCTTCCGGATCGCCCGGCTGCGGGACGACGCGAACTGCGCCCAGGAGGAGTTCGACGCGCTGCTGGACGCCGCCGACCCGGGTTTATCGGCACACCTTACGTTCGAGCTGGAGGATGACAACTCCCCCGCCCTCGGGGCGGGGGCTGGGGGGCGGGGGGCCAGCGCTCCAGCGATCTTGGGCCGAAGGCCGAAGATCGCCATATTGCGCGAGCAGGGCGTCAACGGCCAGGTGGAGATGGCGGCGGCCTTCGAGCGCGCCGGCTTCGCCCCCTACGACGTGCACATGACCGACCTGCAGACGGGCCGGGTGCGGCTCGCCGACTTTCACGGACTGGCGGCCTGCGGCGGCTTCTCCTACGGCGACGTGCTGGGGGCGGGGCAGGGCTGGGCGAAGTCCATCCTGTTCAACACGAGGCTGCGCGACGAGTTTTCCGCCTTCTTCCACCGCGCCGACACCTTCGCCCTGGGCGTGTGCAACGGCTGCCAGATGATGAGCAACCTCGCCGGGATCATCCCGGGGGCGGAGAACTGGCCGCACTTCGCCCGCAACCGCAGCGAGCAGTTCGAGGCCCGCTTCGTCATGGTGGAAATCCCGGAAAGCCCCTCGCTCTTCTTCGCCGGCATGGCGGGCAGCCGCCTGCCCATCGTGGTGTCCCACGGCGAGGGCCGGGCCGAATTCTCCTCCGAGGCCGCCCTACGGAACGTCCCGGTGGCGATGCGTTTCGTGGACAATCGGGGCGCCGTGGCGCAGCCCTATCCCCTCAACCCCAACGGCTCGCCCGGCGGTGTTACCGGCATCACCACGCCGGACGGGCGCTTCACCATCATGATGCCCCACCCGGAGCGCATCTTCCGCACGGTGCAGATGTCCTGGCATCCCGCCGA
>CAYZLI010000113.1:0-5553 GCA_964479195.1 uncultured Rhodocyclaceae bacterium
GGGGCAAAGGCGTGGGCCATCAGGTAAGGACTGTTGCCGAGCACCGTCTCGGGCACGGCGAGCCGGCGTACGCCGGCGAGCTCCACCCAGGCCCGGAGGTCCGGATCTGCGGCCGCGCGCGGGGCGAGCCACAGCCGCTCGCCCCATTGCTCCGTGAGGCCGGCCAGGATGTTCAGGTCGGCATCATCGGCCGGGTCCACCCGGATCAGGGCGCGGGAGGCGCCCCGCTCGAACATTTCACCGATCCACCAAGCGGCGTGGGTGTCCGTGGGCAGGCCCTCGGCCGTGAGGATTTCCCAGCAGGGCTCGCACACGGAAGGGGTCAGCACCCGGAAGTCGGCGTTGGACACGGTGTCCATGCTCCAGTTGACCGGCATGCGCCGTGCCGGGACATAGACGCCGATGCGTTCTCCGCCGAACGCGGCCGCGAGCCGTTCGACAAGGGTGGCGTCGCGCAGCGCCGCTTCGCCGAGGAACACCCGGGGCGCGCCCGCGGAGAGCAACTGGCGCGCCTGCGCTTCGCCGGCCCGGGCGAGGATGAGCCCTTCGGTCATTCCCGGGTCGGCGGGGAACGCGTTGCAGTCGAACAGGAAATGCGGGCCGCAGTCCCTCGGCGGCACCGCATCGAGCAAACGCGCCACCCTCGGCCGCAGGGCCGGCGGCGCTGGTTCGGGAGCATTCATGGGCGCTATCCCCGATACTCGAACCGGCGATATACGAAGGGCCAGATCGGGCAGTCCGCGTCCGGCGCCAGCCCGGCCAGCAGCGGCTTCAGCTCCTCCAGGGTGGCGACGATGGGGTCCACACTCACGCCGAGGAAGCCGGGCCGGAAGCGGGCGAGCGCCACCAGCGCGTCGTCGATCATCAGGCGCGCGCCTTCCTGGTTGCCATGCTGGGTGAAATGCAGGGCCAGCACCGCGAAGGCGAGCGCCTGCAGGAACTGCGCTTCCGGGTCCATCTGCCCGGCGACACTGTTGCGGATGAGGCGCGACCAGCGCTCGTTGATCCAGTCGTGGGCGGCGGCCAGGTCGTTGCCATTCCACAGGACGGCCAGTTCCTCCCACTTGAAGTGGTCCCGGGTCGGCGCTTCCGGCGGCAGCCAGTCGGTGCGGTGAAGGTCAAGCAGCATCGTCACTTCGCTCCGGGGCAGGCGTTGCAGACCGGCTCGTCGGGGTTGAACGCCACCTTCACCTCGCTCTTGGGGACCACCGCGCGGCCCTTGTCCTGGTCCTCGATGCGCAGGCGCAAGCTTGCGATCTCGCTTTCGGCGAACTCGCCCAGCAGGCGCGCCATTTCGCGGTAGAAGGAGTGCTCCGCGGCGCGCTCGATCAGCCGCGCGTAGCCGCGCACCCACTTGCCCAGGTGCACCGTCCAGAAGCGCTTCAGTTCCCGTTCCTGCCGCTTGAACTCCGCTTTGTCGCCTGCCTCCAGCGTCCCGGCGCACCGCTCCAGCAGTTCCGCGACGAAGGACAACTCGACGCCCAGCTGGTCGTCGAAGACGAAGAAGCGGCCTTTCTGAACTTCGAAGCCGGCGTGCCGGTACGTTTCCCGCACCGCGAAGTACGGCTCCTGCTGGTAGCGCCCCGTCAGACGAACCGATTCGACCGGCGGGAAGCCGCCCGAGGCGGCAAACAGCGTCGTGTATTCGATGGCGAGCTGGTCCGCCAGGCGCGGCAAATCGGGTTCGTCGAAGTCGACATCGAAACTCAATCCCGCTTCCTCCAGGCTGAGCCGGGCTTCCGGCGCCCGCAGCGCGGCGATGAATTCGGGGGATGCCTCCTCGGCAAAAACGCCGGCCAGCAGCCGACAGACCCCGGCACGTGCCCGGCAATCCTCCGCCGTGACTTCGACCGGATCAGCGACGGCTGCGGGTACGGGGATGTCAGTCTCTATCGCCAGACCATTCAGCATGCGTATCCTCTCAGTTCAAAAAAACCGGTCCGCCGGGGAGTGACCCGGCGGACCGGCAACTCCTCAATTCCATAAAGCCGCGCAGCGGCTCACAACGCTCCCCTCTCCCATTTCGGGAGAGGGGCTGGGGGTGAGGGTTGCTCAGTGCCCGCCGCCGCCCGCCTTGTGCTTGACGGACTCCGGCCCGCCCCAGGAGGCCATCTCCGGATGCATCTTGCGGTGCAGGTCGCCGGTGTAGGCGTAGCGCATGGTCTCCTTGTAGGCTTCGTAGTGCTTCTGGTAGTCGCCCTGGATGTCGCCGTACTTGTCGTTGGGCCCGGCCTTGGTCACCTTCGCCACCGTGTCGAACCAGCCCTGGGAGCCGCCGATCGGATCGGCCACCACCGGGATGATGTCGTTCGGGTGCACGCCCCGGTCGTCCCACCAGACGTTGTTGAGATCCGGATCGTCCTGGCCGCCGTAGGCCGGCTTGTCCTTCAGCTTCAGGGTGGCGAGACGCCCGTACTCCCAGTGGCCGAAGGCCGTCGGAATCGAGATCACCCTGGGATGGATGCCTTCGAGCACGTAGGCCTTGGTCACCATGTGGCCGACGCGGGTCTCGATGCGCACCAGGTCGCCGGTCTTGACGCCCAGCTTCTTCGCCGTCACCGGGTTCATCCAGGCCGGGTTGCTGTGCATGATCTCCGCCAGCCACTTCACCGCCGCCGTGCGCGACTGCTTGTGCACGTTGATCTTGAAGGTGGAGAGGATCATCTCGTCCTCCTTCATGGTCTCGTGCCAGGGAATGCGCTTGAAGGTCGGCATCGGGTTGAAGCCGTACTCCGCCCACTGGTCGACGCGGATGTTGATGAGGCGGTTGCCGGTCGGGAAGCCGACGTAGTTCTTGCCGTTGCGCTTCACGCCGATGGCCTTGCCGTTCTTGCTGATAGTGCCGTCCTTGCCCGCTACCGCGCCGGCCATGTCGGCCTCCGACAGCTCCTTCCTGTGCAATCCGTAGTCCGCCTTGATCTCGCGGCCGGTCTTGTCCACCACTTTGCCGGTCTTGGGATCGAGCTTGCCGTAGATGGGCCAGACACCGTGCTTCTTGAGGAACTCCAGGCCGCCCGCCTCCTTCAGCCCGGGGATGCCGTCGAAGTGGCTCTTCATGTAGTCTTCGCCGTCCTTGAAGTTCCAGAACTGCTTCATGCCGCGCTTGCCGTCCGGATCCAGCTTGTGGATGATGTCGCGCAGCATGACGCGGTTCTCGCGCGACTCGCCGAGCGAGGCGTGCACCGGCTGGCGCACGCCGAGCCAGGGCCACAGCGAGTTCGGCATCGACTCCGGCTCCCAGCGCTCGAGATAGGGGCAGTCCGGCAGGATGAGGTCGGCCAGCGCCGCTTCCTCGCCCATGTGCGAGGTCATGGCGACGTAGTAGGGAATCAGCTTCTCGTCCTTGAACAGCTTGCCCCACACCACCCGCGCGCCGGGATTCGTGTAGACCGGGTTGTCCTGGTAGGTGAAGTAGACGTTGACCTTCTGCTTGCCTTCGGCGATCCAGAACGGCACCAGGTGGCTCACCTTGTGGGCAGCCAGCGGGTAGTCGGGCGGGGTCGAGAGATACGAGGCATGCTTCGGTCCGGGCGGCTGCGGGTTCGGCTGCGGCCAGCCCATGCCGCGCGGCAGGCAGTAGCCGCCGCGCGTCTCGATGTTGCCGGTCATGATCGGCAGCATCATGCACGAGCGCTCGTTGTAGGAGCCATACAGGTGCTTGGCCGGGCCGCGGTAGGTGAACAGCGTGGCCGGCTTGGTCATGGCGAACTCCCGGGCGACGCGCTCGATGGTCTCTGCCGGCACGCCGGAAATCTTCGAGGCCCACTCCGGCGTGTACTGCTTGTAGTGGTCCTTCAGCTCTTTCACCGTGACATTGGTCCAGGTCTCGATGAAGTCCGAGTCCTGCAGGTTGTCGCGCAGGATGACGTGGCCCATGGCGAGCGCCACCGCGCCGTCGGTGCCGGGGAAGACCGGTATCCACTCGTCGGAGAAGCCCGCCGTGTTGGACAGTCGCACGTCGAAGGTCACGATCTTCATGTTGTTGTCCACGCGGCCCTCGGTGATGCGCTGCGAGAGGGGATTGTGGAAGTAGGCCGCCTCGAGGATGTTCGAGCCGAAGTTGAGCACGTACTTCGTATTGGCGAAGTCCGGCGTCTCGATGTCGGGCCCCCAGGTCGGTTCCATGCCGATCTTCTTCGACGACTCGCACACCGAGGTGTGGTTCAGCACCGTGGCCGAGCCCAGCGTGTTCATGAAGCGGCCCCAGGCGCCGCCCGAACGATCGCGCCCTTTCTTCACCATGATGGTGTTGGGATCTTCCTTGAGCGCAGCATCCAGCTTCTGCGCCACTTCCGCCAGCGCCTCGTCCCAGGAGATGCGCTTCCACTTGCCCTCGCCGCGGGCGCCCACGCGCTTCAACGGATAGAGGATGCGGTCCGGGTCGTAGCTGTACCACATGCCCGAGTTGCCCTTGGCGCACAGCCGCCCGCGGGTGGAGACGTGCTCCGGGTTGCCCTCCAGTTTCACCACCCGGCCGTTCTCGACGAAGGCGATGGCCCCGTCCTGGATGTTGCAGACGTGGCAGGTGATGGGGATGGCCTTGCGCTCGGCGGCCGTCACCGGGCTGAAGTCCTTGCCGCCCAGGTCGGTCTCCATGGCGTGGAGCAGGCGCGGGGCCGCAGCAACCGCGGCAGTGGTGCCGGCACTGACCTTGAGGAAGGTCCGGCGGGATACTTTGAAGCTTTCCATGTTGGGTCTCTCCTCGATTCGATCAGTACAGGGTCTGCAACTGCTGCGGGCCCATCAGAAGCGCGTAGCGCAGGGCGGCGCCCCCCACCAGGACCAGCACGGCCGACACCATCAGCCCGGTCCCCTGCCGGCCGAAGGGCGCCAGCATCAGGGCAACGGGTGCCGCAGTGCCGGCGAGGATGCCGCCCCCCACGAAGATCAGGCCCATGGTGCCGGTGGTGAGGATGACGAAGGTCAGTTCCTCCGCCGAGCCGCCATAGTTGGTCGTCCCGAGGATGGAGACGAGAATGACGCCGACCGCGGCGGTCGACCACAGCAAATACTGATGCAGCACCTTCTGCGCCGCCTCGTTCGCACCCGCCAGCAGGGAGCCGACGGCAGTACCCGAGGCGACCGCCAGGGCGACGAACAGCACCGGCATCACCGGCGTGTTCCAGATCGGGCGCGACTGGTGCACGGTCAGGTCGTAACCCGTATAGACGGGCAGTCCCAGCGCCAGCAAGGCGGCGATCGTCGCCAGCAGCCTGCCGTTCTTCTCGTCGCCCTTCCTCAGCATCAGCAGATAGGCGATCGAGGCTGCGCCGAAGGCCACGATGTTCAGGGCCCCCCAGGCCAGCGGCGAGGTGAAGTTCAGATACGCCGGATTGAGTGTGTTGAGGAAGCGCAGCGGCTGCGACAGGTCGGCGATCAGCAGCAGACCGCCCAACGCCAGCAGCGCAAAGGAGCCATAGGCCGCCTTCTCCCGCAGCGGGCGCAACGCCGGCGTCAGCCAGGAGCCGTAGGACAGAAACGACAGGCCGGCGCAGATGCCGATGACGAAGAAGTAAACGGCATAGCTCGCATGCCAGGAAACATCGTGATACC
>CAYZLI010000113.1:5653-13050 GCA_964479195.1 uncultured Rhodocyclaceae bacterium
CCGATGACGAAGAAGTAAACGGCATAGCTCGCATGCCAGGAAACATCGTGATACCAGACATATTCACCCATATGAACCTCCCTAGATTCCGAACATCTTGCTGAGGCCTGCACGATCGGGTTCCATGACTTCGACCCGCTGGTAGGCGTCGCGCCCGAACTCCGTGTGTTTCCGGTCGGCACCGATGTAGAACACATGCGGCTTCGTGCCCTGCTCGGGGCGCAGCACCTGGGTCGCGTTGCGCGCCACCAGGTAGGAGACCTCGCTCGTCGGATCGTTGATGTCGCCGAACACCCGCGAGCGCCCCACGCAGGTCTGCACACAGGCCGGCACCATGCCTTGCGTGACGCGGTGGAAGCAGAAGGTGCACTTGTCCACGACGCTGGTGATATTGGTATAGGTGCGGTGCGCCGGCAGCATGAAACGCGCGTTGTACGGACAGGCCGCCATGCAACTGCGGCAGCCGATACAGCGCTCGTAGCGTTGCAGCACGAAGCCGCCGTCTTCCATCTTGAACGTCGCCTCCACCGGGCAGTTGCGCACGCAGGGCGGATCGTCGCAGTGGTTGCACAGGCGCGGCAGGAACTGCTTCTTGACGTTCGGGTAGGTCCCCACCACCTTGTAGGGCACCCAGGTGCGGTTGACGCCCAGGGGGGTGTCGTATTCCGCCTTGCAGGCCACCTGGCAGGCCATGCAGCCGATACAGCGCCGCGTGTCGATCACCATGGCGTAGCGCTTCTTGCCCGCTACCCCTCTGGTCTCTATCGGTGAAACCCTCAGTTCTTCGCTCATTGGCTTTGTCTCCTCCTCTTGGTCGGCATTCCGGCGAACCGCCCGGGTGCATCTCGGTTGTTCTATCCGCAAATTCCAGGCCAGGGACCCAAGCGGCTGATTTTTCGCCGGATGCGCAGCCGTCGGTGGCGGCCGGTTGTTACCGGGACGTAACATGCTGCGGTGCAAGGCGTTACTTAGCCGTGACGTAATCGGGCCAAACGGCGCGCGGTAGCGAAAAACGGGCCCCAGCTACGCCTTGTGCCGGCGTTACAATTCAAAAAAACGAAAACGATGAATCGGCGGGAGGGAGGAGAGTGGACTTGCGGCGACGCGTGTTCTTGCAATGGCTCGGGGCGGCGTTCGCGCCAGGCGTCCTGGCGGGGACGGACGCCGGCGGCGCGCCCGTTCGCATCGGTCTGACGCCGGTCTTCCTCGACGACCAAGCCTCGTTCCTGCGGGATTGGCGCGCCTATTTCGAGCAACGCCTGGGCACGTCGGTGGAATTCATGCAGCGCGGCACCTACCGCGAGATCATCGACATGCTGGTCGAGCGCAAGCTCGAGTTCGCCTGGATCTGCGGCTATCCCTACGTGCGCAACCGCCGCCACCTGCGCTTGACCGGCGTGCCGGTGTTCGACGGCCGGCCCCTCTACCAGTCCTACCTCATCGTCCCGGCCTACGACACCACCAGCCGGTCCATCCTCGACCTGCGTGGCAAAGCCTTCGCCTTCTCCGATCCGGACTCGAACTCCGGCTTTCTCTATCCCCGCTATGCGCTCATGCAGCTCAAGGAACGTCCGGACGCGTTCTTCGGCAAGACCTTTTTCGCCTGGGCCCATCGCAACGTGGTCGAAGCGGTGGCGGCAGGGCTGGCGAACGGCGGCGCCGTGGACAGTTACGTCTGGGAAACCCTGCGGCTGTTCGATCCGGGAATTACCGACCGCACGCGCGTGGTGGAGAAGTCTCCCTACTTCGGCCATACGCCCTTCGTCGCCCGCGTCGGCGTTTCCGCCGCGGCTTTCGACCGCATGCGCGCCGCGCTGCTGGACATGTCGGAGAACGCGGAAGGCCGGGCCTTGCTGAAGCGGCTCAACCTGGACGGCTTCATCCCGGGCGATGACGCTCTCTACGGCGGCATTGCGCGCATGGCGCGGGCCATATCGGGCAGGCCCTCCAATGCTGCGCCTGCGTGACATCAACTTCCGTTACGGGATCCCGCGGCGTGGCGAGCAGCCGGGGCCAACGCCGGCACCGGCCGTTTTTCGCCTGCGGGATCTCAGCTTCCGCCACAAGATTCCGCTGCGCGGCAGCCTGCTCGTCGTGATCACCGCCGTGGTTGTCACCGGCTCGCTCATCTACCGCGAATACGAGGAACTGAAAGGCGACCTGGTGGCCACCTCCCGCAGCATGGGCCGCGTGCTGGCGAAGACGCTGGTGACGCCGCTGCTGCATGACGATGTCTGGCGCGCCTACGAGATCGTCAATTCGCCGTTTCGGGCCACGGGGCGCGACAGCAACCCGCAGATGGCCGAGGTGGTGGTCGTGCTCGACCGCCGCCAGCAGGTGTACGTCTCGACGCACCCGCCGCAGTACCCGATGCTGACCGATCCCGCCCGCGCCAACCCGGATTTCAACCGCATGCAGCGGGCGCTGGCCGAATACAAGGAGTTCGAGGCCACGACGGTGGAGATGCCGGGCTCGGACAAGCTCTATGTGCTTACGCCCATCGTCTCGGACGGCGTGCTGCTGGGCACGCTTGTGATGGGCTACTCGAAGAGCGCTTTCCTGCCGCGCTTCTTCAGCATCGCCCTGCGCGCCGGGCTGGTCACACTGCTGGTGCTGGCGGTGCTGCTGCCGGCGAGCTGGTACTGGGCGCAGCGCTTCGCCCGGCCGCTGGTGGATCTGGCCGAAAGCATGGGCAAGGTCGGCGCGACGATCCCGGGCGATGCCGAGATCAAGCTCGAGCAGTCCCGGGACGAGATCGGCCAGCTCGGCGCCGCCTTCAAGGCCATGCTGGAACAATTGCGCGAGAAGGAATCGCTGGAGAAGGAAGTGGTCCTCACCGAGCGGCTGGCCGCCCTCGGCCGGCTGGCGGCGGGCATCGCCCACGAGATCAACAACCCCCTCGGCGGCATGCTCAACGCGCTCAGCACCTTCAAGCGCCACGGCAACGACGATCCCCTGACCGCGAAGACCCTCTCCCTGATCGAGCGCGGGCTGCTGCAGATCAAGGACACCGTTTCCGCCCTGCTGGTGGAGGCGAAGGTGCGCAGCCGTCCCCTCGCCCCCCAGGACATCGAGGACACCCACACCCTGGTGCTCGCGGATGCGCGCCAGAAATCCGCCCGCTTCGACTGGAAAAACGAGGTCGCCGAGCCCCTGCCCCTGCCCTCGACCCTGGTGCGGCAGATCCTGATCAACCTGATGCTGAATGCGGTCGAGGCGGTCGACCGGGGCGGTCGGGTGTCCTGTCGCGTGGCGGTCAACAGCGGCCGGCTGCATGTCGTTGTCGGCAACGACGGGGCCTTCATTCCACAGGAGCGTATGGAGCACCTTTTCGAGCCGTTCGCCACGGGGCGCGAGTCGGGACACGGCCTCGGGCTGTGGGTCACCTACCAGATCGTGCGCCAGCTCAACGGTGAGATCACCGCGGAGAGCGAGCCGGGGCAGACGCGCTTTACGGTAAGCTTGCCCATTCCCGACGGGACGATATGAACGCCGCGACGCAACCGAAGATCTGCCTGGTCGAGGACGATCCCATCATGGGCGAGTCCCTCTGCGACCGTTTCCAGCTCGAGGGGCTGGCCTACGACTGGTACAAGAGCGCGGCCAGCGCCCTCGGGGCCATCGGGCGCAAGCCCTACGCCGTCGTGATCAGCGACATCCGCTTGCCGGATATGGACGGCGGCGACATGTTCGTGCAGTTGCGTGGCGGCAACGCCGCGCTGCCGCCCTTCATTTTCATCACCGGCTACGGCGCCATCGACCGGGCGGTGGAACTGCTCAAGCTGGGCGCGGCCGACTACATCACCAAGCCTTTCGATCTCGATCAACTGATCGAGAAGGTGCGTGCCCTGGCCCAGCGTGCGGCCCGCCCCAGCGGACCGGTGCTGGGCGTTTCCCAGGCCATGCGCCGCATCGAGGACATGCTGCCGCGGCTCGCCAAACATGCGAGCACCCTGCTCATCTGCGGAGAATCCGGCGTGGGCAAGGAGCATGTGGCCCAGGCCCTGGACCGCCTCGCCCGCGACAGCGAGAAATGCCCCTTCGTGGCCGTCAACTGCGGCGCCGTGACCGAGACCCTGTTCGAGGCGGAGCTGTTCGGCTACGAGCGGGGGGCCTTCACGGGCGCCGTGCGCATGAAGAAGGGCTATTTCGAACAGGCCCACTGCGGCACCCTGTTCCTGGACGAAATCAGCGAGCTGCCGCCCGCCATGCAGGTGAAGCTCCTGCGCGCCATCCAGGAGCGGCGCATCGTGCGCGTGGGTGGCGAGGCAAGCATTGCAGTGGACTTCCGCCTCATCTGCGCCACCAATCGGGACCTCAAGGAGATGGTCGAGCATGGGTTGTTCCGGGAGGACCTTTTCTATCGGGTGAACGTCGTGCAGATAAAAATTCCGCCCCTGCGCGAACGCAAGGAGGACATCCTGTGGTTTGCGCGCATGTTCCTCGACGAGTTCGGCGACAAGCATGGCGGGGTGCGCTACGCGCTGACCCCACGCGCGGAACAGGCCCTGCTCGAGTATCCCTGGCCGGGCAACATCCGGGAACTGCACCACGCGGTGGAGCGGGCCTGCATCATCTCTGCGCAGCCCGAGCTCGGGGCCGAGGCCTTCTTCGGCGAGGGCCTGACGCCCTGGACGCCGCCGGCGGCCGACGGCAATCTCAGCGCCTATCTGCAGGAATGCGAGCGCAAGTACATCCATCAGGCCCTGGTGCTGCACCAGGGCCACATCGCCCACACGGCCGAGAGCCTGGGCATCTCCCGCAAGAGCCTGTGGGAGAAGATGCGCAAGCTCGGGCTCGCCTCCGGGTCCGCGAAATCCCAGTAGGCCGGGCGAATCCGCCGGGAACGGTCAAGCGTTACCGCGGCGTAACCTGCCGCCCCACGGTTGTCACCGAAACGTAACGGTAGGCGTCGCGGCAAAACCTCATCCACTCGTCGATTCAATCAGTTGGCTTCTGGCATGGCCATTGCTGTGCCAGCAACTGGACCGCAAAAGGTTCCCGGCGGCCGCGCACCCAGTTCCCGTGCCCAATAGAACCTCCGCCCATCCGGGACCGAGGCGCGCGTCCGTCATGGATGGGAGGAGATCATGCGCTTCGTAGACATCAAGCTGCAGTGGAAAATCATCCTGGTGGCGGCCGTGGTATTTCTGCCGGCCATGGCGCTGGGCACCCTCTATTTCTATCAGCAGGTCTATGAGCTGGAAGCCAGGAACGGCCTGGGCGGGCTGATGAACTTCGTAGACGCCAAGCAGCAGGGCGTCATCCGTTTCATCGGCCAGAACGAGAAGCTCGCGAGCCAGTTGGCCGGGCTGGCCCAGGAGACGCCGCCCGACGTCCTGCGCCGGCACTTGCGCAGCATCGTTGAGACCGACGTCTTCGACCTGAAGAAGCATCCCTTCCACGAGGAGATCGCGGCCGGCAAGCGCCGCATCGCCACGGCCCGCACCTATCATGCCATTGATCTGGTGCGCGACGGCGCGATCGCCGTCTCCTCCGATCCGGCGCGGGAGGGGCGGCCCTGGCAGAAAGCCCTGGACCTCAAGCCCGGCTATTCCGAGGTCTGGACGGATGGCGGCACCCCGGTATTGAGCTTCGGCGCGCCGGTCAAGGGCGGCATGCTTTACGTCCATGCCGACGCGCGCATGCTGACGGTGATCGTCAATGGGGAGATCGGCAACATGGAAGGGGGCATGGGCGCCTTCTACCTGGCCGGCGTGGGCAAGACCTTTGACTACTACATCGTGAACAAGGACAACCTGATGATCACGGAGTCGCGGGTGCGGCCGGACGCGCTGCTCAAGGCCCGCGGCAGCGAGTTCCCATGGAAGGTGACGCAGCAGGACCGCTCGCTCAACATCGCCTGCGGCAAGGACGGCACCTACGTCACCAACGCCGGCTGCAAGACCGGCTGCCGAGAGGCCATGGGCTTCTACGAAGGCCCGGACGGCAAGCGGATGCTCGGGGCCTCCATGCCCTTCTACGACTCCGGCTGGACCATCGTCGTCGAGCAGGAGGCCGACGAGCTGCTCGGGCCGCTCGCGCGGCTGCGCGACATCATGGTGGGGATCGGGGTGCTGCTCGGCGCGGTGAGCTTCTTCCTCTTCGTCTTCGTGGTGCGGGGCTTCATCGTGCGGCCGCTGGCGCAGCTGGCGGTCAATATCCGGGAAATGGCCGCGTCCACCGGGACATTCGATCTCACGCGCCGCTACGCCACGGACCGCGGCGACGAGATCGGCCAGATTTCCTCTGTGTTCGACAACCTCGTCGCCGCGTTCCGGGGCATCGTCGAGGAGATCCGCAGCGAGTCGGCGCGGCTGTCCACCTCCATGACGGAGCTCTCGTCGGTCCAGGTGCAGATGGCCGAGAGCTCGCGCCAGCAGATGGACAGCGCCACCGCGGTCTCCTCTTCCGTGGAGCAACTGACCGTCAGCGTGGGCCGGGTCGTGGAACTGGCCGAGGGGACCCGCAGCCTGGCCGACCAGGACCTGGCCCTGTCCTCGGAAGGGGCCCAGGTGGCCCTGCGGGCGGCGGAGGAAATGCGGCGCGTCGCCCAGTCGGTGACCGAATCCTCGCTCGCGGTCGACCGGCTGAGCGAGCGCTCGCACCAGATCGGCGGCATCGTCAAGGTGATCCGCGACATTGCCGACCAGACCAACATGCTCGCCTTGAACGCCGCGATCGAGGCGGCCCGGGCGGGCGAGCAGGGGCGCGGCTTCGCCGTGGTGGCGGACGAGGTCAGGAAGCTCGCGGAGCGCACCAGCCAATCGACCGCCGAGATCGGCGAACTGATCGAGGCCGTCCATCAGGGCGTCACCGAGGCCGCCGCGAGCATGGAACAGATGCGCGGCCAGGCCGAATCGGGGGTCGCCCTGGTCAACACAGCCCAGGAGTCCCTCGGCCGCATCGCCGACAGCGCCCGGCAGACCGCGGCCAAAGTGGCCGAGATCGCCGGCGCGACGCGGGAGCAGCGGGTTTCCGGCGATGCGGCGGCTACCAGCGTCGAGCGCATCGCCAGCGAGGCCCAGGCGAACCACCAGGCGGCGCAGCTCTCCACCGAAACGGTGCAGCACCTGGACAAGCTCGCGCGGGAACTGGAAGCCGCCGTGGCCCATTTCCGCACCTGATGGTCCGCTCCCGGGACCAATGATCGCGGCTCTCAACAGACTGTACGACGTCCGGATCCGGCGGAGAAGTCCGCTGAATCCGCCAACCAGATCGACGACGTTACGCGGAGCGTCGGCTCGAGGGACAACTGATTTTGCAGGACGGCTTCCGACTTGCCGTCCCCGGCCGGCTCCTCTACGCTCGATTGCTCCGAGGGCGCGGACACGCCCTGAAGCTGCGCCTTGACCGGGAACACGCATGCGCATACGCACCTTCATCCTGACGGCATC
>CAYZLI010000114.1:0-13002 GCA_964479195.1 uncultured Rhodocyclaceae bacterium
TCTACATCTGCTACGACAACGAGGCCTACATGAACACCGGCGTGCAGCGCTCCTCCGCCACGCCGCCGGCGGCGCGCACCGCCACGACCATGGCCGTGGGCTCGGAGCCAGGCAACGCTTTCGGCCAGGGCAAGAACGTGCCGGCCATTGCCATGGCCCATGGCATCCCCTACGTGGCCACGGCCTCGGTGGCCTACCTGCGCGACCTGGAGCAGAAGGTGAAGCGGGCGATGGAGCTGCGCGGCGCGCGCTACCTTCACATCCTGGTGCCCTGCCCCCTGGGCTGGGGGGCGGCCACCCAGGACACCATCCGCCTGGCGCGCCTGGCGGTGGAGACGGGGCTCTTTCCGCTCTTCGAGGCGCGGCACGGGGAGATCGTCGGCTCCACCCGGATCCGCCACCGCGTGCCGGTGGAGGAATACCTCAAGCCGCAGAAGCGCTTCGCCCACCTCTTCGGCAAGCAGCCGGCGGTGGGCACCATCGCCCGCATCCAGGCCATTGCCGACCGCAACATCCGCAAGTTCGGCTTGCTCGAGGGCCGCTGAAATGGAAAAACCCTTCGCCATCACCCTCGACCCCGGCTCTTCCCTGGCCAACCGCACCGGCTCCTGGCGCACGACGCGGCCGGTGTACCTGGACCGCCTGCCGCCCTGCAATGCGGGCTGCCCGGCGGGGGAGAACATCCAGGGCTGGCTGTTCCACGCCGAATCCGGCGACTATGAGGCCGCCTGGCGCGAGCTGGTGAAGAACAACCCCCTGCCGGCCACCATGGGCCGCGTCTGCTACCACCCCTGCGAGACCGCCTGCAACCGCGGCGGGCTGGACGAATCGGTGAGCATCCATGCCGTGGAGCGCTTCCTCGGCGACGAGGCCATCCGGCGCGGCTGGCAAGTGGAGCCCGCCCCCGCCTCGGGCAAGCGGGTGCTGGTGGTGGGGGCGGGCCCCGCGGGCCTTTCCGCCGCCTGGCACCTGCGCCTGCTGGGCCATGCCGTCACGCTCCTCGAGGCGGGCCCCGCGGCCGGCGGCATGATGCGCTTCGGCATTCCCAAGTACCGCCTGCCCCGCGAGGTGCTCGACGCGGAGGTGCAGCGCATCGTCCGCATGGGCGTGGAACTGAAGCTCGACCGGCGGGTGGACCACGTGCTCGCCACCATGCAGGAGGGCGGCTTCGACGCCTGCTTCCTCGGCGTGGGCGCCCATCTGGCCAAGCGGGCCTACATCCCGGCGGGCGACGCCAACAAGATCCTGGACGCGGTCTCCGTGCTGCGCGGCATGGAGGGCGAGGACAAACCGCTGCTCGGCCGCCGCGTGGTGATCTACGGCGGCGGCAACACGGCCATCGACGTGGCGCGCACGGCCAAGCGCCTGGGCGCGGAGGAGTCCATCGTCGTCTATCGCCGCACCCGGGAGAAGATGCCGGCCCACGACTTCGAGGTGGAGGAGGCCCTGCAGGAGGGCGTCATGATGAAGTGGCTGTCCACCATCAGGTCGGCCGGCGAGGCGAGCTTCACGGTGGAGAAGATGGCCCTGGACGCCAATGGCTTCCCGCAGCCGACGGGGGAATACGAGACCATCGAAGCCGATTCCCTGGTGCTGGCCCTGGGCCAGGACGTGGACCTGTCCCTGCTGGACAATGTCCCGGGGCTGGCCTTCGACGGCGGTTCCGTGCAGGTGGACCGCAGCCTGATGACCGGCTATCCGGGCATCTTCGCCGGCGGCGACATGGTGCCCGGGGAGCGCACGGTGACGGTCGCCATCGGCCACGGCAAGAAGGCGGCGCGGCACATCGACGCCTGGCTGCGCGGCGCCGCCTATGAGGCGGTGCCCAAGCATGAGCTCGCCACCTTCGACAAGCTCAACCCCTGGTACTACGCGGATGCGCCCAAGACCGTGCAGCCGGTGCTGGACATCATCCGCCGCCAGGGCACCTTCGAGGAGGTGCTTGGCGGCCTGGACGAGGGCAACGCGCTCTTCGAGGCGCGGCGCTGTCTGTCCTGCGGCAACTGCTTCGAGTGCGACAACTGCTACGGCGTGTGCCCCGACAATGCGGTGATCAAGCTCGGCCCCGGGAGCCGCTTCCGCTTCAACTACGACTACTGCAAGGGCTGCGGCATCTGCGTAGCGGAGTGCCCCTGCGGGTCGATCCGCATGGAGGCGGAGACAATCTAGCCGGGTGGGAGCGGGCCCTTCGGCTCCCCCATGAACTGTCCTTTCGGCGCCAGTCCGCCTCCGGCGGACGCTTTATAATCCCCGCTTATCCTTATATCAGGCGAACCGCCGGCACCCAGCAACAGGAGGAGGAGTCATGGGAGCGAAATACCAGGAATTTCACCGCCGCTCGATCGCGGATCCGGATGGGTTCTGGGTCGAGCAGGCCAAGCTCATCGACTGGCACAAGCCCTTCGGCCAGGTCCTGGAATACGCCAAGCCGCCCTTCGCCAGGTGGTTCGTCGGCGGCGAGACCAACCTCTGCCACAACGCGGTGGACCGGCACCTGAAGGACCGCGCCGCCCAGCCCGCCCTGATCTACATCTCCACCGAGACCGGGCAGGAAAAGACCTACACCTACAGCGAGCTGCACGCCGAGGTGCAGCGCATGGCCGCCGTCCTGCAGAGCCTGGGCGTGGGTCAGGGCGACCGGGTACTCATCTACATGCCCATGATCCCCGAGGCCATCTTCGCCATGCTGGCGACGGTGCGCATCGGCGCCATCCACTCCGTGGTGTTTGGCGGCTTCGCCGCCCATTCCCTCGCCACGCGCATCGACGATGCCCAGCCCAAGGTGATGGTCACCTCCGATGCCGGCATGCGCGCGGGCAAGGCGGTGCCCTACAAGCACCTGGTGGACGAATCCTTGCGGCTATCGCAGACGCCGCCGCAGAAGGTGCTGATCGTCAACCGCGGCCTGGACAAGGACATGGCCGTCGTGGCGGGCCGCGACCTGGACTACGCCACCCTGCGCGCCCAGCACCTGGACGCCCAGGTGCCCGTGACCTGGGTGGAATCCAGCCACCCCTCCTACATCCTCTATACCTCGGGCACCACCGGGAAGCCCAAGGGCGTGCAGCGGGATACGGGCGGCTACGCCGTGGCGCTGGCCGCCTCCATGAAGCATGTCTACCAGGCCAATCCGGGCGAGACCTATTTCTCGACCTCGGACATCGGCTGGGTGGTGGGCCACTCCTACATCGTCTATGGCCCACTCATCAACGGCATGGCCACGGTGGTGTATGAGGGCACGCCCCTGCGCCCCGACCCGGGCATCTGGTGGAAGATCGTGCAGGACCACAAGGTCTCCGTCGTGTTCTCCGCCCCCACCGCCATCCGCGTGCTGAAGAAGCAGGATCCGGCCTACCTCAGGAAATACGACCTTTCCAGCCTGCGCCACCTCTTCCTCGCCGGCGAGCCGCTGGACGAGCCGACGGCGAAATGGATCGCCGAGGCGCTGGGCAAGCCCATCTACGACCACTATTGGCAGACCGAGACCGGCTGGGCCCTGCTCACCGGCCTGCCCGGCATCGAGCCGCACCCGACCAAGTTCGGCAGCCCCTCCTTCCCGGCCTACGGCTACGACGTGCGCCTGCTGCACGAGGCCACGGGCGAGGAGGTGGGCGCCGACGAGAAGGGCGTGGTGGCGGTGGTGCCGCCCCTGCCGCCCGGCTGCATGAGCACGGTGTGGGGCCAGGACGAGCGCTTCGTGCAGACCTATTTCACCTCGTTCCGCGACAAGATGGTCTACACCACCTTCGACTGGGGCATCCGCGACCAGGACGGCTACTACTTCATCCTCGGCCGCACGGACGACGTCATCAACGTCGCCGGCCACCGCCTCGGCACCCGCGAGATCGAGGAGGCGGTGAGCGCCCACACTGCCATCGCCGAGGTGGCCGTGGTGGGCGTGGCCGATGCGCTGAAGGGCCAGATGCCGCTGGCCTTTGCCGTGGTGAAGGATGCGGCGAGAATCGCCACGCCGGAACTGCGCGGGGCGCTGGAAAAGGAAGTGATGGGCACGGTGGACAGCCTGCTCGGCCCCATCGGCCGCCCGAAGCGGGTGCACTTTATCTCCCAACTCCCCAAGACCCGCTCGGGCAAGGTGCTGCGCCGCTCCATCCAGGCCATCGCCGAAGGGCGCGACCCGGGCGACCTCACCACCCTGGACGATCCTGTCGGCATCGAGCAGATCCGCCACGCAGTGGCCGGCGGCTGAAACAACCCGTAGGGCGCATTAGGCCGCAGGCCGTAATGCGCCAACCCATCCGGCGCAATACGCCGCTTGGCGGCTATTGCGCCCTACTGCCGCCGGATCGCCCCGCCCTTGCGGCTCCCCGCCGCTCTCTGTACCATAATTTGATACAAATCAATTCCTAAGCGGTCCCGGCGCGACGCCGGGACGCGTGGAGGCGCCCCCGGCCCCGTGCGCCTCCCCTTCCCGGAGCCAAGAAGAACAGTGATCGTCCACAAGTGGAACCGGCTCGGCATTGCCCGTCAGCTTTCCCTGCTGGTGGCGGTGATCTTCGTGCCCATGGCGGCCTTCCTGACGCTCTACATCCGCTGGGAATACCAGCAAGCGGTTGCCGAAGCGTCGCGCCAAGCCTTCCGCCACGCCCAGACCGTCGCCGTCCGGACCGAACACTTCCATCGCCAGAGCTTCGCCATCCTGGAGGGCCTGGCGCGCCGCCCGGCGATTCAAGCCATGGCCACCGCGCCCTGCGACCCGGTGTTCGACCACTTCCTCGCTGCCAATAAGTCCTACGCCAACCTGCTCCTGGACAACGCCGCCGGCGACGTGGTCTGCAACGCGGCGCAGGGGCCGAACCTGAAGGGGCTCGTCACCCATCGCCCCTGGTTCCGGGCCATCATGGCCTCCGGCGTGCGCCAGGTGGGGGACCCCACCGTAGGGCGGGTCGTCGGCCGCTGGATCTCGGCCCTGGCCGAACCGGTGGTGGATGCGGCCGGAATCGTTCGCGGCGTCCTGGTCCTCACGGTAGACCTGTGGAACTACCAGTTCAACCTGGATCGCGACCTGGAAGGCTCGGCCTACGTGGTGACCGTCCTCGATTCCCAGCGGGCGGTGGTGGCCCGCTCCCGGGACGCCGACCAGTGGGTGGGCAAGAAGCTGCAGTTGCCCGTGGAGGCTATCCGTTCGATCAAGCCCGGGGACACAGCGTTCATCGCCGATGCGGAAGGCACGCTGCGGCTCTACGGCCATGCCCCGGTGGCCGGCACGGACTGGCTGGTCGTGGTGGACGCGCCGCGACAGGCCCTGTGGGCGGAGATCGGCGGGCATGTCGCACTCGAGCTGGCCTTCGCCGTGGCGGTGGTCGTCGTGCTGGGGTTCGCCGCCTTTTTCATCGCCAGACGCATCCGCGAGCCCGTCGAGGCGGTGGCCCGCGCCGCCGAGGCCCTGGGCGAGGGCCGCTTCGACGTGCGCCTGCCCGAAGAGGCCGGCAACCTGGAGCTGGCCGTCCTCGCCCAGAAGTTCAACCGCATGGCCGAGTTGCGCCAGACCGCCCAGACGCGGCTGGCGGAAGTCCTCGACCTCAACTCCAAGATCCTGGCCACCTCGCCGATCGGCATCGCCGCCTATCGCGAGGACGGCCCCTGCGTGCTCGTCAACGAGCACGCGGCGAAGCTGGCCGCGGCCGCGCCCGAATGGGCACTGGGCCAGGACTTCCGCAAGGCCGCCTGCTGGCAGCAGTCCGGGATGCGGTTGGCCGCCGAACAAGCCCTCGCCACGGGACAGACGCAGCAGGGTGAGTTCCACGTCGTCGCCGCTTCGGGCCGGGAGGCCTGGCTCGACTGCGGCTTCAGCGCCTTCGAGGCGAACGGCCAGCGCCACCTGCTGGTGGTGGCCGAGGACGTGACCGAGCGCAAGCAGGCGGAGATGGCGCTCGCCCGGGCCCATGGCGAGCTGGAACGGCGGGTGGCGGAGCGCACCGCCGAGCTCCAGGCGGCCAACCGGGAACTGGAGTCGTTCAGCTACACGGTGGCCCACGACCTGCGCGCCCCGCTGCGCAGCATCGACGGCTTCAGCCACCTCCTGGAGGAGCGCTGCGGCGCCGGCGCGGACGCCGAAGCCCGCGAATACATCCAGCGGGTGCGCGGCGCGGCCGGGCGCATGGGCCGGCTCATCGACGACATGCTGGAGCTGGCCCGCCTGTCCCGCGTCGAACTGAACCGGGAAACGGTGGACCTGTCGGCCATGGCGCGGGAAATCGCCGGGGAGCTGGCCGAACAGGAGCCGCAGCGCCAGGCGGAGGTTTGCATCGCCGCGGGGGTGACGGCCGTGGGCGACCCGCCGCTGCTGCGGGCCCTGCTGCAGAACCTTCTCGACAATGCCTGGAAGTACACGGCGAAGCACCCTACTGCGCGCATCGAATTCGGCAGCCGGCGGCTGGAGGACGGCCGCCTCGCCTACTTCGTCAAGGACGACGGGGCGGGCTTCGACATGGCCCATGCGAACAAGCTCTTCGGGCTGTTCCAGCGCCTGCATCACCCGAAGGATTTCGACGGGACCGGCGTGGGGCTGGCCACGGTACAGCGCATCGTCGAGCGCCACGGCGGCGAAATCTGGGCGGAGGGCGCCGTCGAACAGGGCGCCACTTTCTCCTTCACCCTGCCCGGGCGCGCGAGCCCCCTTTGATCCAGGTCAATGCCGCGAGCGGGCACCGGCCCTAGATTGCGCGGTTCAGCTCAAGTCGTCCTCTGCGCCCCGGCCCCATGCTCACGGAAAAGCCCTTCGAACTCGTCTGCCCCGCCGGCGCCCTGCCGGCCCTGAAAGCGGCCGTCGATCACGGCGCCGACTGCGTCTACACGGGCCTGAAGGACAATACCAACGCGCGCAACTTCACCGGGCTCAACTTCGACGACGCCCAGTTGCGCGAAGGCATCCGCTATGCGCATGGGCACCGCGCCAAGGTGCTCCTGGCCCTGAACACCTACCCCCAGGCGGCAACCTGGGGCCGCTGGACCGCGGCCGTGGACAAGGCCGCCGACTTCGGCGTCGATGCCATCATCCTGGCCGACCCGGGGCTGATGGAATATGCAAAGACGAAGCACCCGCAGTTGCGCCTGCACCTGTCGGTCCAGGGCTCGGCCACCAACTACGAGGCCATCAACTTCTACCACGAGCAGTTCGGCATCCAGCGCGCCGTGCTGCCGCGCGTGCTGGCCCTGGCGCAGGTGGAGCACGTGGTGAAGAACACGCCGGTGGAAATCGAGGTCTTCGGCTTCGGCGGCCTGTGCGTCATGGTGGAAGGCCGCTGCACCCTGTCGGCCTATGTCACGGGCGATTCGCCCAACACCGTGGGGGTGTGCTCGCCCGGCAAGGCGGTGCGCTACGAGCAGACCGAGCGCGGCATGGAAACGCGGCTGAACGGTGTGCTCATCGACCGTTTCGCGGAAGGCGAAAAAGCCGGCTACCCGACCCTGTGCAAGGGCCGCTTCCAGGTGAACGACGAGACCTATTACGCCATCGAAGAGCCCACCAGCCTCAATACCATCGAGCTGCTGCCCAGGCTGATGGAAATCGGCGTGAAGGCCATCAAGATCGAGGGCCGCCAGCGCAGCCCCGCCTACGTGGCGCAGGTGACCAAGGTATGGCGCGAGGCCATCGACTCGGCGCTGAGAAACCGCGAGCGGTACACGGTGCGCGATGCGTGGATGGCGGAACTGAACAAGGTGTCCGAGGGGCAGATGCATACCCTCGGCGCCTACTATCGGCCGTGGAAATGAACGACCTTCCCCCCCTCCCCCTTCCCGTGGAAGGGGGTGACGCCGGCTCGCTTCGCTCGCGGAGTATTGTCCTCCGCTGGCAACCGGTAACTGGCAACTGGCAACTTCCATGAAGCTCGCGCTGGGCCCCCTCCTCTACTACTGGCCGCGCCAGCAGGTTCTCGACTTCTACGCGGAAATGGCCGCGGCGCCGGTGGACATGGTCTACCTCGGCGAGACGGTGTGTTCGCGCCGCCACGAACTGCGCGTACAAGACTGGCTGGACATCGCGAGCCGGCTGCAGGCCGCCGGCAAACAGGCGATCCTCTGCACCCAGACCCTGATCGAATCGGAATCGGACCTGAAGAACCTGCGCCGCATCACCGACGAAGCGGGCTTCCTCACCGAGGCCAACGACATGGGGGCGGTGCATGTGCTCGCCGCGGCCAAGCGCCCCTACATCGCCGGCCCCTTCCTCAACATCTTCAACACCGCCACGCTCGCCATGATGGCGCGCCTGGGCGCCGTGCGCTGGGTCATGCCGGTGGAAATGTCCTCGGCCGCGCTCGCCGACCTGCAGGCGGCCCGGCCCACCGGGCTGGAAACCGAGGTGTTCGCCTACGGACGCCTGCCCCTGGCCTTCTCGGCGCGCTGCTTCACGGCGCGCCACTTCAACCTGCAGAAGGACGACTGCCGCTTCAAGTGCCTGGAGTTCCCCGACGGCCTGCTCATCAACACCCGCGAGGGCGAGCCGTTCCTCAACCTCAACGGCATCCAGACCCAGTCGGCCAAGGTGTACAACCTGATCGGCGAGGTGGAGGCGATGCGCGGCCTCGGGGTGGACGTCCTGCGGCTGAGCCCGCAATCGCAGCACACCGCCGAACTGGCCAAGGTCTTCCGGGCGCGCATGGACGGCGTCCTCGACCCGGCCGCGGCGCGGGCCCGGATGGCCGCGTTCGGGCTGGCCGAGCCCTGCAACGGCTTCTGGCACGGCAAAGCCGGGCTGGAACAGGTGGCCGCATAGCCGCGTAGGGCGCGATAGCGCAGCGTATTGCGCCGAACGGCATCCGGCGCAATGCGCTTCGCTTATTGCGCCCTACGCGCCCTACACGGCCTGCGTCCCCTCCGCGTTTCTTGACAATTATTGCTCCGGCGGCGCGCCGCGGATAGCATCTCCCGGCCCGCGTCCCGAAAATCGCGTCGCATGAACCTCAAGAGCAAGACCGCCCTCTTCGCCACGTCGATCGCCATCGCGGTCCTGCTGCTCTGCTCGTGGATCTCGCTGCACATCGCCGAACGCGAGATTCTCCGGCGGACCGTCGATCAGCAGCAGGCGGTGGCCAGCCGGCTCGCCGGCGAGATCGCCGGCAAGGCGGCCCTCGCCCAGCGGGCGCTGGTCAACGTCGCCGCCGCCCTGCCGGCCGACGCCGCCCCGTCCACGCTGCCGGCCTTCCTGGATTCCAAGCCGGCGCTCCAGGCCGTGTTCTCCGACGTCGTGGTCTTCTCGGCCGATGGCACGATCCTGGCCGACAAACCGGTGGTGCGGGGCCGCGCCGGCAGCAACCTGGCCGGGCGTGACTACTTCCGGCGCACCATGGACAGCGGCCGGCCCGTCATTTCCGGGCCCCTGACGGGGGCGTTCACCAAGGCGCCGGTGACGCTGCTCACCGCGCCCGTGTTCGACCGCAGCGGGAATGTGGCGCGCATACTTGCCGGCGTCATCAGGCTTTCCGAGCGCAACTTCCTCGGCGGCATCGCCGACATGCCGGTGGGCGAGCAGGGATTCGCCCTGCTGGTCACCCGCGACCGGGAAATCGTCATGCACCGGCAGCAGAAGCGCATGCTGAGCCGGTTGGACGGGGCCTGGCGCGGCCTGGAGCGGGCGGCCGACGGCCAGGTCCTCACCGAAGAGACGGACGCCCCGGGCTTCTCCGCCCTGGTGAGCTACGCGCCGGTAAGCGACACCGACTGGGTGCTCGCCACCGTGCTGCCGCTGGCGGAAGTGCGGGCGCCGATCGACAACATGCGCCAGGCCATCGGCTGGTTCACCCTCGCCCTGCTGGTGGTCGTGCCCCTGCTCGGCTGGTTCGGCGCCGCCTACCTGATGCGTCCCCTGGGGGCGCTGCGCCAGGCCATCCGCAGCATGCAGGAGCGGCCGGGGAGCTATACGGAAGCGCCGGTGGCCGGCCGCGACGAGATCGGCGAGCTGGCGGCGAGCTTCAACCAGATGACGCGGGCCCGCCAGCAGGCCGAACAGGAGCTGCGCGAGCTCAACCAGACGCTGGAACGGCGGGTGGCCGAGCGCACCGCCAAGCTGCGGGCGATCAACGAGGAGCTGGAGGCCTTCGGCTACTCGGTCTCCCACGACCTGCGGGCCCCCCTGCGCGCCATCAACGGCTTCTCCGCCATGCTCAGCGAGCAATGCGCCGGCAAGCTGGGCGACGAGGAACAAAGGCTGCTCGAACGCGTCGTCTCCAATGCCAATCGGATGGGGGAGCTGATCGACGATCTGCTCGCCCTTTCCCGCATCGCCCGGGCGGAACTGAGCTGCGAACGGACGGATATTTCCTCCCTGTGCGACGAGATCATCGGCGCGCTGCGCGAACGGGAGCCGCAGCGCCGGGTGATCTGCGCCTGCCCGTCCGGCGCGGCCGTCTGGGGCGACCCGCACCTGCTGCGCATCGCCCTGGAAAACCTGCTCGGCAACGCCTGGAAATACTCCAGCCGGCGGGACCTGGCTTCCATCGAATGCACGGTCCGGCGCGATGCGCGGGAAAGCATAGTCTCCGTCGCCGACAACGGCGCCGGCTTCGACATGGCTTTCGCGGACAAGCTCTTCGGCGCCTTCCAGCGCCTGCACCCAGCGACGGATTTCGAGGGTACGGGCATCGGCCTGGCGCTCGTCAAGCGCATCGTCGTCCGCCACGGCGGCCGCATCTGGGTCGAGGCCGAGCCCGATCGCGGCGCCGTGTTCCACATCGCCCTGCCGGAGCCTGCGGATTTGGACAGGCCAACAGAGCCTGCGGGCTCGACCCGGGGCCGCCCAGGCGGTACACTGCTCGCCTCCCGACCCGACGCTTGCCCATGAGCCAGCGCGTAGCGCGTAGGGCGCAATAAGCCTGTCCTGAGCCTGTCGAAGGGCGAAGCGCATTGCGCCGAATGGTATCGAACACACAACCGGCGGGTTACGGCCTGCGGCCTAACCCACCCTACACAGACCCGACCCATGAACGCCATGGCCAAATTCACGCTGCCGCAATTCGAGATTCCGCGCCCCTTCGGCGAAATCGCCGCACGCCTGCCCCAGTTCCCGCCCACCCTCGGGCTCACCACCGCCCTCAATCTGGCCCTGGGACGCATCCTGCCGCGGGAGAGCCTCGAGCCTCTCAGCGGCAAGCTCGTCTGCCTGCGGGTGCTGGACGGCGGGCTGACCCTGCGCTTCACCCTGACGCCGCGCGGTTTCCGGCCGGCGGTGAGCCAAGCCAAGCCCGATCTGTCCATCAGCGCCCGGGCCTGCGATTTTCTCGCCCTGGCCCTGCGCCAGGAGGATCCCGACACCCTGTTCTTCAGCCGCCGCCTGGTCATGGAGGGCGACACGGACCTCGGCCTGCTGGTCAAGAACACCCTGGATGCCGTCGATTGGCCGCGCATCGAACCGGACATGCTGCATCCCGCCCGCCTGCTCGCCGCGATCCGCCTGCGCCTGGGCCCCTCGAACAGGTAGAATTCCCCGTTTCCCGACTCGCGCCGCCGGCGCGGTCTTTGACCTGAAAGCTCCGGGCCACCGGAGCCACCACAAATCGTCCGATGCTTGAAGCCAGCAACCTCGAGTGCGTGCGCGGCGAGAAGAGCCTGTTCCGCGGGCTGTCGTTCCGCCTGGAAGGCGGCACCTGTTTGCTGGTGCAGGGGGCCAACGGCAGCGGCAAGACCAGTTTGCTGCGCATGATCGTGGGCCTGGCCACGCCGGCCCAGGGCGAGATCCGCTGGAACGGGACGCCGATCCGGGAACTGGCCGAGGACTACCGCCGGGAACTGATCTATTGCGGCCACGCCGGCGCCGTGAAGGAGGAACTGACGGCCGCGGAGAACGCCCGCATGTCGGCCCGGCTCGCCGGGCAGACGGCGAGCGAGGAAGAGGCCCGGGACGCCCTGCGGCGCCTGGGCCTGAAGGGGCGCGAGGACCTGCCGGCGCGGGTGCTCTCGGCAGGCCAGAAGCGGCGCGTCGCGCTCACCCGGCTGCTGCTGGGCAAGCACCGGCTGTGGGTGCTGGACGAACCGCTTACGGCCCTGGACCGCAAGGCGGCCGCCGAGTTGTGCGGCCTGATCGACGCCCATGTGGGCGGCGGCGGCATGGCGGTACTGACCAGCCACCAGGACCTGCCGCTGGCGGCGGGCCGCATCGAGCACCTGCGGCTGGACTAGCGATGAAAGAATGCCCGTGCGCGCCGAAGCCCTAGCCGCCCCCGCGGAGGCGCCCCACGTCCTCACGGCCCTGGCCGGGGTGGTGCGCCGCGACCTGCTGCTCGCCGCGCGGCGCAAGTCGGACGTGCTGACCACGCTGTTCTTCTTCGTCATCGTCGTCAGCCTGTTCCCCCTGGGCATCGGCCCGGAGATGGACATGCTGCGCAAGATCGCCCCCGGCGTTCTGTGGGTGGCCGCCCTGCTGGCGACCATGCTCTCCCTGAACCGCCTGTTCGCCGCCGACCACGCCGACGGCACCCTGGAGCAGATGGCCCTCTCGGCCGTGCCGCTCGGCGTGCTGGTGACGGGCAAGGTGATCGCCCACTGGCTGCTCTCCGGGTTGCCGCTCGTGCTGCTGGCGCCGGTGCTGGGCCTGCAGTTCGATCTGGCGCCCGGCTCGTTGACAGTGCTCCTGGCGGCCCTGGCCATCGGCACGCCGGTGCTTTCCCTCATCGGCGCCATCGGCGCGGCGCTCACCCTGGGCGTGCGCGGCGGCGGCGTGCTGGTGTCGCTCCTCGTGCTGCCGCTCTACGTGCCGGTGCTGATCTTCGGTGCCGGCGCGGTGGAAGCCGAGATCACCGGCCTGGGCGCGGCGGCGCACCTGTCGCTGCTGGCGGCCTTCTTCGCGCTCGCGGCGTTTTTCGGGCCGTGGGCGACGACCGTGGCGCTGCGCATCGCGCTGGAATAGCCCCCGGCGACGCCGGGAGCATCCCCCGGGCGCTAACTCGGGACACTAATCAAGTGTTTCTTTTAAACCGGCGGCTGGCCGGGTGACTCAGCTCAGCCAGGAGTCGGTGAAGGTGGAGGAGCCGGCCAAGCCGGCCACAG
>CAYZLI010000115.1:0-12885 GCA_964479195.1 uncultured Rhodocyclaceae bacterium
TGGCCGGATCCATGTAGCCGGGCATGCCGGTCGGCGGTGTGGTGGTCGGCGGCGTCGTCACTGGCGGCGTGGTCGTCACCGGTGGCGTGGTGGTCGGTGGCGTCGTCGCAGGCGGCTTGGTCGTCGTGGGCGGCGTCGTGGTAGCCGGCGGCGTCGTGGTGGTGGGCGGAGTCGTGGTAGCCGGCGGTGTCGTGGTGGCCGGCGGAGTCGTAGTAGCCGGCGGTGTCGTGGTGGTGGGCGGTGTCGTGGTAGCCGGCGGTGTCGTGGTAGCCGGCGCGTGGCAAGAGGTACACGCCAGCCCGAACGTCGGCACGGCGTGGTCGGCCGGCAGCGAGCCGCTGCAGTTCACCTTGCTGCAATCCGGAACCGCATGGGCCGCGGAGATGGGCAGCACGAACATGGCCGAGGTGACGGCGGCTGCGCTGAAGAGCCTGCTCACGTTGAGCTTCATTGCGGAAGCGCCACGGGAACGCTCTTCGATCAGTGCATTTCGCTTCAGTCTCACTAACTTCTCCCTACGAAAATGAAAAGAAGCAGCCGGTTCCGAGATGAAACCTGGCCACGGACCGCTTATAGGCAATGGCCGTGCCAGTAGTGGGATTTTTCTTTTAAATCAGTTGGTCAAGCCAGATTCCGGGTCCCGGGCCCGACGGAATCACCCCCGGTTGTGTTGGCGGCTGACGACACCCTCTTCGGCGCGAGGCCGCAACGCGATGATTCGTATCGGAATTGGCCTTGTCGTGGGAGGACCACACGGAAGCGGGCGGCGAAGCCACCCGGCGGCCCCCCGCCTCGATGCGCGCCGGCGCGCGCACCGTCATGCAAACATCACCGGGCTGTAAAGCCGCTGTTGCGCCCGGCCCGCATGCTGCCGGCCCATGCGCCCTGCCTGGCTGTGGTTCCTGCCGCTTGCCCTCACCAGCGCCGATGCCCTGGCCTGGGGCCTCGACACCCACGTTTATTTCGCCCAACTGCTCCTCTGGGCGGTGCCGCTCGCCGACCGGCGCTTCGCCCGCGCGGCGCAGGCCTTTCCCCGCCTGGTGCTGGCCGGCGCCTGCCTGCCCGACCTGTCGCTGGTGAGCGGGCCGGCCCGGGCGCCGGGCCTGGCGGCCACCCACGGCTGGCCCAACGCGGCCCGCCTGATCGCCTCGGCGCAGAGCGACGCGGAGCGGGCGCTGGCCCTGGGCTATGCCGGCCACCTGTTGGCGGACGTCATCGCCCACAACCATTTCGTGCCCGCCCACGAGCATGTCTGGTTCGACACGCCGCTGCTCGCCCATGCCGTGGCGGAATGGACCATGGATGCCTACGTGCGCCGCCACCTCTTCGCCACCCCGGCGCAACTGCTCGCCCGTGAGGCGCCGCGGGCGGCCCCTTTCATGGATCGGAGCCTGGGCTGCCGCCCCGGCGAGGCGGCGCGCGCCATGGGCTGGCTGGCCCGCGGCGAGGGCCTGCTGCGCGGCTCCCGCCTGCCGCAGGCCCTGTACGCCGTGGCGCGCCGCGCCGATGCCCAGTTGCAGCGGCGCCTGGACCATTACCTGCGCCGGACGGCCGAGCGGCTGCGGCAGATCGACCGCCTGCTCGCCGGCGAGCAACCGTGGTGGGCGGCGGAGGTGAGTGCGCCGCTGGCGCGGGCGCGGCTGGCCGGCTGCAGCCCGCGGGTGATGCTGGGGCGCCTTGCCTTGCCCCAGGACTTCTTTCAGGCGCCCAGCACGCTGGCGGCCAGCGCGGCGCCGAGGGCGGCGCCGGCGAGCACGTCGCCGGGGTAGTGCAGGCCGAGGATGGGGCGGGAGGCGGCGACCAGCGCCGCGAAGGGGAAGAGCAGCAGCGACAGCTCCGGGAAATGCCAGCAGGCGATGAGGCTGAAGGAAACGGCGTGCAGGGTGTGGCCGGAGGGGAAGCTGAACTGGTCCAGGGGCGCGGCGGCGGCGACGATGTCCGGGTGGATCTGGTAGGGCCGGGGCCGCAAGGTCCTTTCCTTGATCCACTTGTAGAGGGCCGCGCCGGCGAGACCGGCTGACAGCATCTGCACCACCACCGGCCAGGCGCGTTGCCCGTAGGCCGCCGGCAGCAGGGCCATCAGGACGTACCAGAAGACGCCGTTGCCCAGGCGGCTGACGCTGCGGAACAGGGCGCGCACGCCGCGGTGGCGGCTCGCCCGGTTGCAGCGCAGGCACAGGGCCAGGTCGAGGGCGTCAATCCGCTGCCAGGACAGGCGCATGCTGGGCTCCGCGGCGGCGTCCGTGCTCGGCGATCGCGGTGTGCAGGACCTGGACGAAATCCGCCACCACCCGGTTCCAGTCCAGGCACTCGGCGGTGAGCCGCGCGCTCCGCCGCACGGCGGCGCGGCGGGTCGGACACTCGATGGCGCGGGCGGCGGCGGCGATGAAGGCCGGGGCATCGCCGCAAGGGGCCAGGAAGCCGTTCTCGCCGTCGATGATCAGCTCGCCGGCGGCGGCGTACTCGTAGGCGACCACCGCCAGCCCGCTGGCCAGGGCTTCGGTCGTCACGTTGCCGAAGGTCTCGGTGCGGCTGGGAAAGAGGAAGAGGTCGCCGGAGGCGTAATGGCCCGCCAGGTCCTCCCCCCGGCGCATGCCGGCGAAGACGTGCTGCGGATAGGCGCGCTCCAGCTCGCTGCGGCTCGGGCCGTCGCCCACCAGCACCAGCCGCGCCCGCGGCTCGAGGGCGGCGATGGCGGCGAAGGCCTCCAGGGCCAGCGGCAGGTTTTTTTCCGGGGCGAGCCGGCCCACGTAGAGCACGGCCGGCGCATCGTCCGCCAGCCCCCAGGCGGCGCGCAGTTGCCGCGAGCGGCGGTGCGGCCCGAAGAGGGCGGTGTCCACGCCCCGGGAGACGACGCGCACGTTGGCATAGCCCTGTTCCGTCAAGTCGGCCTGCAGGGCGGCGGTGGGCACCAGGGTCGCGTCGGTCCGGTTGTGGAAGCCGCGCAGGTAGCCGGCGATGGGCCGGTACAGCCAGCCCAGGCCGTAGTCGCGGGAATACTGGTGGAAGTTGGTGTGGAAATCGCTCACCACCGGCAGGCCGAGCCGGCGCGCCGCGGCCAGGGCCGACCAGGCGAGCGGCCCCTCCGTGACCAGGTGCACCACGTCGGGGCGCTGCTCGGACCACAGGCGCAGCAGGCGGCGCTTGGCGGGCAGGCCCAGACGCAGGCCCGGATAGCGGGGCAGGGGCAGGCCGGGGGCGAGCACGTCCTGCAGTCGCGCCCCTTCGACCGGACTATCGTCACCGTGCTGGCGCGGGCGGATCACCTGGACCCGGTGGCCCAGGCCGAGCAGGCCCTCCAGCATGCGCCCGAGCGTGGTGGCCACGCCGTTGATCTCCGGCGGGTAGGTCTCGGTGACGGTGGCGACATGCAGCCGGCGCGGCGGGGCGGGGGGCTTCTCCATGCGCCCATGGTGGCGCGGCCATGGCGAAGGAATGATGACGCCGAGATGATGCTTTCGTGACGAGCCTTCAGCCGAAGAGGACGAAGCCCCACACGGCGGCGAGATTGATGAGGGCGAGGAGCACGGCGGCGCTGCCGATGTCCTTGGCCCGCTTGGCCAGGGCGTGGTCGTCCAGGGAGATGCGGTCGACCGCGGCCTCGAGGGCCGAGTTGACCAGCTCGACGATGAGGACGAGGAGCACGCTGCCTATCATCAGCGCCCGCCCGATGCCGTCTTGGCCGAACCACAGGGCGAGCGGCAGGAGCACCGCGGCCAGCGCCGTCTCCTGGCGGAAGGCATGCTCGTGGCGCAGGGCCGCCGCCAGGCCGTCGATGGAGTAGCGCAACGCGTTCCAGATGCGGCGCAGGCCGTTCTTGCTCTTGTACGGGCTTTCCATGGGGCCGCAGGCTACCCCAATGGCGCCGCGTTGACCAACGCTTCTGCGACGCTGCGCCATGGCGGGCTACGCCGCCTGGGAGCGCAGCGGCTGCCGGCGCTCGACGAAGATCGAGCTATGCACCTCGCGCTTGGCGAGTTTCTTCGCTTCCGCCGCGGCCACGGAGATCTCGTGGTGCGAAGTGTAGCTGCCCGGTTCGATGTTCACCACGCCGATGGACAGGGCGGGCAGGGGAAAGAACTGGCTGCGCCCCAGGCGGTCCTCCGCGGTGAGTCCGCCGCGGGCGAGGTCCTCGGGCGCGAAGAGCGCCCTGGCCCGCTCGTCGAAGGAATCGATGATGCGCTGGCTGCGCTCGGCCCAGTCGGCGCTCTGGAAGAGCACCAGGAAGTCGTCGCCGCCGATGTGGCCGACGAAGTCCAGTCCGCCGTCCACGTGCTCGACGAGGATCTGGGCGACGATGCGGATGAGGTCGTCCCCGCGGCGGTACCCATACACGTCGTTGAAGGGCTTGAAGCGGTCCAGGTCGCAGTAGGCCGCGGCGAAGCGCACGCTGCCCTCCAGCAGCCGGTCGATGTGCTCGTCGATGGGCACGTTGCCGGGCAGTTGGGTGAGCGGATTGGCGTAGCGGGCCGCCGTGATCTGCATTTCCGTGATGAGCGCCATCAGGTCCTGGCTGTGGCCCACGCCCAGGTAGCGCCCGTCCTCGGTGACGATGAAGCCGTCGTGCATGTGGCGCTTGGCCGCGCGGCTGATGAGCCGGCCCAGTTCCTGCACGCTGATGGCGTGGTCCACGATGAGGGGGGCCGGGTCCATGAACTGGGCGCAACTGCGCTTCCCGTACAGTTCGCGGCAATAGGGCCGGGCGAAGCGGTCGATCAGGTTGTAGCGGTTGATGAGGCCGACGGGAAAGCCGTCCTTGACCACGGGGATGGCGTACTCGTCGGGATCGTGCTCGAAGCGCCGGTAGACGGCTTCGTTGCCCGCGTCGGGGGAGACGGGCTCAACGCGGGTCGCTACCGTGCGTGTCGTGGCGCCGCGGACGGGCGCCGCCTGCATGCCGGGGAAGACGCTGATCGAGTGCTTCGCCAGGGCCTGCTGCACTTCGGGGCTGGGCGCGGCCGGCGGGTGCTCCTGCGGCCGGGCGATGAACCAGCCCTGGCCGTAGGCCAGCCCCAAGTCGCGCACCGCCGTGAAATCCGTCTCCGTCTCGATGCCCTCGGCGATGATGTGGGCCGAGCAGGCCTCGGCGAAGCCGTGGATCGAGCGCACGAGCTGGAACTTGAGGGCGTCGTCGCAGATGCCGTGGATGAAATGGCGGTCGATCTTCACGTATTGCGGATGCAGCTCGGTCCACACCCGCAGGTTGGAGAAGCCCTCGCCCAGGTCGTCGATGGCCACCTCGTAGCCCAAGCCGCGGTAATGGGCGAGCAGGTCGCGCGCTTCGGCGAAATCCGTGATCTTCTGGTTCTCGGTCACCTCCATGACGATGCGGCTCGGGGAAAGGCCCAGCTCGCGCAGCAGGAGCAGGGTGTCGCCGTTCAACAGGGCGGGATCGGCCAGGTGAGCGGGGCCGATGTTGATGAACAGCTTGCCGGCCAGCCCCCGGGCGGCGAAGGCGCGCAGGGCCTGCTCGCGGCACAGGCGGTCCAGTTCGGCGGCACGCCCCAGCTTTTGCGCGGTGTCGAACAGCGCCTGGGGCAGGTGCAGGGGCGAGTCGTTCGGGCCGCGGGCCAGCGCCTCGAAGCCCAGGTAGCTGCGCGCGCCGAAGCCCAGGATGGGCTGGAACACGGGATGGATGAGACGGTGCTCGATGAGGCGGTCCAGTTCCTGCCCCGGGGTCGCGGGCGAACCCGGGTTCGGCACCGCGCCGGTCGGCGCGGGCCGTCGCACAGAGCCCGTTTCCGTATACATGACGTTTCCCCGATCAAGACGTTTTTGTCCAGAGAGCCTAGTCGGCCCGTGTTACGGCGATGTGAATTGCGCGTTGCGGCGGTGGCGGCGGCGTTTTGATTCACTTGCCGTCACGTGGCGGGTTTGACCTGTATCAATGGGTATAATGCCGCCCCAACGTAACCTTCGTCTCTTTGCGTTTTTAAGGGGGGTGGGGTAGATGGCAGCAGTCATGCCGGCCGCCGGTCGGCTCCTCATGTCCGGCAACGAGGCCGTGGCCCGCGCCGTGTGGGAGGCGGGCACGCGCGTCGCCGCGGGTTATCCGGGCACGCCGGCCACCGAGATGCTGGAGGTGCTGTCCACCTATCCGGATATCTACACCGAATGGTCGGTGAACGAGAAGGTCTCCCTGGAGGTGGCCATCGGCGCCTCCATGGTGGGCTCGCGCGCCTTCTGCGCCATGAAGCACGTGGGCCTGAACGTCGCCTCCGATGCCCTGATGACCTTGACGCTCACCGGCGTCGAGGGCGGGCTGGTGCTCGCCGTGGCCGACGACGTGGGCATGTCCTCCTCCCAGAACGAGCAGGATTCCCGCCACTGGGGCCGCTTCGCCCATGTGCCCGTGCTGGAGCCGGCGGATTCCCAGGAAGCCTACGACATGGCGCGCTATGCCTTCGAGCTCTCGGAGGAATACCAGGTACCGGTGCTCCTGCGGCTCACCGCCCGCATCTGCCACGTGAAAGGCCTGGTTCAGGTCGGCAGCCGCGTCGAGCGCCCGGCCAAGGGCTTCGCCAGGAATCCCGAGCGCTGGGTGATGGTGCCGGGCCACGCCAAGCGGCGCATTCCCCTCATGCTGGCCCGCGAACAGGAGTTGAAGCGCCTGTCCGACGAGACGCCGCTCAACGTGCTGGAGCCGGGCACGGACAGGCGCGTCGGCTTCGTCACCTCGGGCCCGGCCTACATGCACGTGCGCGAGGCCTTCCCCGAGGCGCCGGTGCTTAAGCTCGGCCTGTCCTACCCCTGGCCGCTGGCCAAGGCCTACGAGCTCGAGGAGATGGTGGACACCGTCGTCGTGGTGGAGGAGGTGGAGCCGCTCCTGGAGACCGAACTCAAGGCCGCCGGCATCCCCGCCCAGGGCAAGGCCTTCCTGCCGCGCATCGGCGAGCTCGCCCCCGAGGTGCTCAAGCCCGCCGTGGAGCGCCTGCTCGCCAGGCAATCCGTGCCCGCGGCGCCGGAAGCGGGAGGTCAGGCGAATTCGCCGCCCATCTTCCCGCGCCCGCCGACCCTGTGCGCCTCCTGCCCCCACATGGGCGTCTACTACACGCTCTCGCAACTGAAGAACCTCACCATCGCCGGCGACATCGGCTGCTATACCCTGGGCGCCGGGCATCCGTGGAACTCGCTCGATTCCACCATCTGCATGGGCGCCTCCATGGGCGTGGCCTTGGGGATGGACAAGGGCCGCGGCGAGGCGGACAAGAACAAGCGCATCGTCGCCGTGATCGGCGATTCCACCTTCATGCACATGGGCATGCCGGGCCTGCTCGACATCACCTACAACCGCGGCAACGTCACCGTCCTGCTCCTGGACAACCGCGCCGTGGGCATGACGGGCGGCCAGAACACGCCGGCCAACGGCCACGACATCCACGGCCAGCCGGCGCCGCGCATCGACTTCCCCAAGCTGGTGGAGGCCCTGGGCGTGAAGCCCGAGCGCATCCACGTGGTCGACCCCTATCAGCTCCCGGTGCTCTTCAAGACCATCCGCGAGGAAACGAAGATCGACGACGTATCGGTCATCATCACCGACCGGCCCTGCGTGCTGATCGACGAATTCAAGCCCTTCAGGCCCTACGCCGTGGACGAGGCGAAGTGCACCGGCTGCGGCAACTGCGTCGAAGTGGGCTGCCCCGCCATCCACGTCACGCGCCGGGAGAAGGTCGTCAAGCCCTCGGGCAAGGAAGTGGAGCTGGCCTTCACCCGCATCGACATGGCCGCCTGCACCGGCTGCGGCCTGTGCCTGCAGCCCTGCGCGCCGGAGGCGATCCTGCATTTCGCGCCGGACGGCGTCATCCCCATCCATGCCGCGTGACACGATGAAGACCGAACCTACCAACATCCTCGTCTGCGGCATCGGCGGCCAGGGCGTCATGACCGCCACCGAGATCCTCGCCGAGGCGGCCGTAGCCTGCGGCCACGAGGTGAAGAAGACCGAAGTCGCCGGCATGAGCCAGCGCGGCGGCGTGGTCACCTCGCACCTGCGCTTCGGCCCGCGCGTGCTCTCGCCCCAGATCGCCCCGGGCGCCGCCCACGTGCTGCTCGGCTTCGAGGCGGCCGAGGCCCTGCGCTGGGGCCACTACCTGCGGCCCGACGGGCTGGCCCTGGTCAATGATGCCCGCATCAAACCGCCGGTGGTCGAGCTGGGGCTGTTCCAGTATCCGGACGACCCCATCGGCGCGATGCGCGCCCGCGGCATCCATACCGTGGCCTTCGACGCCGCCTCCATCGCCCGGGAGCTGGGCGAGCTGCGCCTGGGCAACACGGTCATGCTGGGCGCCATCGCCGACCACCTGCCCTTCGCCGCGCAGGTGCTGCTCGACTGCATCGTCCGGCGCTTCGCCCGCAAGGGCGAGACGCTGGTGGACCAGAACCGCCGGGCCTTCGCCGCCGGGCGGGCCGCGGCCCGGGCCGAGGCGCCGGCGGCGTAGCCGTTCGCCCTTCGACGGGCTCAGGGCGAACGGGACCGCTCATCCGCCGTTCGTGGTGAGCCCGTCGAACCACGGACGGCGCCCCGGCGCCGGTGTAAAATACCGCCGTCTCGCGGAGCCCCCCGGCTCCGCGCTTATTTCCGTCTTTGCCATGACCGCGAAACTCCTCGACGGCAACGTCCTTTCCGCCAAGCTCCGCGAAGCCCTGCGCCTGCGCGCGCGGGAGCTCGCCGCCCAGGGCCGCCGGCCCGGGCTGGCCGTAATCCTCGTCGGCGAGAACCCCGCCTCCCAGGTCTATGTGCGCAACAAGGTCAAGGCCTGCGAGGCGGTGGGCGTGCATTCCGAGAAATACGAGTTCCCCGCCGACATGCCGCCCGGGAAACTGCTGCACAAGATCGCGGCGCTGAACGCCGATCCGAAGATCCACGGCATCCTGGTGCAACTGCCCCTGCCGCCGCAGTTCGACGAGGACGCGGTGCTGGAGGCCGTCGCCCCGGAGAAGGACGTGGACGGCTTCCATGCGGAGAACGTGGGCCTGCTCATGCAGGGCAACCCGCGCTTCATCTCCTGCACGCCCTACGGCGTCATGGAGATGCTGAAATCCGAGGGCGTGTCCCTGCGCGGCAAGGAGGCGGTGGTGGTGGGCCGCAGCAACATCGTCGGCAAGCCCATGGCCATGCTGCTGCTGGGGGCCAGCGCCACCGTGACGGTATGCCATTCCCAGACCAAGGACCTCGCCGCCCACTGCCGGCGCGCCGACATCCTGGTGGCGGCGGTGGGCCGGCCGAAGATGATCACCGGCGACATGGTGAAGCCCGGCGCCGTGGTGATCGACGTGGGCATCAACCGCCTGCAAGAGGGGCCGGATGCGGGCAAGCTCTGCGGCGACGTGGACTTCGAATCGGCGAAGGCAGTGGCCTCCCTCATCACGCCGGTGCCCGGCGGCGTCGGCCCGATGACCATCACCATGCTGCTCACCAACACCATCGAGGCCGCCGAGCGGGCCGCAGGAAATTGACGGGAGGGAATCATGGTCAAGCATCCCCTGGTCGGCATCGTCATGGGCTCGGACAGCGACTGGCCCGTCATGCGCGCCTGCGCCGAGACCCTGAAGAGCTTCGGCGTGGCCTTTGAAGCGAAAGTGCTCTCGGCCCACCGCACCCCCGAGGCGGCCCTCGATTACGCCGGCATGGCCGCCGAGCGCGGCCTGAAGTGCCTCATCGGCGCCGCCGGCGGCGCGGCGCATCTGGCCGGCGTGCTGGCGGCGAAGACCGAGCTGCCGGTGCTCGCCGTGCCCATGCCCTCCAAGTACCTGCAGGGGCTCGATTCGCTGCTCTCCATGGTGCAGATGCCCGGCGGCATTCCCGTGGCCACCTTCGCCATCGGCGAGGCGGGCGCCACCAACGCCGCCATCTTCGCCGTGCAGATGCTCGCCCTGGGCGACGCCGAGCTGGCGAAGCGCCTGTCGGACTTCCGCGTGCGCCAGACGGAGAAGGTGCTGGCCAAGACGCTGCCCGAGGCCTGACCGCCGTTCGTGCTGAGCTTGTCGAAGCACGAACGCACAGCGTCTGCAATGCACCCCGATATTCCCCAGGCCGTCGACCTGCTCAAACGCGGCGAACTGGTCGCCTTCCCCACGGAGACGGTCTATGGCCTGGGCGCCGACGCCCTGAGCCCGGCGGCCGTGGCGAAGATCTTCGCCGCCAAGGGCCGCCCCGCCGACCATCCCCTCATCGTGCACCTGGCCGACGCCGGGCGGCTCGCCGACTGGGCGCGGGAGCTGCCGCCGGAGGCCGAAAGGCTCGCCGCCGCCTTCTGGCCCGGCCCGCTCACCCTGATCCTCAAGCGCCAGCCGCGGGTGCCGGATATGGTCACCGGCGGCCAGGACACCGTGGGCCTGCGCGTGCCCAGCCACCCCCTCGCCCTGGAGCTGCTGGCCGCCTTCGGCGGCGGCCTGGCCGCGCCCTCGGCCAACCGCTTCGGCCGCATCAGCCCGACCACGGCGGCGCATGTGCGCGAGGAACTGGCAGACCGCGTGCCCCTCATCCTCGACGGCGGCCCCTGCCCGGTGGGGATCGAGTCCACCATCCTCGATCTCTCCCGCGGGCGGCCGGTGCTGCTGCGCCCCGGCCACGTCGGCGCTGCCGACATCGCCCGCGTCACCGGCCGCGTGCCGGAAGCGGCCGCCCAGCAGGACGAGGCGGCCCCCCGCGTCTCCGGCTCGCTGGCTGCCCATTACGCCCCCCGCACGCCCCTGGTCCTCGTGCCCGGCGACTCGCTGCCCATCGCCGTGCGCCAGGCGCTGGTCGCCAACGAACGCATCGCCGTGCTCGCCTGCCTGGCCCAGCCGATCAGCGACGAGCGCATCGCCTGGCGCACGGCGCCGCGCGACCCCGCCGGCTTCGCCCACGAGCTCTACGCCCACCTGCGCGAGCTCGACGCCCTCGGCTGCGCCCGCATCGTCGTCCAGCGCCCCCCGGTGAGCGAGAACTGGCAGGCCGTCATGGACCGCCTGAAGCGCGCCGCCGCCGGCTCCGGCGGGGAGGACGAGACCTGACGTTCCGTTCGCCCTGAGTCCGTCGAAGGGCGAACCGGCGGGGAGAGGGGTAGTGTCTCAGTTTGAATTTTCCTGCTCTTGACCGTAAATAGTGGTCTGTGCATACTGGCCTGACTATGCCTAAACGCTCAAGCAAAGGTCGGCTAGACCTGAATCAACTCGCCAAGTCTATCGTGGATCAGGCCACAGGCGAGATCTCGAAGGAAGAGCCGCAGGAGCCAGAGAAGAATCCGGCTGCGGTGGCGCTCGGACGACTCGGCGGCCTCAAGGGTGGCGCAGCCCGCGCAAAAAAACTGACCGCTAAAGAGCGGTCAGAGATTGCGAAGAAGGCAGCTGAGAAGCGATGGGGGAAGAAGGGCTAACGATCCGGCTCGTCAAGGTCAAGCGGAATCGTATCTCCGTATCTCGGTGCTTCCTTATTAAGTTCTGTCATAAAGTCTTGCCAATCCTTTGCTCGTCGCATTAGTAGCGTAGTAATTGCGAGATGCTTGATTAGCTCAAGTCTTCCGTATCCGGCGGTAAGGTGTCTATGAAGGTGGGTTTTTTTGCCATCCTTTTTTGCCTCTTCCTTCAACGCTTGAAGGACGCCTGGGGCAAGCCTTCGATAAACAATATCGTTGGTAAGTTTCCCGAAATATTGCGGTCTGTATTGCGGCTTTGATGTGGCCGTGTCCGGAGGATAGGGAAGCCCCCTTAGTCGGAACATATGCTCGTAGTAGGCGGGTTCAAACGTCCTAACATACGGCTGCAACTCTTTCGCCACATAGGCCTCAAGGATTTTTGCGAGAGCATCGCGAGCGCGATCCTTTTGAAATCCAGTGGCTTCATCAACAAGGGCGATGATGCCGACTCGCGCGAATCCGCGTACTAGGATTTCGCATTGCTGGGCGATATGCAATTGTTGCTTTTGCAGATACTTGCTTTCGCGGGCCGAAAGAATTACGTCGCAGACATCAGCGAGGATTGTCGCCTCATATCCGAAGGCAGAACCGAGAACGGGCTGACGGAAGCGAATTGGATTACGCAGCCTCTCAATAAGAGCCGCGATGCGCGTCGAAAGGTCGCTGTTTTTATTGGCCTTTTCAAGCAAAGACACGAAGAAACTGACTAGGCGCTGCTCGCCGGCTTTCGATCCCCCGCTGATAGACATTCCGATGCCTGTTTGAAGTCCTCGCTGAGACAGGACGCGAGTGTCATCATCAAGGACATAGCACGGGAGTTCGATCGATCCGATTTTTAGCGGATGGTCGGATGACCCGTGAGTTGCCCTAGGTAGTTCGGCGAGTTCCTTTCTCGCTGCCGTCATCAGTTTCGATTGAGCCTTCCTTTCTTCCGGAGTCATCTTCGCGTTCTTGATCTTTCCACCCTTGGCCCTGCCTTTAATCTCAGCCACAGCGGTTCTCCTTGCAGTCATTAAACATGCACGATATTACTTGCATTAAAATGAAAAGCAAGTAGAATGTTCAACATGAACTAATGCTTGAGGGGTGGTCATGAACAAGCTGAGTCTTCAGAAGCGCGCACAAATCCTTGCTCTGCTGGTCGAGGGCAACAGCATGCGCGCCGTCACTCGGCTGGTCGGCTGCTCTATCAACACCGTGACGAAGTTGCTGGAAGATGTAGGCGCCGCCTGCCTTGAGTACCAAGAAGCGATGATCCGCAATATCAGCACCAAACGCGTTCAGTGCGATGAAATCTGGTCGTTCTGCTACTCGAAGGAAAAGAACGTCGCTCCGGAAGATAAGGGCGTTCTCGGGTATGGCGATGCCTACACTTGGACGGCGATTGACGCCGATACCAAGCTGGCTATTTCGTGGCTCGTTGGTCGCCGTGATGTAACCGGTAACTACCGGCCGTTCTTGCCTATGCGCGGCAAGTATGCAAGGGCGA
>CAYZLI010000116.1:0-12523 GCA_964479195.1 uncultured Rhodocyclaceae bacterium
GCCTCACACGGCGATGGCCTGCATCAGCCGCTCGCGATCCGCGTCGGAGCGCGCGTCTCCCTCCAGGATGACCTGGCCGCGCTCCAGCGCATAGAAGCGCGTGGACACGTGCAGCGCGCGGGTCACGTTCTGCTCCACCAGCAGGATCGGGATGCCGCCGTCCCGCAGCTCCGCAATGATGGCAAAGATCTCATCGACGATGAGGGGCGCGAGGCCCTCGGTCGGCTCGTCGATCAGCAGCAGCTTCGGGTCGCCCACCAGCACGCGCGCCATGGCGAGCATCTGCTGCTCGCCGCCGGAGAGCGTCGTGCCCATCTGGTCGCGCCGCTCCCTGAGGCGCGGGAAGCGCTCGTAGATCCGCTCCAGGCGCTGGCGCGACTCCGGCGCGCCCCGCCCGGGACACTGCATCAGGCCGAGCTTGAGGTTCTCCTCCACGGTGAGGCCGGGGAAGATGCGCCGGTCTTCGGGGACGAAGCCGATGCCGCGGCGGCAGATCTCGTCCGAGTCGCGCGTCGCGATCGATTCGCCGTCGAGCTCGATGCCGCCCGAGGTGGGCCGCACCCAGCCGGCGATGGTCTTGACCACCGTCGTCTTGCCGACGCCGTTGCGCCCGAAGAGGCCGACCACTTCGCCCGCGTTCACCTGCAGCGACACGCCCTGCAGCACGTGGCTTAGTCCGTAATGGGTGTGTACGTCGGCGAGTCTAAGCATAGACCGCATCCCCGAAGTAGGCGGCGCGCACCGCCGCATTGGCGCGCACCTGGGCGGGCGGCCCTTCGGCCAGCTTGGCGCCCTGGTTCATCACCACCACGTGGTCCGACAGGTTCATCACCAGGTCCACGTCGTGCTCGATCAGGAGGATGGACAGCTCGCCGGCGAGCGACTTGATGAGCGCCTCGGTCTCCGCCGTGTCCGAGTGGGACATGCCCTGTGTCGGCTCGTCGAGCAGCAGCACGTGCGGCCGGCAGGCGAGCGCCACGGCGATCTCGAGCCGGCGCTGCTCGCCGTGGGAGAGGTAGCCGGCCAGCTCGTAGGCCTTGTGCTGCAGGCTGAACTGCTCGACCAGGCTCTCGACGCGCTCGTGCGCGCGCCGGCTGTGGTGCAGCGGCTTGAAGGCCTCGGCCCGGGTCTCCAGGAACTGCGCCGCCAGCCGCAGGTTCTCGACCACGGAGAGCTCGAAGAACAGGTTGGTGATCTGGAACGAGCGCGACAGCCCCGCCGCCAGCATGCGGTAGGGCGGCAAGCCGGTGACGTCGCGACCCTCGAGCAGCACCTTGCCGGCGCAAGGGCGGATGGCGCCACTGATGAGGTTGAACAGGCTGCTCTTGCCCGCGCCGTTCGGCCCGATGACGGAGGTGATGTGGCCGCGGGCGGCGTCGAAGCTCACCTGGTCCACGGCCCGGAGCGCGCCGAAATGCACCGAGAGCTCGCGCACGGACAGCACCGGGGTGTCCGTGGCGCTCATGAATGCCCCTCCCGGCGCTCCAGCAACCGTTCCACGTAGGGCCGCAGGTAGCCCACCAGCCCCTTGGGAAAGAAGATCACCGATGCCATGAACAGCAGTCCGATCACGATCAGGTGGTGCTCGGTGAACGTGCCGACCACCGACTTCAGCCCGGTGAGGATCGCGGCCCCGTAGAGCGGGCCGATGAGCGTGCCGACGCCGCCCAGGATGACGGTGATGACCGCGTTGCCCGACACCTGGAAGAACATCAGCTCCGGCGAGACGAATCCGCGCAGCATCGGATAGAGGGCCCCGGAGAGGGCTGCGACGTTCGCCGCCAGCACGAAGGCCGCGAGCTTATAGCGCCAGGGATGGAAGCCGAGGAAGGGCACGCGGCTCTCGTTGGCGCGGATCGCCGCCAGCGTGCGCCCGAAGGGCGTGTCCATCACGTAGGCCACCAGGTAGTAGAGCGCCAGGATGATCGCCAGCACCAGCAGGAAGAAACTTCCCGCGTCGGCGGTGTCCACGCGGAACAGGCCAAAATCCGCCTGGATGATGGGGATGCCGATGATGCCGTCGGACGCGCCCAGCTCGCGCGTGTTGTAGACGATCTTCGCCACCACCTGGGCCAGCCCGAACGTGATGAGGGCGAAATACACGCCGCGCGCACGGATGGCGATGAAGCCGGCGATGGCGCCGAACACCGTCGAGCCCGCGAGCACGATGCCCAGGGCGGCCCAGAACGAGGGGCCGATCTCCTTCAGCACCAGCGCGCTCACATAGGCGCCGAAGCCGAAGAACAGCGCCTGCCCCAGGGACAGCAGGCCGGTGTAACCGAGCAGGATGTCCACCGCGAGGGCGAGGCCGCCGAGGATCAGCGCTTCCGTCGCCAGACGGAAGAAGAAGGTGTCGTCGGTGGCGAGCGCCACGGCCGCGAACACCAGGCACAGGGCGATGAAGGCGTAGCTGAACCAGTGCAGCGCATTGTGGGCGGCGCGCTCGCGGCGCACGGGAGCGGCGGGCAGCACGGCGATGCGCTCAGCCATGGCCCAGCTTCCCGAACAGCCCCTGGGGCCGGACCATGAGCACCAGCACCATGATTCCGAACAGCAGCGGATCGGTCCACACGGGCGACATGTAGAGGCTGGAGATGGCCTGGATCTGGGTGAGCACCAGGCCGGCGAGCAGCGCCCCCTTGATGCTGCCCATGCCGCCGACGATCACCACGCTGAAGGCGATCAGCACGAAGTCCTTGCCCATGGTGGGAAACACGGAATAGATCGGCGCCAGCAGCACGCCCGACAGCCCCGCCAGCGCGACGCCGAAGGCGAAGGTGCCCGCATAGACGCGGCGCACGCGCACGCCCAGGGACGCGGCCATGTGGCGGTCGAAGGCGGCGGCGCGCACCATGGCGCCGAGGCGGGTGCGATAGACCACCATCCATACGGCGAGGATGATCAGCGCGCCGATGGCCATCAGGAACAGGCGGTAGTTGGGGAAGAACAGGCCGACGACCTCGGTGGCGCCGGAGATGGGCTGTTCCGGCTTCACCGGGTTGGCGCCGAAGGCGAGCTTGAAGAGATCCTCGGCGATGGTCGCCAGTCCGAAGGTCAGCAGCAGCGTGAGGATGTGCCGGTCCTTGGAATGGAACACGCGCTGGATGAGCAGGCGCTCCGTGGCGTAGCCGATGGGCACCATGAGCAGGGGGACGAGCACCAGCGCCAGCCAGAAGCTGGCACCGGCGGCGATGAGCGTGTAGCCGAGGTAGGCGCCGAGGGCATAGAACTCCCCATGCGCCATGTTGATGACGTCGAGCAGCCCGAAGATGATCGTGAGCCCGAGCGCCATCAGGATCACGGCGACGCCGATCGAGAGGCCGTTGACCACCTGCGGAGCGAGAATGAACTGCAGCCAGTCGAACATGTTGTCTGTCTCGTGGTGAGCCCCCTCCCGCGCGCGCGGGAGGGGCGCGCGAAGGATCAGAAGCGCGTGCAGGTGTCGGGGCCGATCGCCGCCTCGCCCGGCACCTTGCCGACGATGACGAACTTGGCGTCGGCCACGCGCACCGCGTACATGTCCTGCACAGCTTGGTGGTCGCCGGCGCGCATGGTCTTCGTGCCCTGGGGCGTGGCCCATTCGATGCCGCGCATGGCGGTGCGCACTTTGTCCGTGTCCACCGACTTGGCCTTCTCGACCGCCGCCTTGTAGAAGTACAGCACCCCGTAGGAGTCGGCGCCGTAGAGGTCCGGCAGTGCCTTGTGCATGGCTTGGAAGTCGGCGACGAGCTTCTTGTTCGCCGGCGTATCGATGAGCGGCGAATAGCCCACGCCCGTCACATAGCCTTCCGCCGCCTTGCCGATGGCGTTCAGGTTCTGGGACGTCACGGTGCCCGAGGCGCCGACGATCTGCAGGTTGCGGTTCAGCCCGTATTCCGCCATCTGGGAGAACAGGCGCACCGTGTCGTTGCCGGCGACGGAGGTGTAGAGCACGCCCGGCCGGGCCGCGCGCACCTGGCCGAAGAAGGGCGAGTAGTCCTTGTTGTCCAGCGGGGCGAACACCTCGCCGGCGGTCTTGGCACCCTTCTTCTCCGCCGCGGCCTTGAAGGCGGCGACGGTGCTGCGGCCCATCTCGTAGTCGGGCCCGAGGTAGAACACGGTGGCGTTGGGCTTCTCCTTGGCGAGCCATTCGGCCAACGCCGCCGACTGCATGCCCGCCTTGGCGTTGACGCGGAAGACGTTGGGCGAGCACTTGTCGCCGGTGATGGCGTCGGAGAAGGACACGGTGGTCGCGATGAGGCGGTTGTTGCGCTCGGCGAGCTGGCCGACGGCGAGCGTCGAGCCCGAATTCACCGTCCCCGTGAGAAAGTCCACCTTCGCCACCTGGAACAGCTTCTCCGCCTTCTGGGTGGCGACGGACGGGTTCGCCTCCTCGTCCTCGTAGAGCAGCTCGATCTTGCGGCCCATGATGCCGCCGCCGTCGTTGATCTGCTTGGCGGCGAGGTCCAGGCCCCACTTGACCTGCTGGCCGATGCCGGCGTAGGTGCCCGTCAGCGGCGTGACGACGCCGATCTTGATCGCTCCGTCCTGGGCGGACGCCGCAGCGCAGGCGCCGAAAAAGACCGCGATGGCGAATGTGGTGCGGGATACTATGGGTTTCATGTGTCTCCTCCTGTTCGGTTGAAATAGGCGTTGCAAACTTCCTGTTAACTTCCTTTGAACGCCGCCTTGCGCTTGTCATGGAAAGCCTGCACGCCCTCGCGGAAATCGTCCGAGCTGCGCAGCCGGCTGTAGCAGTGGCCTTCGAGCTCGATGGCGATCGACAGGGGTGCGTCCTCCGTGTCGTTCAGCAGCTTCTTCGCCGTGCGCTGGGCGAGCGGCGAGAAGGCGCGCAGCTCGCGCACCAGCTCGTCGGTGGCCTTCTCCAGCTCGCTGTTGGGCACGCAGTCCATGGCGATGCCCCATTCGAAGGCCTGGGGGCCGGGGATGCGACGCGAGCGCATCACAATGTCCTTGGTGCGGCCGATGCCCACCATCTTCTGCAGCCGCGCCGATCCGCCCGATCCCGGGATCTGTCCCAGCTTCTGCTCGGGGAGCGCATAGAGCGTGGTGTCGGTGCACAAGCGGAAGTCGCAGGCCAGGGAAAGCTCGAAGCCGACGCCGAAGCAGTAGCCCCGGTTGGCGGCGATCACCGGCTTGCTGCAGCGCGCCGGCGCGGCCACGTTCCAGGCCAGCTTGGAAACATGCTCGGGGGAGGCCTCGAGGAAGCCTTTGATGTCGCCGCCGCTGGAGAAATGCTCGCCGGCGCCGCGCAGCACGATGACGCGCACCCGCTCGTCGTGCTCGAGGGCCTCGAACACGAGGCGCAGCTGGTCGCGCTGGGGCATCGTCACGATGTTGAAGGGCGGGCGGTCAAGCACGATGTCCGCGCGCTCGTTCGCCGCGTCCACGTCGACGCGGAAGCCGTCGAGGTTGTCAAGCAGGCTGTGGGCCTGGTGGGTGAGCTGTGGCATGAGTTCTCCTTCGCTGGGTGACTGGGCGGATGCGGTGCGGGGCATGGGTGCTTGCACGGGGAGGCTCACGGCCGTTCCTCGCGGCCCGTTTCCTCGCGCTCGAACTCCCCCGCGGTGAGCTTGCGGCGCAGGATCTTGCCCACGGGCGACTTGGGGATCTCGCGCACGAAGACGTATTCGCGCGGACGCTTGAAGTTCACCAGGTCCGACGAGCGGCAGTGGCGATCGAGGTCGTCCGCGTCCACCGCGTCCTTGCGCTTGACGAAGGCGACCACGCGCTGGCCCCAGCGCTCGTCCTGCACGCCGGCGATCGCCACCTCGTCCACCGCCGGGTGCAGCGACAGCACCGACTCGATGTCCACGGGCGAGATGTTCTCGCCGCCGCTGATGATCATGTCATCGACGCGGCCGGTGACGAAGAGGTCGCCGTCCGCGTCCATGTAGCCCGTGTCGCCGGTGAAGTACCAGCCGTCGCGGATCGCCCGCGCGTCCGCGTCCGGTCGGTTCCAGTAGCCTTCGAAGGCCTCGTCGCCCGCGAGGTCGGCGATGATCTGGCCTTCCTCGCCCACGGCCGTGAGCTCTTCCGCCGTGCGTGCGTTCAGGCGCACGACGCGGATGCGGGTGTTCACGCCCGCGCGGCCCGCGCTGCCGGGCTTGCGCACCGCGTCCTGGTCGATGGTGAAGGTGTACACCTCGGACGAGCCGTAGTGGTTCACGAACAGCTCGGGCTTGAACGCCGCTTCCACCCGCTTCAGCAGGGCGTCGGGCATGGGGGCGCCGGCGAAGCCCAGCTTGGTGGCGGCGGAGAGGTCGGCGGCGGCGCAATCCGGGTGGGACAGCATGTCGTGGTAGAGGGTGGGGACGAGATACAGGCAGCTGATGCGCTCGGACTGGATGAGGCGCAGCGCGGCGCCCGCGTCGAAGCGCGGCACGCATACGAAGACGCCGTCCACCAGCGCCATGGAGAGCAGCGAGCGCACGCCCATGGTGTGGTAGAGGGGCATCACGCCGAGCGTGCGCTCGCCGCGGCGGTAGAGGTTCTGGGCCACCTGGGCCAGCGCCGCGGCGCGCTCGTGGCGCTGGCGCCGCGGCACGCCCTTGGGCTTGCCGGTGGTCCCCGAGGTGTAGAGCATGAGCCCGTAATCATCGGCCTGCGCGTTGACCAGCGGATCGAGGGGCGCCGCGCGCTCCAGCTCGTCGAAGGCCAGCGTGCCGTCGGCGGCGCCGCCGACGGCAATGCGCGCCAGCTTGCGGGCCGCGGCGCAGGCGGCGACCGCCTCCGCGCACACGGGCTCGAACACCAGCGCCTTGGCGCCGGAATCGTTCGCGCAGTAGTCAATCTCGTCCGCCTTGGCGCGCCAGTTGAGCGGCGTCACCACCACGCCCAGGAACTGGCAGGCCCAGTGGAGGGTGGCCATTTCCCAGCGGTTCTGCAGGACCACCAGCAGATGATCGCCGTGCCCGAGACCCAGATCCGCCAGCCCGCCGGCGACGCGGCGGATGATGTCGAACCACTCGCCGTAGGGCAGGCGCCGGTCGCCGTCCACGATGGCGAGCGCGCGCGGGCTGCGCTCGACGCTTTGGAGGAAGGTGCGGCCCAGGTCAAGCATGGCTGTCTTCCTCCCGCCGCGCGCGCCGCCCGGCGGCAGTCTCGAGCACCGCCCGCACGATGTTGGTGTAGCCGGTGCAGCGGCACAGATGGCCCGAGAGCATGTCGCGCACCTCGCGTTCCGACGGATCGGGCACGCGCTCGAGATAATCGCTGCAGGACATCAGGATGCCCGCGGTGCAGTAGCCGCACTGGAGCGCGTGGTGGCGGCGGAAGGCCTGCTGGAGGTCGTTCAGCTCGTCGGCGACCGCGAGCCCTTCCACCGTATCCACGCGGCGGCCGTCGGCCTGCACCGCCAGGGTGAGGCAGCTGCGCGCCGCCACGCCGTCGATGCGCACCGTGCACGCGCCGCACGCGCCGTGCTCGCAGCCCACGTGGGTGCCGGTGACGCCCAGCTCCTGGCGCAGGAAGTCCGACAGCAGCATGCGCGGCTCGCAGCGCCCGGTGCGCTCGGCGCCGTTGAGGATGATCGTCACGCGGCTTTGTTCGTCGCGCGCAAGTTTTTTCATGCCGCGGCCTCCTCGATCACGCGCGCGCCCAGGCGCCGCACCAGGTGGCGGCGGTAGGCGGCGCTGGCATGGGTGTCGTCCCGGGCGTCCAGCTCCCAGGCGAAATCGTTGATGGCGCTCTCGAGCGCCGTTCCGGCCAGCCGCGGCCAGCGGGCGACCCGGGGCCGGTCCGCTACGCCGCCGACGCCGAGACGGATCTCGTCGGCAGCGACGACGGCGGCGCAGGCGACGAGGGCGAAATCCCCGTGGCGCACGGCGAACTCGGAGAAGGCATAGCCCGCGCCCTCGTGGCGCAGCGGGAAGCGCACTTCCTCCACCAGCTCGTCCGCCCGGCGCGCGGTCATAAGCATGCCGTGGAAGAACTCTTCCGCCGCCAGCACGCGCCGTTCGCGCCGCGAACGCAGCGCGACCTCGCCGCCCAGCGTCGCCAGGCAAAGGGGCAGCTCGGCGCTCGGGTCCGCGTGGGCGATGGAGCCGCACACGGTCCCGCGGTTGCGCACCTGGAAGTGGGAGATGTGGGGGAAGGCCTGCGCGAGCAGCGGCACTTCCGCCGCAAGGGTGGCGCGCCACTCGACGCTCGCCTGGGTCGCCGCGGCGCCGACGGCGAGATGGCCGTCGGCGACGCGCACGTAGTCGAGGTCGCGGCTGCGCGAGATGTCCACCAGCACGCGCGGCTGGGCGAGGCGCAGGTTGAGCATGGCGACCAGGGACTGGCCGCCCGCGAGCACGCGCGCGTCCTCGCCCGACCGGGCCAGCAGCTCGACGGCCTCGTCCGCCGCGTCGGCGCGTGCGTAGTCGAAAGCGCAGGGCTTCATCGGGCCCACCCCAGCCAGCGCAGCAGCCGCGCCCACCAGCCCGCGCGCGCAGATGGCGCCGCGCCCGCGGCCTGGCGCCCAAGCTGCTCGAACAACTGCTTGAGTACGATGCGGGCGGCGCCCTCGAGCATGCGAGCGCCAACGGCGGCAACCTTGCCCGAGACCTCCGCGCTGTAGTCGTAGGACAAACGGGTGCCGGCGCCCGTCGGCGCGAGGCGCACGACGCCGCTGCCGCGCGCCGCGCCCAGGGTCGAGAGCCCGCTGCCGGCGAGGCGCAGGCTGCGCGGCGGGTCCAGTTCCGACAGCTCGATCTCCGCGGCGTAGCGCGCCTTCACCATGCCGACGCCGACGGTGACATCGGCCCGGTAGCGGTTGTCGCCGAGGCGCTCGAGGGCGTGGCAGCCGGGAATGACCTGCGCCAGCGCGCGGGGGTCGAGCAGCACGCGGAACACGTCCTCCGGCGTTGCCGCCAGTTCCACTTCGCCGCCAGCCGTGAGCGCCTTGCCGACGCCCGCCGGGACGGGCTTGGGGGCGGCGGCGCGCGGGCGCGACGGCGGCGGATCGTCGATGCCGATCAGCGCCAGGACTTTCGCCGGCGTGAGGGGCAGCTCCACCTCGCGCACGCCCAGCGCGTCGGCCACCGCGTTGGCGATGCACACGGGCGTGCTCATGTTGTTGCCCTCGCCCAGCCCTTTCGCGCCCAGGGGCGTGAAGGGCGAAGGCGTCTCCAGGTGCAGGATCAGCGGCTCGGGCACTTCGCAGGCGGTGGGCACCAGGTAATCGGCGAAGGTGCCGGACTGGAAGCTGCCGTCGCCGCCGTAGCGGAACTCCTCCATGAGCGCCGCCCCCAGCCCCTGGGCGAAGCCGCCGCGGATCTGGCCGTCGGCGAGGGCCGGATTGAGAATCTTGCCGGCGTCATGGGTGGTGACGTAGCGGTCGATGCGCACGCGGCCCGTGTCCCGCTCCACCTCGACGGCGCAGATGTCGAAGGCGAAACCGTAGGCGGCGGAGGTGTTGACCCGGTCCTGCTCGTCCGGGGCGGTGAGCTCGCGGGGCGTCCAGAACACCGTCTCCCGCAGGCCCGGCTCTATTCCCTCCGGCAGCAGGCCCGGCGCCCAGTGGGGGCCGCTCGCCACGCGCCCGAAGGGCAGTGTCTTGTCCGGCGCGCCCCGCGCGTAGACCCCGCCGCCGGCAAACACCACGTCCCCCGGCGCGCAGGCGAGCTGGGGCGCGGTGATCGCGGCGAGCTTGTCGCGCAGGCGCGTCGCGGCCAGATGCACCGTGCCCGCGACGGCGCCGGCGAAGCGGCTGGAGTAGTTGCCCGAGGCCGCCGACCAGGCGTCCTTCTGGGTGTCGAGCTCCACATTGACGACCACGTCGGCGGGCGCGATGCCGAGCACGTCGGCCACCACCTGCGCGCAGACCGTGCGGTGCCCCTGGCCCGCCGGCGCCGAGGCGATCACCACGGTCACGCCGCCGAGGAGGTCGATGCTGACCGTGGCGGTCGCGATCGCCCCGTTCTTGGGTCCCGCCTTGGTGCGCGCGGCCGCGGGCATCACGGTGGTGATGTAGCCCATGTTGGAGATCGACGGCTCGACGATGGCCGCATAGCCGATGCCGTAGAGGCGGCCTTGCGCGCGCGCCCGCTCGCGCCGCGCCAGCAGCTCATCGAGGCCGCCCTCGGCGCGCGCCTTGTCCATGGCCGCCTGGTAGTTGCCCGAGTCGAGCAGCGCGCCGGCGGCGGCGCTGTAGGGGAAGGCGTCGGCGGGGACGAAGTTGCGCCGCAACACGTCGAGGGGATCGAGGCCCAGCTCGACGGCGACGCGCTGCATCAGGCGCTCGATGGCGAAATAGACCTGCGGCCCGCCGAAGCCGCGCACCAGCCCCGCGGGCGTCTTGTTGGTGAGTACGACGCGGTTGCGCACCGCCAGATTGGGAATCGCGTAGGCGCCCGTGAGGCAGCCGTGCATGCGATAGAAGGTCGCGGGCTCGGGGGCGCGCAGGTAGGCGCCGCAGTCGTCGAACTGGTCGTAGGACAGGGCGGTGATGCGCCCGTCCGCCTCGACGGCGGCTTCGACGGTGGACAGCCGGCCGGTGGCGGCGGTCGCGGCGGTGAGGTGCTCGAGGCGGTCCTCGACCCATTTCACCGGCGCCCCCGCCTTGCGCGCGGCGAGGCACATGAGAACGATGTAGGGGAAGACGCTCTGCTTGACGCCGAAGCTGCCGCCCGAGTCCCGCGGCGCTTTGTTGCGCAGCCGCGTGCCGGGCACCTTGAGGGCCATCGCCATCACCGCGTGGAGCGAGAACGGCCCCATGAAATTGGACAGCACCTCGTAGCCCTCCTCCGCCGAGAGATACTCGGCGAGCACCACGCCGCACTCGATGGGTGTGCACGAGTTGCGCGGGTAACGTACCGTGAGCGAGACGCGATGGGGCGCGGCGGCGAAAGCCGACTCCGGATCCCCGTAGCGGAAGCTGCGGTCGCTCACCACGTTTGCGCCCACCGCGGGATGAAGCAGCGGTGCGTCGTCGCGGATGGCCTCTTCGATCGCCACCACGGGGGGCAGCGGCGCATAGTCCACGCGGATGAGATCGAGGGCGTCCTCGGCCAGATAGCGGTCCTCGGCCACCACTACGGCGACCGGCTCGCCCACGTAGCGCACCCGGTCCATCGCCAGCGACCAATGCTCCATGGGCTGCTTCACGCCCACGACGAAGGGCTGGGACCAGGCGCGCACGTCCGCGGCGGTGAGCACGGCGCGCACACCCGGGGCGCCGAGCGCCGCGGCCACCTCGACGCCGCGCACTTCCGCGTGGGCGTGGGGCGAGCGCAGGACGGCGGCGTGCAGCGCGCCGGGCTTGGCGCCCAGGTCGTCGCCGTAGTGGCCGCGGCCGGTGAGCAGCGCGCTGTCCTCGACCCGCTCGGCGGCGCGGCCAACGTGGGGCGGGGCCGCGGACAAGGGAAGGGTGTCGACCGCCTCGTTCACGCCAGCGACAGGGAAATAGAAAGTCGCGTCGCGGGGCTGCGACGCCGGGCTTGCATCATGTCTCCTCCTCCTAAGGGGCGGCCGTCGTTGCGGCCTTTGGGCACCGGTGTCTAGGGAGCCGGGTGCGATGGGCGAAGCTTAGTGCGGGGAGGGGGCGGGGCGCTTACCTCAGGCTCCGGAGAATTACCCGGGAGTCTGATTCTTTACCTGGAGGGGGCGGGCGGAGTTTGTTGCAAAGACCACCCGTTTACTGAGTACCGATCCCGACAAGAACCGCAATTCATCTCGACAGTCCGGACTGCGGATCATAGATATCCACCACCCGACGGTACTCGCTCGGCGTGATCCCCAGATGCTGGCGGAAGAAACGGGTGAAATGACCGGGCGCGGAAAACCCCAGGTCGTAGGATATGTCGCTGAGCAGGGTGTCCGAGCGGGTGAGATCGGAAATCGCCGCTTCCATGCGCAGCACGTTGTAATAGACCTGGGGCGTGACGTTGGTGCAGCGGCGGAAGAGGGCGAAGAAATGGGCGCGCGAGAGGCCGCACTGGGAGGCGAGCTGGTCCATGTCCGGCTCCGACCCGATGTGGTTACGCATGTGCGCGATGGCGCGGCGGATGCGCGGGTCCGCGGGCGGCCGGCCGCAACGGACCGAGCTGTGCCAGCACTCGGTGAAGGGGTCGATCACCGAGATCATCAGATCGAACAGCAGGCCTTCGAGACGCGCCGCCGAGATCTCGTCGGACCACCACATCTCCATCGCCAGCTCGTCGGCGATCTGACGGGCACGGCGCGAAATCTCCACGCAGGAGCGGGGAAAAAAGCGCGGATGAAGGCTGAGGGACAGGGGATGCTCGAGTTCCGCGAGCCAGGGGGGCTCGATGTAGAGCGCGAGGATCACGGTGCGCGGCGCGTCCGGGTTGTGGTGCTCGTAGGCGTGGGGTTCCCAGGCATTGACCAGTACCGCGGTGTCGGCCGTGAGCGGCTGCAGCTCGTCGCGCACCGAGAAGAAGGTGTCGGCGCCGCTCGCCTTGATCAGTACATGGCAGTGGTGATGGGCGTGACGCACCAGCGGCGCGTCCATGTCGAGGAGCGCCACGCGGCCGAAACGTCCCTGATAGATCTTGATCGCGGTCGACATCGGCGAGCG
>CAYZLI010000117.1:0-10260 GCA_964479195.1 uncultured Rhodocyclaceae bacterium
GCAATAGCCGCTTGCGGCGCATTGCGCCGTATGCATCCGGCGCAATGCGCTTCGCTTATTGCGCCCTACGGTTTAGCGCACCCGATGCACCTGCTGCCCGAGCATCTCGGGCGTCACCAGGGTGATGCCCTTCTCGGTGACGTGGAAACGCTTTGCATCCAGTTCCCGGTCCAGCCCGATGCGCATGCCGTCCGGGATGCGGCAGCGCTTGTCCACCACGGCGCGCTTGATGACGACGTCGGTGCCGATGTGCACCTTGGGCAGGATCACCGAGTCCTCCACCAGGCTGCCCTGCTCCACCCGCACGCCGGAGAAGAGCAGGGAGCGGCGCACCGTGGCGCCGCTGATGATGCAGCCGCCGGAGACCATGGAGTCCAGCGCCATGCCACGGCGGCCGTCGTCGTCGAAGATGAACTTGGCCGGCGGCAACTGCTCCTGGTAGGTCCAGATGGGCCAGTCCTCGTCGTAGAGGTTCAGCTCGGGCACCACCTGGGTGACGTCCATATTGGCCTCCCAGTAGGCGTCGATGGTGCCGACGTCGCGCCAGTAGGGCTTCCCGTGGCCATTGCCTACGCAGCTCTCCTTCAAGTCGTGGGCGAAGACGCGGTAGCGCGGCACGATCCAGGGGATGATGTCCTTGCCGAAGTCGTGGGAGGAGTGCGGGTCGTCGCTGTCGCGGATCACCTGTTCGTAGAGGAAGGCGGCATTGAAGACGTAGACGCCCATGCTGGCCAGGGCCATGCCGGGGCGTCCCGGAATCGGCTCGGGGGTGTCCGGCTTTTCGGCGAAACGGCTCACGCGCCAGTCGGCATCCACGTCCATGACACCGAAGGCGTGGGCGTTTTCAACCGGCACTTCCATGCAGGCCACGGTCATGTCGGCCTGCTTGGCGTGGTGGTAGGCGAGCAGGCGGCCGTAGTCCATCTTGTACACGTGGTCGCCGGCCAGGACGATCCCGTACTCCGCGCGGGTGCGGCGCAACACGTCCAGGTTCTGGAACACCGCGTCGGCGGTGCCCTGGTACCACGAATCGCGCACCTGCTGCTGCGCCGGCAGCAGCTCGATGTACTCGCCCAGGCGCCCGTCGAGGAAGCTCCAGCCCCGCTGCAGGTGGTGGATCAGGCTCTGCGACTTGTACTGGGTTGCCACGCCGATGCGGCGGATGCCGGAATTGACGCAGTTGGAGAGCGTAAAATCGATGATGCGAAACTTGCCCGCGAAGGGCACCGCCGGCTTGGCGCGCCAGTTGGTGAGCTGCTTCAGCCGGCTGCCGCGGCCGCCGGCGAGTACCATAGCGAAAGTCGCCCGGGTGAGCTGGCTGATGAAGCGCGCCTCCGGCACGTTGCGGATCGGGCAATAGGATATGTGCAAGCAGTCCTGCGTGTCGTCCATGCCGCGCCCTCCTGGGGTATCGATCGATGAGTGTAGGGGAAAAACCGGTGATCGCCCATGGTGCCGAGCAGGCGCCCTGGAGCCGCCTGCTCGCCGGCCGCGAGCATGATCCCTTCGCCTGCCTCGGGCCGGCCCGGGAAGGGGAAGCCTGGCGCCTGCGCGTCTTCCGGCCGCGGGCGAGCGCCGTCGAGCTGGAGACGCCGCACGGCCCGCGGCCGCTGGTCCGCGTCGACGCGGCCGGCATCTTCGAGTGGCGCGCCGCCGAGGCGCCGCCCCTGCCCTATCGCCTGGTGGTCGAGGAGGACGGCGCCCGCGGCGCCGGCTACGACGCCTACGCCTTTGCACCCGAGGCCTCGCCTTTCGATCTTTATCTCTTCGGCGAGGGGCGCAATTGCCAGGCTTACCGGCTGCTGGGCGCCCGGCTCGAAACGCGCCAGGGCGTCGCCGGCACCTGCTTTCGCGTCTGGGCGCCCAACGCCGAGCGCGTCTCCGTGGTGGGGGACTTCAACGGCTGGGACGGCCGCGCACACCCCATGGCCAATCTCGGCAGCTCGGGCGTGTGGGAACTTTTCGTGCCGGGCATCGAGGCCGGCACCCTGTACAAGTTCGAGCTGCGCAACCGGGCCACGGGCGCCGTGCTGGTGAAGACCGACCCCTGGGCGCGCGCCTTCGAGCTGCGCCCGGCCACGGCGGCGCGGGTGGCGGCCCCCGCCGCCCACGCCTGGGGCGACGCCGACTGGCTCGCCTGCCGCGCCGGCGGGGATTGGCTGCACGCGCCGATGAGCATCTACGAGGTGCATGTGGGCTCCTGGCGGCGCCACCCCGACGGGCGCTTCTACAGCTACCGCGAGCTGGCCGAGCACCTGCTGCCCTACGTCTGCGACATGGGCTTCACCCACATCGAGCTGCTGCCGGTCTCGGAACATCCGTTGGACGAATCCTGGGGCTACCAGACCACGGGCTACTTCGCGCCGACCGCCCGCCACGGCAGCGCCGACGACCTGCGCTATTTCGTCGATGCCTGCCATCGGGCCGGCGTCGGCGTCCTCCTCGACTGGGTGCCGGGGCACTTCCCCCAGGACGAGTTCGCCCTGGCCCATTTTGACGGCAGCTCCCTTTACGAGCATGAGGATCCGCGGCTCAAGCTGCACCGGGAATGGGGCACCCACATCTTCAATTACGGCCGGGCCGAGGTGAGGAGCTTCCTGCTCTCCAGCGCCCACTACTGGCTGTCCGAATTCCATTTCGACGGCCTGCGGGTGGATGCCGTGGCCTCCATGCTCTACCTGGACTACTCGCGCCGGGACGGCGAGTGGCTGCCCAACCGCTATGGCGGGCGCGAGAACCTGGAGGCGATCGAGTTCCTGCGCGAACTGAACGTGATGGTGCACCGGGATTTCCCCGGCGCCCTTACCCTCGCCGAGGAGTCCACCGCCTGGCCCATGGTGTCGCGGCCGACCCATTTGGGCGGCCTGGGCTTCTCCATGAAATGGAACATGGGCTGGATGAACGATACCCTGGCCTATATCCGGCACGATCCGGTGCATCGGCGCTTCCATCACGACATCCTGACTTTCGGCCAGATCTACGCCTACACGGAGAACTTCCTGCTGCCGCTCTCCCATGACGAGGTGGTGCACGGCAAGGGCTCGCTCATGGGCAAGATGCCGGGCGACGACTGGCAGAAGTTCGCCAACCTGCGGCTGCTGCTCGCCTACCAGATGACCACCCCGGGCAAGAAGCTCAATTTCATGGGCAACGAGCTGGCGCAATGGGCGGAGTGGCGCGCCGGCGGCGCGCTGGACTGGGGGCTGCTCCGGTACGGGCCCCATGCCGGCGTGCAGCGGCTGCTGCGCGACCTGAACCGGCTCTATCGGACGCTGGCACCCCTGCATGAACTGGATTTCGACTCCCAAGGTTTTTCCTGGAGCGACTGCCACGACGCCGACCAGTCAGTGATCACTTACCTGCGCTTTGCCCGCGACGGATCCTTCGCCCTGGTCGCCCTCAATTTCACCCCCGTGCCTCGCTTCGGCTACAGGATCGGCGTGCCGCGGGCCGGCGGCTATCGGGAGATCCTCAACAGCGATTCCGCCTTCTATGGCGGAGCCGACCTGGGCAACGGCGGCTGGCTGGCGGCCGCCCCGGAAGCCCACGGGGCGTTCCCCGCCACCCTGGTGGCCACCTTGCCGCCCCTGGCGGCGGCGATTTTTCTTCCCGAGGTTAGCTAGCTAACTGGCCCTGAGCCGGGCGTCGATTTCCGCCTCGGCTTCCAGCCAGTCGTCCAGTTCCCCGCCCTGAGTGAAGCCGCGCCGTTCGGCACGGAAATAAGCGGCCTCGGCGACGAAACGCTGCCGCTCTTCGTCGGTCGGGGAGTTGGCCGGCAGCCTCGTCTTGGCGGCACGGGTTCGCGTCTTGGCTGCCGGGGCTTGGCCGGCTGCGAGCTCAGGTTGGGCGGATATGGGGGCGGCCTGCTTTGCCTTGCCGGGGGAGATGGTGCTACGCGAGGACATGGCGATACCCTCCTTTGGGTAGTGCGGACGTCAGGACCAGTGCTTATGCATTCATTCTATCTATCGATTTAGTCGGATTCTTGACAACGGTCAACTGCGCCGCCATTTGGCAGTGCAGCATTTCAGGCCGCCGCCATGAGGTGCGCAGCGCCCCGCAGGCCCAGTTTCTCATCGACGACGAGCCGGACCGGGAAACCGGGCATGAGGCGGGCATGCTCGGCCTTGTCGCGGAAGGCGGCAAGAAAGCCGCCCTGGCGCAGCCGGGGCAGGAGTTTGGGCGCGATGCCCCCGGCCAGGTAGACGCCGCCGCGCGCCATGAAGGTCAGGGCCAGGTCGCCGGCGACGGCGCCGTAGATGCGGACGAACAGGTCCACGGCCGCGGCGGCCAGGCTTGCCGGTTCCGCCAGCGCCGTCTCGCCGATCATCGCCGCCGGATTGTCCGCCGCGAGGGGGTCCGGCACGTCGGCGCTGCCTCCCCGGGCACAGACGAAGCGGTAGATTTCCACCAGGCCCGGGCCGGAGAGCACCCGTTCGATGCTGACGCGCCCGGCGCGGCCCCGCACGAACCGCCAGAGATCGGCTTGCTCCTCATCGGCCGGGGCGAAGCCGGCATGGCCGCCCTCGCCGGGAACGACCCGCCAGCCGCCATCCTCCCGGATCAGACCGGCCACCCCAAGGCCCGTGCCGGCGCCGATGAGCACGCGCGGGCCGTTCGCCTCGGCGCCGCCCTCCTGCAGCGTGACGAGATCCGCCGGCCCGAGCGTTGCGATGCCCTGGGCGGCGGCCGCGAAGTCGTTCACCAGCTCGACCCGGCCGATGGCGAAATCCTGCGCCAGCGCCCTCGCCTCGAGCTGCCAGGGCAGGTAGGTCACCCGGGCGCGGCCCTGTTCCACCGGCCCGGCGACGCCGAAGCAGGCGCGGTCGATGGCGCCGGCGTGGCCCGCTTCGCCGAGGAAGGCGCGCAGGAGGACAGCGAAGTCGGCGAAATCGCGGCTGGCATAGCGGCGCTCGAGGACGAGCGACGCTCCCTCGAACAGGCCCAGCAGCGTCTTCGTGCCGCCGATGTCGCCCGCCAGGATCATGGTCGGCCTATCGGCTCACACGGCCACGGGCGCCGGGATATGGGGATGCGGCGCGTAGCCCTCCAGGGTGAAGTCCTCGAAGCGGAAGGCGAAGAGATCTCGCGCCTCGGGATTGATGCGCAGCCGCGGTAGCGCCCGGGGCTCGCGGGACAGCTGCAGGCGCGTCTGCTCGAGATGGTTGAGGTAGAGGTGGGCGTCGCCCAGGGTGTGCACGAACTCCCCCGGCCGGTAGCCGCACACCTGCGCCACCATCAGGGTGAGCAGCGCATAGGAGGCGATGTTGAAGGGCACGCCGAGGAAGATGTCCGCACTCCTCTGGTAGAGCTGACAACTCAGCTTGCCATCGGCGACGTAGAACTGGAACAGGGCGTGGCAGGGCGGCAGCCGCATGCGCTCGATGTCCGCCGGGTTCCAGGCGGTGACGATGTGGCGGCGCGAGTCCGGGTTCTTCTTCAGGCCGTCGACGAGCTGGGCGATCTGGTCTATGACGCGCCCATCCGCGGCGTGCCAGGAGCGCCACTGGTAGCCGTACACCGGACCGAGGTCGCCGTGCTCGTCGGCCCACTCGTTCCAGATCGAGACGCCGTTCTCCTTCAGGTAGCGGATGTTGGTGTCGCCGCGCAGGAACCAGAGCAGCTCGTGGATGATGGACTTGGTGTGCAGCTTCTTGGTGGTGAGCAGGGGAAAGCCCTCGGCCAGATCGAAGCGCATCTGCCAGCCGAAGACGGAGAGCGTGCCGGTGCCGGTGCGATCGCCTTTCCGGTGCCCGTGGTCGAGCACGTGGCGCATCAGGTCGAGGTATTGCCGCATGGGAAGGGAGGGGGTCCGGGGTAGGGTCCGCGCGAGGCTATAATCACGACGGATTCTAAAGGAAACGCCCATGCTGGCCAAACTCACCCAAACGGCGACCCCCTTGAGCGCGGCCGCCCTCGACAAGGCCACGCACGCCCTGCTGGTCCTGCCCTTCGCCAAGAAGCTCGACGGCCTGCGCGAGGTGCCCGCCGTCGACCGCTTGCAGGCGGCGCTCAAGCGCCGCGACATGAAGGCGGAGGATCTGGCCAAGACGCCGGTCACCGTCAACCTGCCGGGCGGGGGGCTGGTCGCCTTCGTCATGCTCGACGCCGGCAAGAGCAGCTTCGACCGCCACAGCGTGCTGCGCAAGGCGCTCGCCCCGCTCATGGAGGAGCATCCCCGTGAGCTGGCCCTGGCCGCCTTCGGAGCCGCCGAGGTGCGGCGCGAGTTCGCGCGCCAGGCGCTCTACGTCGCCTGGCTGAACGGCGCGCGCCTGCCTACGCGCAAGAAAAAGCCGGAAGCCCGCCGCCTGGAAAGAATCCATCTCTATGGTGCGCGGGACGCCTCGGGCTACGCCGACCTGGCGGCCTTGGCCGATGCTAACACCCTGGCCCGGGAACTGACGGGGGCGGCGCCCAACGAGCTCACCCCCGGCCGCTATCGCCAGCGGCTGCGCGAGATCGCCCGCGCCCGCCGCTGGCGCTTCGCGGAGTTCGACATGAAACGGCTGCGCCGCCTGGGCGCCGGTGCCTTCGTCGCCGTGGCCCAGGGCAGCGTGCCGGAGGACGCGGCCATGGTGCATCTCTCCTGGGCGCCGAAGGCCCCGCTGGGGCGCGTCGCCCTGGTGGGCAAGGGCATCTGCTTCGACACGGGTGGCCACAACCTGAAGCCGGCGAAGTACATGGCCGGCATGCACGAGGACATGAACGGCTCGGCGGTGGCGCTGGCGCTCATGCAGGTGCTGGCCAAGCGCAACTTCCCGCTCGCCGTCGATGCCTGGCTGCCCATCGCCCAGAACCACCTCTCGCCCGAGGCCTACAAGCAGAACGACATCGTCACCGCGCTGGACGGCACCACCATCGAGGTGGTGCACACGGACGCGGAGGGGCGCATGGTGCTGGCCGACGCCCTGACCCTGGCCGCCCGCGGCGACGGCCGCGGCAAGCCGGACCTGATCCTGGATTTCGCCACGCTCACCGGCAGCATGGCCTACGCGCTGGGCAGCCGCTATGCCGGCGTCTTCGCCACCTCGCCGGAACTGGCGCGCCTGGCCGTGGCGGCGGGCGAGGCGAGCGGCGAGCGCGTCTGCGTCTTCCCCCTCGATGCCGACTACGAGGCGGCCCTGGAGAGCAAGGTGGCGGACATCAAGCAATGCACCATCGAGGGCGATGCCGACCACATCCTCGCCGCCCGCTTCCTCAAGCGCTTCACCGGCGACAAGCCCTGGCTGCACATGGACCTGTCGGCCGCCAGTTGCAGCGGCGGGCTGGGCGCGGTGGGCACGGACCTCACCGGCTTCGGTGTGGCCTGGGGCGTGGAATTCCTGGAGCAGTGGCTCGCCATGAACACCACCCTCGGCGGCCGCGCCAAGCGGCGTGGATGATTTCGCGGAGGGATTCGGCTATGCTGGGATCGTCGGGTTGTCGAGGCGTGTGAACCATGCTGGGAATGTTCTCTGCGAAATCCGACCATCCGCTTGCCGACGCCAAGGAGGCGAAGCGTGTCCTGGGCGAGCTGGCGGTGCGCGAGGCGGCGGCGGCGCTCGACGAGATCGCCGGCTGGCTGGAGTCCCTGGCCGCCGACGAAAAGCTGCGCTTGTCCGAGCGCCTCGCCCTGGTCTTCCAGCTCGACGAGGTGGCTCAGCCCCATGCCCGCAAGCTGGCTCGCGACTACCTCACCTCGCCCCGCCTCGGCCGCAGCCAGGAATACCGCCTCTGGCAGGGCAACCACGATCTCTGGGTCCAGCTCGCCGCCGCCTATGACGCCTGCCTGAACCGCCACGCGGCCCAGCCGAAGGGCTTGGAGGCCATCAAGTCCGACCTGCCGCCGCTCGTCGCCCGCATGCTGAGGGCATTCTCGCTGCGGCTGAAATGGGACCAGTTCCGCTATGGGCCCGTCGTGCCCGAGCTGTGGCACAAGATGGGACGCGCCTACCTGTTCGCCGAGCAGGGCAGGTTCTCCCGGCAGCGGCTGACGCTCTATCCGGGCCTGCCCGGGGAGACGACGGTGGAGCTGGAATACCTCAAGGCGCTGGTGTTCCAGGCATCCAGCATGGACAGCCTGCTGCCCATCGAGATCGAGATCGCCGAGCGCCTGATCGCCCACTTCCTGCCCCTGTTCGTGTTTACCGCCGAAGTGCGCTCGAACAACGTCTATTGGGTCGATGCCGACAAGCCCGTGCCGCCGACGCGGCTCGCCGTCCTGCCGCAGATGGCGCCCAGCCTGCGCTTCTTCAGCACCGGCGCGGCGCTCGCCGAGCTGGAAGAGCTCATCGGGCAACTGGAAGACGGCGATCTGCCGGCGGAGGTCAACCTCGGTGGGCAGTATTCCATACGCATTGTGCTGCCGGTGGCCCGCCACCTCGCTATGTACTGGGCGCCCAAGCCGCCCATGCGCTCCCACGACCGGCACCGGGTGAAATCCCGCCTCACCGTCGTCAACGGCCTGGGCGCGATCCACGGGCGCCTCGCCGGCGCCAAAGGCGCGGAGGACAGCGAAGCCTGGATCGTCGAGGACGTCAGCCTGGGCGGCATGGGGGCACAGGTGCCGCTGGGGGCCAACGACTGGGTGCGCATCGGGGCGCTGCTCGGCATGCAACCGGAGGGCGGGGACAACTGGCTGGTCGGCGTCATCCGCCGTTTCAGCCGCGATAGCTCGATTCAGGGCTCGGTGGGCATCGAGACCCTGTCGAAGACGCCCCATGCCATCCGGGCCGAGCTCGGCGGGGCGCAGTGCGCCGCCATCCTGCTCGACGTGCCTCACGGCGGCGACACGGCGCGGGTGGCCCTGCCCGGCGCCGCCTTCGAGCCGGCCGTCCCCCTGCTCTTCACGCTCCAGGGCAAGCAGGTCCGCCTCGAACCGATAGAGCAGATCGAGACGGGGGTCGACTTCGACCTCGGCCTTTACCGGGTGGCCTCGGTGTAGGTTTGCCATTGTTTCGGGGGAGCGCCGCCCTCGGCGCGAATGGGCGGTTGAGCCGTCGTAGGGCGCAATAGCCGCGTAGCGGCGTATTGCGCCGCATGGGTTCGGCGCATTACGGCCTGCGGCCTTTAGGTGGCGGGCTTGGGCCGGACCGCCGACTTCGGCCGGAAGGCCTTCACCACGGCCTCGTTCGTTTCCACGTAGGGTCCGCCGATGAGGTCCAGGCAGTAGGGCACGGCGGCGAAGATGCCCGGCACCACCTGCCTGCCTTCGGCGTCCTTCACGCCCTCCAGGGTTTCCCGGATCGACTTGGGCTGCCCCGGCAGGTTGAGGATGAGCGTCCGGCCGCGGACGACGCCCACTTGCCGGGACAGGATGGCGGTGGGCACGAAATGCAGGCTGATCTGGCGCATCTGCTCGCCGAAGCCGGGCATCAGCTTGTCGGCGACGGCCAGGGTGGCCTCGGGCGTCACGTCCCGCGGCGCCGGCCCGGTGCCCCCCGTGGTGAGCACGAGCGGGCAACCCACGCGGTCGCAAAGCTCGATCAGCGTCCGGGAGATGGTCTTCTGGTCGTCGGGGATGAGCCGCGTCTCCATGCGCCAGGGCGAGGCGAGCGCCGCGCCGAACCATTCCTGGAGCGCCGGGATGCCCTGGTCCTGATACACGCCCTGGGAGGCGCGGTCGGAGATGGACACCAGGCCGATCAGCAGTTCCTCGCTCATGGCTCCCCCAGTTCCCTTAAAGCCCGAAAGAGTTCGCGGTAGCTCTTCGGCGGCCGGTTCTCGTTGCGCTCCTTCAGGGCGTTGCGGCGCAGCGCCCGCAGGCGCTGCAGGTCGGCGCCGGGGAATGCGCTGCCGATCTCGGTGAGCGCCGCCTCGTCCTCCAGCAGCCGTTCGCGCAGCCGCTCCAGCCGGTGCTGCCGGGCCGTTTCCAGGGCCGACTGCCCGTTCAGGACGGCCAGCGCCTCGCGGATGGGCGCCGGGTCCACCTCGCGCATGAGCCGGCCGATGTACTGCAGTTGCCGGCGGCGCGCCTCGTGGCGGGTCAGGCGCTGCGCCTCGTGGACCGCGCCGCGCAGGTCCTCGGGCAGTTCGATGCGCGCCAGGCGCTCGGCGGACAGGGCCACCAGCGCCGCGCCCAGCTCCTGCAGGGCGTGCATGTCGCGCTTGAGCTGGGACTTGCTGGGGCTGTGGTCGAGATCGGTGTCCATGGGCCGGGAGGTGGGATCGCGGGGGCGCATCGCGGCGAATTGGTATCATTATAACTTTAGCTCCGGAGAAGCGCACTCCGGCCCCGACCCCAATCCGCTCCAGGTACAACCTCCCTATCATGTCCGAAAA
>CAYZLI010000117.1:10360-12487 GCA_964479195.1 uncultured Rhodocyclaceae bacterium
CTCCGGCCCCGACCCCAATCCGCTCCAGGTACAACCTCCCTATCATGTCCGAAAAAGACTTCAGCTACCCGCAGGATACGCTCCGCGCCATGGCGCAGGACACACTCGACTACGCCCGATCGCGCGGCGCGACGGCCTGCGAGACCGACGTCTCGGAAGCCTTCGGCCAGTCGGTGACGGTGCGCCGCGGCGCGGTGGAGACCATCGAGTACAACCGCGACAAGGGCGTCGGCGTCACCGCCTATCTCGGCCAGCGGCGCGGCTACGCCTCCACGTCCGACTTCTCGCGCGCCGCCCTGCACGCCACGGTGGATGCCGCCCTGTCCATTGCCCGCTTCACCGCCCCGGACGAGGCCGCCGGCCTGCCGGAGGCCGGGCTGCTGGCGCGCGGCGAGATGGCCCTCGACCTCTACCATCCCTGGCGGCTTCCCGTGGACGAGGCCATCGAGATCGCGCGCCGCTGCGAGCAGGCCGCCTTCGCCGTGAGCCCGATGATCAAGAACTCCGAGGGGGCCAGCGTCTCCAACCAGCAGTCGCACTTCGTCTCCGCCAACAGCCTGGGCTTCATGGGCGGCTACGCCTCCTCCCGCCACTACGTCTCCTGCGCGGTGATCGCCGGGGAAGGCGAGGCCATGCAGCGCGACGACTGGTACAGCACCCATCGCGACGCGCCGGACCTCGCCTCGCCCGAGGTGGTGGGCGAGTACGCGGCGCGGCGCTCCCTCGCCCGGCTGGGCGCGCGCCGGATCCCCACCTCCGAGGTGCCGGTCCTCTTCGAGGCGCCCCTGGCCTCCACCCTCATCGGCAACTTCGTCCATGCCGTCTCCGGTGGCGCGCTCTACCGCAAGTCCTCGTTCCTGCTCGACAGCCTGGGTACCCGGGTTTTCTCCCCGGCGGTGAGCATCAGCGAGCGGCCGCACCTGCGGGGCGCCCTGGCAAGCAGCCCCTTCGACGACGACGGCGTGGCGACGCACGACCGCGAAGTGGTGGAGGACGGCATGCTGCAGGGCTATTTCCTTTCCACCTACACGGCGCGCAAGCTGGGCATGAAGACCACCGGCAACGCCGGCGGCTGCCACAACCTGATCGTGCGTCCGGGCAGCCATGACCTGGAAGGACTCATCAAGCTGATGGGTCGCGGCCTGCTGGTCACCGAGCTGCTCGGCCATGGCGTGAACTACGTCACCGGCGATTACTCCCGGGGCGTCTGCGGCTACTGGGTGGAGGGCGGCGAGATTCGCCACCCCGTCCAGGAGATCACCATCGCCGGCAACCTCAAGGACATGCTGCACGGCATCGCCGCCGTCGGCAATGACGTTCTCATCCGCGGCTCGAAGCAGGTCGGCTCGATTCTGATCGACCGCATGACCGTGGCCGGCGCCTGATCGCGGATCACCTCCAACAGAGCGGCGTCGTGGGGATATACAAGGGGGCTTGCCCCCTTGTTCCGATCTCGGGGGATTTACAAGGGGAGTACACCCCTTGTTCGTACCCTCGGGTTTTCCCGGCCTGCGCAGCGCCGAGCCGGGCTGCGACTGAAACGGCCGGACTAAGGGTTTCCCCCAACCCCAAATGGGGTTGTTGCCCTATTCAATTGGTGTAGTATCACCCGGCGATCCCGCGGCCGCGGGATCGGACCCTTGCCGCCCGGCGGCACAGCCCAAGAGCGAAAAATCTCTAAAGGAGACGTTCAATGGAAAGACGTAAATTCATCAAGAGCGCAGGCATCGCCGGCATCCTTGCCGCCGGTGTCGCGCCCAGCGTCCATGCCCAGGCCGCCATCCGCTGGCGCCTGGCCTCGAGCTTCCCCAAGGCCCTCGACACGATCTTCGGCGCGGCGGACGTGTTCGCCAAGTCCCTCAACACCATGTCCGGCGGGAAGTTCACGGTTTCGGTGCATGCCGGCGGCGAAATCATGCCTCCCTTCGGCGTGGTGGACGGCGTGCAGCAGGGTACGGTGGAGTGCGCACACACGGCGCCCTACTACTTCTTCGGCAAGGACGAGACCTTCGCCATGGACTGCGCCATTCCTTTCGGCCTCAACTCCCGCCAGCTCACGGCGTGGATGTACGAGGGCAACGGCCTCAAGCTCTTCCGCGAGTTCTACGCCAAGTACAACATCGTCAA
>CAYZLI010000118.1:0-11986 GCA_964479195.1 uncultured Rhodocyclaceae bacterium
GTAACGCGTAAATCGAGCGTAGGGCGCAATAAGCGAAGCGCATTGCGCCGGAAGGCAATAAGCGCAGCGCATTGCGCCGGATGGCTAGGGTCTTCGTTCGACGCCGTGCCGCAGCGCGCCGATCAAGTGCCGGGCGATCTGCGCCGGTGTCTTGCCGCCTGGCCTATACCAGGTGCGCGTCCAGTTGAGGGCGCCGAGCAGTTGCAGGCGCAGCAGGCTGCGGTCCACGCCCGGGGCCAGGGGCAGCGCCTCGATCAGCCGCCGGTAGACGGCTTCGAAGCGGTCCCGTTCGGCGCGCAACTGCTTCTGTATCTGCGGCGAGTTGAAGAGGAAGAGGCTCGCTCCCGTCCACACCGTCAAATCGTTGCCCGACACCAGGTGCCCGATGTGCACAGTGCAGGCCGCCTCCAGCCTGGCCCAGGGGTCCGCACTGCCGGCCGCGGCGGTGTTCAAGGCCCCCACCACTTCGCGCATGCCGGCCGTGTGGGCGGCGACGAACAACTCGTCCTTCGAGGGAAAGTGGTAATACACCGAGCCGGGCTGGATGCCCGCCGCCTCGGCGATGCCGCGGATGGAGGTGCGCGCGTAGCCCTTGCGGCTGAATTCGCGCACCGCCACGGCGAGCAGATGCTCGCGGGCGAGCGGCGCGTCCTGCCCTTGCGGCGCGCCTGCGCGGCGCGCGCCGATGCGCGACACGGCGGCCTTCTGTTCGGCGGTGAGGCGCACGCCGCCGGCTTCGTTCAGGGCCGCGGCGCGCTTGGCGGCGGTCTCCAGGTCGTGGCGCTGCCAGATCCAGCGCACGCCGGCGGCGGACACCCGCAGTCCTTGCCGGGCCGCGGCCTCGGCCACCCGCGCCTGGCCGTACTCCGGATGTTCGTGGGCGTAGCGCAGGACGAGGCGCTCCACTTCCTTGCGGTCGCCCCGCGCCGGTTTCGGCGGCTTCGTCGGCTTCTTCATGGGCAGACTCTAGCCTAAACTAACTAACCAAACAATCGTTTGACAAAGTTAGTTACACGGGCGTATTGTCGGACGAGGCCGCATGATCGGCCCGTGCTCGGCCCGTTCCGGTCGCGGCGCACACCACTATAAGGAGGAGACAATGGGCATTCGTACACTCGCAGTCCTGATCGCATCCCTGTGCGCCGCCGGCGCGGCGCTGGCGGACATCACCGTGGGCGTGAGCGTCTCGGCCACCGGGCCGGCCGCCTCGCTGGGCATCCCGGAGAAGAACACCTTCGCCCTGCTGCCCACCACCATCGCCGGCGAGAAAGTGAAGTGGCTGGTCCTGGACGACGCCACCGATCCGACCACCGCCGTGAAGAACGTGCGCAAGTTCGTGACCGAAGACAAGGCGGACGTGATCGTCGCCGCCACCGCCACCCCCACGTCCATGGCGGTCCTCGAGGTGGCGGTGGAGTCGAAGACGCCCCAGATCGCCATGGCTCCGGTGCCGCCGGCGGGGGAAAAGTCGGCCTGGATCTTCTCCACGCCGCAGAACTTCGGCCTGATGGCGGGGGCCATCGCCGCGCACATGGCGGCCAGCGGCGTGAAGAGCGTCGGCTTCATCGGCTACGCGGACCCTTATGGCGAGCTGTGGCTGAAGGCCATGCAGGGTGCGGCCGAAGCGAAGGGCATCAAGCTCACGGCCGTCGAGCGCTACCAGCGCAACGACACCAGCGTCACCGGCCAGGCCCTCAAGCTCCTGGCCGCCAATCCGGATGCGGTGCTCGTCGCCGGCTCGGGCACGCCGGCCGTGCTGCCCCAGGCGACGCTGCTGGAGCGCGGCTACAAGGGCAAGTTCTACCAGACCCACGGCATCGCCAACCGGGATTTCCTGCGGGTGGGCGGCAAGAACGTGGAAGGCACGATCTTCCCCGTGGGTCCCATGCTGCTGGCCGAACAGTTGCCGGATTCGCATCCCTCGAAGAAGCCCTCCCTCGACTACGTGAAGCTGTACGAAGGCGCCCACGGCCCCAGCAGCCGCAGCACCTTCGGCGCCCACGCCTACGACGCCTATCTCCTGCTCACCCGCGCCGTGCCCGAAGCCCTCAAGAAGGCCAGGCCGGGCACCGCCGAGTTCCGCCTGGCGCTGCGCGACGCCCTGGAGAGCGTCAAGGAGCTGCCCGCCGCCCACGGCGTATTCACCATGTCGGCGAAGGACCACAACGGCTTCGACGGGCGCGCCGCGGTGATGGCGCGGGTCGAAGGCGGCGACTGGAAACTGCTCAAGTAGGGCCTGCCCATGAACAGCAAGCCCGCTTTCCTGCCCCTGGCATTTGCGCCGGCGGCGGTGGACGTGGAGCGGCGCGCCGACGGCGCGCTGCTGCTGCGCTCGCCGCAGAAGCTGGAGGCCCATCCGCGCTGTCTCGGCGAGCTGCTCGAGCGCTGGGCGCGGGTGGCGCCCGACCGCATCTTCCTGGCCGAGCGCGCCGACGCCGGCTGGCGCCGCCTCAGCTACGGCGAGACGCTGCGGCTGGCGCGCTCGGTCGGCGCCGCGCTGCTCGCCCGGGGCCTGTCGGCCGAGCGGCCGGCGATGATCCTTTCCGACAACGCCATCGACCACGCGCTGCTCACCCTGGGGGCGATGCACGTGGGGGTGCCCGTGGCGCCGGTCTCGCCGGCCTACTCCCTGATGTCCAGGGACCATGCCAAGGTGAAGGCCATCGCCGCGCTCCTGCGGCCCGGGCTGGTGTATGCCGCCGACGGGGCGAAGTTCGCCGGCGTGCTGGCCGACGTGGACTTCTCCGGGGCCGAGATCGTGCTCGGCGGCAACCCGCCGGCGGGCATGAACTGGACGCCCTTCAACGAACTGCTGCAGCAGACGGCCGGGGCCGAGGTCGACGAGGCCTTCGCCGCGCTGGGGCCGGAGAGCGTCGCCAAGTTCCTGTTCACCTCGGGGTCCACCGGCGAGCCCAAGGGCGTCATCAACACCCAGCGCATGCTCTGCTCCAACCAGCAGGCGATCGCCCAGCTCTGGCCCTTCCTCGCGGAGACGCCGCCGGTGATCGTGGACTGGCTGCCCTGGAACCACACCTTCGGCGCCAACCACAACTTCAACATGGTCCTCAGGAACGGCGGCACGCTCTACATCGACGAGGGCAAGCCGGTGCCCGGCCTCATCGACAAGACCGTGGCCAACCTGCGCGAAGTATCGCCGACGATCTACTTCAACGTGCCGCGCGGCTTCGATGCGCTGATTCCCTTCCTGGAGAAGGACGCGGCGCTGAGGAAGAGCTTTTTCCGGGACCTGCAGATGATCTTCTACGCCGCGGCCGCCCTGCCGCAGAACCTGTGGGAGAAGCTGGAGGAGCTTTCCGTGCGGGAGCGCGGCAAGCGCACGGTGATGGTCTCGGCCTGGGGCGCGACGGAAACCGCGCCGATGGTGACGACGGTGCATTTCGAGATCGACCGCGCCGGCGTCATCGGCCTGCCGGCGCCCGGCACGGAAGTGAAGATGGTGCCGAACGAGAACAAGCTGGAACTGCGCGTGCGCGGCCCCAACGTCACCCCCGGCTACTGGAAGCGGCCCGACCTCACGCAGGCGGCCTTCGACGAGGAGGGCTTCTACCGCATCGGCGACGCGGGTCGCTTCGCCGACCCGCAGAACCCCACCGGGGGCATCGAGTTCGACGGGCGCATCGCCGAGGACTTCAAGCTCATGTCCGGCGTCTGGGTGCATGTGGGCCAGTTGCGCGTCACGGCCATCGCCGCCTTGGCGCCCGTGGCCCAGGACATCGTGCTCACCGGCCACGACCGGGAGGAGGCCGGCTTCCTGATCTTCGCCAATCCGCTCGGTTGCCGCAGCCTCTGCCCGGACCTGCCGGCCGACGCACCGCTCGATCGGGTGCTCGCCGATGCGCGTGTCGTCGCGCGCGTGCGCGAGGGCCTGGCGAAGCTGAAGCGGGAGGGCGGCGGCAGTTCCACCTACGCCACGCGCGCGCTGCTGATGGCCGAGCCGCCTTCCATCGATGCCAGCGAAATCACCGACAAGGGCTACATCAACCAGCGCGCAGTGCTCTCACGCCGCGCCGCGCTGGTGGAGCGCCTGTATGCCGACTCCGCCGACCCCGCCGTGATCCGCTTGTAAGAGCCGGTCCCCGGAATACGGCGACAAAACGTGGCTGCGTGACTGCTCATCCGCTGTTTCGGGCGGAAGGGGTTTTTTTGACGACTTTTTTTCTGCAGGAGCCATAGCATGAGCGAACTTGTGAGCGTTTCGACCCAGGGCGACATCGCCGTCGTCACGGTCGACAGCCCACCCGTGAACACCCTTTCGCGCGACGTGCGTGCCGGCCTCGAGGAATGCTTCGCATCCCTGCGCGCCAGGCCGGAGGTGAAAGCCGTCGTGCTGGCCTGCGCCGGGAAGACCTTCCTGTCGGGCGGCGATATGCGCGAATTCGAGACCGGCATCCTCGAGCCCGGCTACCACGAGGTGTTGCGCCTGATCGAGGACGGTCCCGTGCCGGTGGTGGCGGCGCTGCACGGCACGGTGATGGGCGGCGGGCTGGAAACCGCTATCGCCTGCCACTATCGCGTGGCGCTTGACGGCACGCGGCTCGGCCTGCCGGAGATCACGCTGGGCATCATCCCCGGCGCCGGCGGCACGCAGCGCATGCCGCGCCTGATCGGTCTCGAGCCGGCGCTCGACATGATGCTCGGCGGCAAGCCGCTCACCGCGGCGCAGGCGCAGGAACTCGGTTTGGTGGATGCGGTGGCCGCCGCCGATGTCACGAATGCGGCGATCGCCTTTGCGCGCGAGCTGGTCGCCGCCGGAAAAGGCCCGCGCCGCACGCGCGAGATGGGCGTCGCCGGCGCCGGGAAGGCCGGCGAGGTCATCGCCGCCCGCCGCGCCCAGGCCGCCAAGACGCTGAAGAACCGGAATTCGCCGAACGTCCTGCTCGATGCCGTGCAGGCCGCCGTCGACCTGCCCTTCGACGCCGGCATCGCCCGCGAGCGCGAGCTGTCGAACCAGGTCGAGCGCGCCGTCGAAGGCCGCGCCTTCCGCCACCTCTTCTTCGGCGAACGCGAGCTGCGCAGGATTCCGGGACTGCCGGCGGACACGAAGCCGCGGGAAATCGCGCAGGTCGGCATCGTCGGCGCCGGGACCATGGGCGGCGGCATCAGCATGTGCTTCGCCAACGCCGGCATTCCCGTGACGATCGTCGACACCACGCAGGAGGCGCTCGACCGGGGGCTCGCCACCATACGCAAGAACTACGAGCGTTCCGTCTCGCGCGGCAGCCTGAAGCCGGAGCAGTTGGAAAGCCGCATGGCGCTGATCGTCCCGACGCTGGACTATGCCGCGCTGAAGGATGCCGACCTGATCATCGAGGCGGTGTTCGAGAACATGGCGCTGAAGAAGGAGATCTTCGCCAGGCTGGACGGCGTGGCGAAACCCGGCGCCATCCTCGGCACCAATACCTCGACCCTGGACATCGACGAGATCGCCGCCGTGACGCGACGCCCGCAGGACGTCATCGGCCTGCACTTCTTCAGCCCGGCCAACGTCATGCAACTGCTGGAAATCGTCCAGTGCGCGAAGACCGCGCCGGACGTGGTGGTGACCGCGCTCGACATCGCCAAGACCATCCGCAAGGTCGGCGTCGTGGCAAAAGTCTGCTACGGCTTCATCGGCAACCGCATGATGGACCCCTACGGCCGCGAGGCCGAGCGCTGCGTGATGGAAGGCGCCACGCCGGAAGAGGTGGACAGCGCGCTCGAGGACTTCGGCATGGCCATGGGCATTCTCGCCGTCTACGACCTGGCCGGGGTGGATATCGGTCATCTGACCCGCGTCGAGCGCGCCCACCTTCTGCCTGACGACCCGACCTTCTACCGGCCCTCGGCCCTGCTCACGGAGCGCGGCTGGCTGGGACAGAAGCGCGGGCGCGGCTACTACCGCTACGACGGCGGCAAGCGAACGCCCGACCCGGAGGTGATCGCCCTGATCCGCGAGGAGGCGGCGCGCCTCGGCGTGCCGCAACGCAAGCCTTCGCAGCGGGAAATCCGGGAGCGCTGCCTCTACGCCATGATCAACGAGGGCGCGCGGATTCTGGAAGAAGGCGTGGCGCTGCGCGCCTCCGACATCGACATCGTGTATACCGCCGGCTACGGCTTCCCGCGCTACCGCGGCGGCCCGATGTTCTACGCCGACACCGTGGGGCTGAAAGCGATTTACGACAAGCTCCTCCAATTCCGCACAAGCCTCGATCCGCAGTACTGGCAGCCGGCGCCGCTGCTGGAAAAGCTGGCGCTCGCCGGCGCCGGCTTCTCGCAATGGCAGGCCGAACAATCGAGAAACTAGAGTGATAGGACACATCATGGCAAATGCATTCATTCCCTACGGCGCCTACTGGTCCACGCCTTTCGCCAAGTGGCAGGGCGCGCTCGCCAACCTGAACAGCATCCGGCTCGCCGCCGCGGTCGGACGGCAGTTCCTGGAAGCGAAGCGCATCCCCGGTGAACTCGTCGACCTGGGCGTCCTCGGCATCACCAACATCCAGCACGGCAGCTTCTACGGCCTGCCCTGGCTCACCGGCATGATGGGTCTGGAGAATGTCGCAGGTCCCACGGTGCAGCAGGCCTGCGCCACCAGCGCGCGGGTCCTGCAGATGGCGGCGCAGGAGGTTGGCGCCGGCGGTGCGCGCTGCGCCCTGGTGGTGACGGCGGACCGCTGCTCCAACGGCCCGGTGGTGTACTACCCGGATGCCACGGCGCCGGGCGGCAGCGGCCACTCCGAGAAGTGGGTGCTGGACAACTTCGCCCACGACCCGTATGCGAAGAACGCCATGATCGACACGGCGGAGAACGTGGCGGCGCGCCTCGAGATCGGCGCCGCCGAGCAGGCCGAGGTGACGCTCGCCCGCTTTGCCCAGTACCAGGCGGCGCTGGCGAACGATCGCGCCTTCCAGCGCCGCTACATGGTCGAGGCGCCGCTCACGGATTCGGGCTTCCGCAAGCAGACGGGCGTGCTGGCGGCGGACGAGGGCATTTTTCCGACCACGGCCGAGGGCCTGGCCAAACTGAAGCCGGTGAAGCCGAACGGCACGGTGACCTTCGGCACGCAGACGCACCCGGCCGACGGCAACGCCGGTGTCCTCGTCACCACGCGCGGCCTGGCGCGCGAGCTCTCCGCAGACCCGGCCATCGAGGTCGAACTGCTCGGCTTCGGCCAGGCGCGCGTGGACAAGGGCTACATGCCGATGGCGCCGGCGCCCGCCGCACAGGTCGCGCTGACGCAGGCCGGCCTCGGCATCAAGGGGGTCGACGCCGTAAAGACGCACAACCCCTTCGCGTTGAACGACATCGCTTTCGCCCGCGAGACCGGCTTCCCGTTGGATAAAATGAACAACTATGGCTGCTCGCTCATCTGGGGCCACCCGCAGGGCCCCACCGGCCTGCGTTCGGTCGTCGAACTGATCGAGGAGCTGGCTCTGCGCGGTGGCGGCGTCGGCCTGTTTACCGGCTGCGCCGCAGGCGATTCGGCGATGGCGCTGGTCTTGCGCGTCGGCCGCTGATTGCTGGCCCAGCCAATAGTTGCAAACCAAACTAGACTCGCGTAACGTTCCATTCGGGGGGAGGGCACCGGACGGCTGGAGGAGGCGCGTGCTCAAGAACAATTATCATGTCCGCATCAAGTGGGGGGACTGCGATGCGGCGGCGATCACTTTCTATCCGAATTACTTCCGCTGGTTCGACGAAGCCACCTGGCAGCTCTTCGGCCTGGCCGGCTTCACGTCCGCGGGCCTGATGCAGGAGCGGGGCGTATTCATCCCCCTGGTCGAGGCCCAGTCCCGCTTCCACCGTCCCGGCCATCTGGGCGACGAGATTGTCATCGAGAGCCACGTTGCCGAGTGGCGGGACAAAGTTTTCCTGGTCAGCCATACTGCGCGCTGCGGCGGACACCTGGTCCTGGAAGGGACCGAGCTGCGCTGCTGGGCCGTGCGCCATCCGGACGACCCCCGCCGCTTTCGCTCGCTGCCCGTCCCCGCCGACGTGCGCGCTGCGCTGGAGGGTGCCGGGGCATAGGGTTGCAACCATCCCTCGCCAACAGGGAATGTTGGCAAGAAAAATACCTAAGGAGGAGACCGACAATGATGCAGAAGCAATTGTTCCGGCGCGGCCTGGCCGCGTCCCTGCTGGCAGCCGGCTTCGCGCTGCCGGCGGCGGCGCAGGAAGTCACGCTGAAGGTGCACCACTTCCTGCCGCCGCCTTCCACGGCCCACAGCAAATTCATCACGCCCTGGTGCGACAAGATCAACAAGGAGTCGGGGGGGCGGCTCAAGTGCCAGATCTATCCGGCCATGCAGTTGGGCGGCACGCCGCCCCAACTGATCGACCAGGTGCGCGACGGCGTCGCCGACATCGTGTGGACCCTGCCCGGCTACACGGCCGGGCGCTTCCCCGCCTCCGAGGCCTTCGAGCTGCCCTTCATGACCAAGACGGCGGAAGGGGCGAGCCGCGCCCTGTGGGAATACATCCACGCCAACAAGCTGAATGCGACCGAGTTCAAGGACGTGCGCCCGCTCGCCTTCCACGTGCATGACGAAGGCCACCTGCACATGGTGAAGAAGCCGATCCAGAGCCTGGCCGACTTCAAGGGCCTCAAGGTGCGGGCACCGACCCGGCTTACCAACAAGATGCTGGCGGCCTTCGGCGCCACGCCGGTGGGCATGCCGGTGCCGCAGGTGCCGGAGGCCCTGTCCAAGGGCGTCATCGACGGCGCGGCGCTGCCCTGGGAGGTGGTGCCGGCCATCAAGGTGCAGGAGCTGGTGAAGTTCCACAGCGAGAGCGATCCCAGGTCCCGCGCCCTCTACACGACGGTGTTCATCTTCGCCATGAACAAGGCCAAGTACGACTCGCTGCCCGCCGATCTCAAGAAGGTGATCGACGCCAACAGCGGCGTCGAGACCTCGGCCTGGGTCGGCAAGGTGTGGGACGATTCCGCGCCGGGTGCGCGCAAGCTCGCCCAGGACCGCAAGAACCAGTTCAACACCATTCCGGCGCAGGAGCTGGCGAAGTGGGAGCAGGCCGCGCAGCCCGTGGTGGAGGAGTGGGTGAAGGACGTCACCGCCAAGGGCCATGACGGCAAGGCCCTGCTGCAGAGCGCCAAGGACCTTCTCAAGAAGTACGATTCGAAATAAGCGGCTGCCGCGGGCTGCGGCCCGCGGGATTGCTCTGTCGTCCCCGCGAAGGCGGGGACCCAGCGACTCTGAATAACGACGCTGGATTCCCGCTTGCGCGGGAATGACAAGTCTTGTACGGGTGCCGTCAAGCACTTTCCGAAGCGTCAATTGGAGCAAGAAATGTCCGAGCCTATGGGGCAGGTCCTCAGTCCTGTCCAGGATCCCTACGGCCGCGCCGTGTTCCGCCTGGCCGCGGGCTTCGCCCTGGGCGGCGGCCTGGTGCTGCTGGCCATCGCCCTGATGTCGGTGGCGAGCGTGCTGATGCGCAGCTTCGGCATGAAGCCCATCCCCGGCGATTTCGAGCTGGTGCAGCTCGGCTGCGCCGTCTGCGTATCCATGTTCCTGCCCTACTGCCAGATGCGCCGCGGCCACGCCATGGTGGATTTCTTCACCGTGCTGGCTTCCGGCCGCGCCAAGGCGGTGATGGACGCGGGCGGCGCCCTGCTGCTGGCCCTGGCCGCCGCGCTCCTGTCCTTGCGCCTGGTGTCCGGCATGCTGGATTCCCGCGCCTCGGGCGAGGCGACCATGATCCTGGGCGTGCCCATCTGGTGGGCCTATGTGCCCATGATCCCCTCCTTCGCGTTGCTGGCCGTGGCCGGCCTCTATACGGCCATGGACGAGTGGCGGAAGGTGAAACCATGAGCGGCACCGCAATCGGATTGTCCTTCTTCGGCATCCTGCTCGTGCTGCTCGCCCTGCGCGTGCCCATCGGCATCTCCATGCTGCTTACCGGCATCGGCGGCTACGTCACCATGACGGGCTGGGCGCCGCTCCTCAACTACCTGAAGACGGCCGCCTACGCGCGCTACTCGGTCTACGACCTGTCGGTGGTGCCGCTCTTCCTGTTGATGGGCCAGTTCGCCTCGCGCGGCGGGCTGTCGAAGGGGCTGTTCGACGCCGCCAATGCGCTGATCGGGCATTTCCGCGGCGGCGTGGCGATGGCCGCCATCGGTGCCTGCGCCGGCTTCGGTGCCATCTGCGGCTCCTCGCTCGCCACCGCCGCCACCATGGGTCAGGTGGCCCTGCCGGAGCTGCGCCGCTTCAACTACTCGCCGGCGCTCGCCACCGGGACGCTGGCCGCCGGTGGCACCCTGGGCATCCTCATCCCGCCCTCCGTGGTGCTGGCCATCTACGCCATCCTCACCCAGCAGAACATCGCCTCCCTGTTCATCGCCGCCTTCGTCCCCGGCATGCTCGCCGCGATCGGCTACATGATCGCCATCGGCATCTACGTGCGGCTGTACCCGGAATCGGGGCCGGCGGCGCCGCGGCTGTCCTGGAGCAAGCGCATCGCGGCCTTCGCCGGCGTCTGGCCGGTGCTCATCGTGTTCCTCATCGTCATCGGCGGCATCTACGCCGGGCTGTTCACGCCGACCGAGGCCGCCGCCATCGGCACCGCCGCGACGGGCGCCCTGGCGGTGTGGGGCGGCATGCGCTGGAAGGAGGTGATCGCCTGCTTCTACGGCACGGCGGAAGGCACGGGCATGATCTTCCTCATCCTGCTCGGCGCCGATGTGCTTAACGTTTTCCTGGCGCTGACGCAGATGCCGGTGGAGATGGCGAACTGGGTGGCGCAGAGCGGCCTGCCGCCCATTGCGGTGTTGTGGGCGATGCTGGCGATCTACCTGGTGCTGGGCTGCATCATGGATGCCCTGTCCATGATCCTGCTCACCATCCCGATCTTCTTCCCCATCATCATGGGACTGGATTTCTTCGGGCTCGAGGCCACCGACAAGGCGATCTGGTTCGGCATCCTCGCCCTGATGGTGGTGGAGATCGGCCTCATCACCCCGCCGGTAGGGATGAACGTCTACATCATCAACAGCCTGGCGAAGGACGTGCCGATGGGCGTCACCTTCCGCGGCGTCGTGCCGTTCCTCATGTCCGATGCGGTGCGGGTGACCCTGCTGATCTACTTTCCGGTGCTGTCGCTGGCGCTGGTGCGGCTGCTTAGCTGACCCGGCCGACGCGCAAGTGCAGCGGCCAGCGCACCGCCTTGCGCCGGTCCGCATCGCCCCACAGGGGTTCCAGTTGTTTGCCGAGCGCGACACAGGGATCGCGCCCATGGGCCTTCTCGTAGGCCTTCGTCGCCGACCACGTGCCCAGGTAGCCGAGCAGGTCGGGCAGCGACCACTCCATGCGGATTTCGAACGGCGGCGCCGCGACCGGCGCGAAGGGAAAGGACAGGCTGCGGTAGCCGTCGTCCACCATCTTTCGCTCCGGCGGCCAGTAGGGGCCGATCACGTGGTGGTAGTAATCGCTCACCAAGGCGTCGATGCGGGGCTCGATGTCGAGCAGCGTATAGGTCCAGACGGCGATGATGCCGCCCGGCTTCAGCACCCGCCGCGCCTCCGGGTAGAAGCGCTCCAGGTCGAACCAGTGGATGGCCTGGGCGATCGTGAGCAGGTCTGCCGTGCCGGCTTCGATGCCACTCGCCTCCGCGGTCGCGACGCGATATTCCACGTTGCCACAGGGCGTAGCCTGGGCGATCTGGCTGGCGCTGGGGTCGGTGGCGATGACGCGCCGGAAGTGCGGTGCCAGCCCCAGCGCCGCCTGGCCGCTGCCGGTGCCGCAATCCCAGGCGGTATCCCGGGCCGCAGCCAGGTTCGCCAGCCAGGCGAACAGGGCGTCCGGGTAGCGCGGCCGGTAACGGGCGTAGTCGGCGGACTGGGCGGAGAAGTGGTCCTTGAAGCTCATTCGCGGGGATGACCGCCTGCGGGGTTGGATAAGACGCTGGATCCCCGCTTTCGCGGGGATGACCGCCTGCGGGGTTGGATAAGACGCTGGATCCCCGCTTTCGC
>CAYZLI010000119.1:0-11926 GCA_964479195.1 uncultured Rhodocyclaceae bacterium
CTTGAGTTTGCATATGGCGTTCGATAGGGTTGGTAGGGAGGGCGTAGGGCGCATTGCGCTGCGCTAATGCGCCCTACGTCGTTTCTCAGCCTTCCTTCGAGCAATCCCGCGGCGTAATGCCCTTCTCCTTGGCATGCTTCGCCGCGGACTCCTCGATCATGCCGCGCACCAGCTTCTGGTCGGACTCGATCCAGTCGGTGATGACCTTCCACTGCTTGCCGTCCCACTGCTGGAACTTCACCAGGCCGGAGCCCTCGTGGTTGGCGCAGCTCAGCTTGGTGGGCGGCATGAAGCCCTCGGCGCCCAGCTTCTTCAGCGTCGCGTTGTCGATGTTGAGGTTCTCGATGCCCCAGCGCATCTGCTCGCCGGTGATGGGCTTGCCCTTGCCGAACTTCTCCTGGGCCTTGCGGATGGCCTCCACAGTGACGATGCCGTGCACCACGCCGCGGTTGTAATAGACGCTGCCGACCCGGGACTTGTCCTCCATGTTGCCCTTGTTCTTGGCATACACGTGCTTCTGGATGTCCTTGATCACCGGGTAGTTGGCGCCGGCCACATTGAAGCCGGCGGCGATGTAGCCCTTGGCGGCATCGCCCGCCGGGATGGTGTCCTCCTCGGCGCCCGACCACCACACGCCGACGATCTTCTCCCGCGGGAAGCCGATCTTGGCGGCGGCCTTGAGCGCCGTCGGGTTCATCACCCCCCAGCCGCGCAGGATGACCCAGTCCGGCTTCTCCTGGCGCACCTTGAGCCACTGGGACTGCTGCTCGTTGCCGGGGTGGGCCACCGGAATGTGGATGACCGTGAAGCCGTATTGCTTGGCCTGGGCGTCCAGCACCGGAATGGTCTCCTTGCCGTAGGCCGAATCGTGATAGATGTTCACGATCTTCTTGCCCTTGAGCTTGTCCATCCCGCCTTCCTTCTGGCCGATGAACTTGATCTTGGCGGTGTTCTGCGACCAGTAGTTGGTGATCAGCGGAAAGACGTAGGGGAAGACGCGCCCGTCGGAAGCGTCGGTGCGGCCATAGCCGAGGGAGATGATGGGAATCTTGTCCGCCGTGGCCTTGTCGATCAGCGAGTAGGTGATGCCGGTGGACAGCGGATGCACCACCGTATTGCCGGTGGGCCCGTTCTTCTTCTGCCGCTCGTAGCATTCCACGCCGCGGGCATTGTTGTATTCGGTCTCGCACTCGTCCCAGGTGAGCTTGACGCCGTTCACGCCGCCGTCGCGCTCATTGACGAGCTGCATGTAGTCGATGAGGCCGCCGAAGATGCCGGAGCCGCCCGCCGCGTAAGGGCCGACACGGTAGCTGGGCAGGCCGATGTACTGCTCGCCGGCGGCGAAGGCGCCGGAGGCGCCCAGGGTCGCGATCGCCAGGCCGAGCAGGGCCGATTGCTTCAGTTTCATGCTTTGTCTCCTCATGGTTGGACCTCCCGTTCAAGGTTGCAGGGCGTTCTTGACAGCATGTTGATTCTAGTGCGGAAACGGCCACAGGCGGAGTTTTTCCTTGCCGATCTGCCACAGGCGGGCGAGGCCGTGGGGCTCGACGATCAGGAAGAAAATGATCAGCCCGCCGAAGACGATGAGTTCGAGGTTGGAGGCCAGCCCGGCCGGCATGCGACCCGCGAACAGGCCATGGGTGGCCACGTTGAGGAAGATCGGCAACAGCACGATGAAGGCCGCGCCCAGGAAGGAACCGAGGATGCTGCCCACCCCGCCGATGATGACCATGAAGAGGATGCGGAAGGAAAGATCCAGGTTGAAGCCTTCCGGCTCCACGGTGCCGAGATAGGTGTAGGCGTAGAGCGCGCCGGCGACCCCGCAGTAGAAGGAGCTCACGGCGAAGGCCATCAGCTTGGTGTGCATGGGACGGATGCCGACCACCTCGGCGGCCACGTCCATGTCGCGGATCGCCATCCAGGAGCGGCCGATGGTGCTGCGCGCCATGTTCTTCGCCGCCAGGGCGAGCACGGTGACGATGGCCAGGGTGAGCAGGTACTTGCTCTGGGGCGATTCGAAGACATAGCCCAGGATTTCCACCTTCTGGGCGGTGATCACCCCCGAGGAGCTGTAGTTGGAAAACCAGGGAAACTTGGTGAGCGCCCAGACGATGAAGAACTGGGCCGCCAGGGTCGCCACGGCGAGGTAGAAGCCTTTGATGCGCAGCGAGGGCAGGCCGAACGCAATGCCCACCGCCGCGGCGCACAGGCCGGCGAGGACGAAGGCCGCCAGGATGGGTATGCCGGGCACGCGCAGCACGAAGTTGTAGGCGGCGAAGGCCCCCACGGCCATGAAGGCCGCCGAGCCCAGGGAGAGCTGGCCGGCATAGCCGGTGAGGATGTTCAGGCCGATGGCCGCCAGGGAAAAGATGAGCACCGGGATGAGGATGGCCTGCAGCCAGTATTGGCTGGCCGAGGCCGGTATGACGAGGTAGAAGAAGGCCAGGATCAGCCCGATGGCGACCCGGTCCTGCCGGATCGGGAAGATCTGCTGGTCCTCGCGGTAGGTGGCCTTGAATTGGCCCGCTTCTCTATAGAGCATCTGTCCTTAAACCCGATCGATATGTTTCTCGCCGAACAGCCCCTCCGGCCGCACCAGCAGGAAGAGCAGGGCCATCACGTAGGGGAACCAGCCCTCGATGCCGCCCAGGCTGGTCTGCACGCCCAGGGCGCTTTCCAGGACGGGCGGGATGTAGATCTCGCCCAGCTTCTCGCTGGCGCCGATGATCAGCCCGCCGACGATCGCTCCAGGCACCGAGGTGAAGCCGCCGATGATCAGCACCGGCAGCGCCTTGAGGGCGACGAAGGTCAGGGCGAACTGCACGCCGTTGCGCGCCCCCCACATCACCCCCGCCACCAGGGCAACGAGGCCGGCCACGGCCCAGACGATGCGCCAGATGTTCTGCAGCGGGATGCCGATGGCCAGCGCCGCCTGGTGGTCGTCGGCCACGGCGCGCAGGGCCCGGCCGACGCGGGTCTTGTTGAAGAAGATGGCCAGCACGGTGACCAGCACCGCAGAGACGCCGGCGGCGAAAAGATCGAACTTGGAGACGCCGATGCCGGTAGTCTCCATCATCCACTCCAGGGGCTCGTCCTGGATGCCCGGGATCTCCAGGCCGCGCACGCTGGCGCCCCACATACCCTGCGCCAGCCCTTCGATGAGGAAGGTGAGGCCGATGGTGGCCATGAAAAGCGTGATCTGCGGCTGGTTCACCAGCGGGCGCAGGACGACGCGCTCGGTCGCCACTGCCAGCAGCACCATGGCGCCGAAGGCCAGGACCAGGGCCAGCCCGAAGGGCACGCCCAGCTCCATCACGCCGACGAAGGTGAGGGCGGCGAAGAACACCATGGCGCCCTGGGCGAAGTTGAACACGCCGGAGGCCTTGTAGATGAGCACGAAGCCCAGCGCGACCAGGGAGTACATCACCCCGCTGAGCAGGCCGCCGATCAGCACTTCGAAGAAGAACTGCATATTGTCCTTACTCCAGTAATCCAGGCTTATTGCGCCCTACGCTTCAATGGGCCACACCGAGATAGGCCTTAATCACGTCCTCGTTGCCGCGCACCTCGTCCGGCGTGCCGTCGGCGATCTTCTTGCCGTAGTCGAGCACCACCACCCGGTCCGAAATGTCCATCACCACGCCCATGTCGTGCTCGATCAGCACGATGGTCGTGCCGAACTGGTCGTTCACATCCAGGACGAAGCGGCACATGTCCTGCTTTTCCTCCACGTTCATGCCCGCCATGGGCTCGTCGAGGAGCAGCACTTCCGGTTGCGCGGCCAGGGCGCGGCCCAGCTCGACGCGCTTCTGCAGGCCGTAGGGCAGCCGCCCCACGGGCGTCTTGCGGATGTGCTCGATCTCCAGGAAGTCGACGATCTCCTCGACCTTCTTGCGGTGCTCCAGCTCCTCGCGCTGGGCGGCGCCCCAGTAGATCGCCTGCTGCACGAAGTTGCACTTCATCTTGAGGTTGCGCCCCGTCATGAGGTTGTCGAGCACGCTCATGCCCTTGAACAGGGCGATGTTCTGGAAGGTGCGGGCGATGCCCTGGGCCGCGGCCTTGTGGGTGTCCATGTTGTGGCGCTTCGCGCCCCGGAAAGTGATGCTGCCTTCCTGCGGCTGATACACCCCGTTGATGACGTTGAGCATGGAGCTCTTGCCGGCGCCGTTGGGGCCGATGATGGCGCGGATCTCATGCTCGCGCACGTCGAAGGAAATGTCCGCGAGCGCCTTCACCCCGCCGAAGGACAGCGAAATGCTCTCCAGGTTGAGGATGACGTCGCCCATCCGATTTTCGCGCGCAGCGCCTGAAGGCTCCCCTCTCCCGCTCGCGGGAGAGGGGCTGGGGGTGAGGGTTTGGGGATTGTTATCCATCATGCCGCCTTCTTCGCCGCCGCAGGCGGAAAGGTCTTCGCCTCGACGATACGCAGGTCGGCGCTCACCCTGCCCTTGCGGCCGTCCTCGAACTTGACCTCCGTCTCGATGAACTGGGAGGCCTTGCCGGAATAAAGCGCGTCGATCAGCACCGCGTACTTTTCCGCGATGAAGCCGCGGCGCACCTTGCGCGTGCGGGTGAGCTCGTCGTCGTCCGGATCGAGCTCCTTGTGCAGGATGAGGAAGCGGTGCACCTGGGAGTCGGCGAGCATCGTGTCGTGGGCCAGCTCCGCGTTGGCCTTCTCGACGCACTCGCGCACGAGCTTCCACACTTCCTCCTTCTGCGCCAGGTCGGTGTAGCCGGAGTAGGCGATGCCGCGCCGCTCGGCCCAGTTGCCCACCGCGCCCATGTCGATGTTTATGAAGGCGCACACCATGTCGCGCTCGTGGCCGAAGGCCACCGCCTCCTTGATCTGCGGGAAGAACTTGAGCTTGTTCTCGATGTAGTTGGGGGCGAACATGGCGCCGGTCGCCATCTTGCCCACGTCCTTGGCGCGGTCGATGATCTTGAGATGCCCGTCCTCGTCGAAGAAGCCGGCGTCGCCCGTGTGGAAGTAGCCCTCGGCATCGACCGCCTCGGCGGTGGAGTCGGGCCGCTTGTAGTACTCCTTGAGCAGCATGGAGCCGCGCACCAGCACCTCGCCGGCGTCGGAGATCTTCACTTCCACGCCGGGGGCGGGCGGGCCGACGGTGTCGAACTTGATCTGGCCGTCCGGCTGCAGGCAGACCGCCGCGCAGGTCTCCGTGGAGCCGTAGAGCTGCTTCAGGTTCACGCCGATGGAGCGGTAGAAGCGGAAGAGGTCCGGGCCGATGGCCGCGCCGGCGGTGTAGGCCACCCGGATGCGGCTCATGCCCAGCACGTTGCGCAGGGGGCCGTACACGAGGAAGTTCCCCAGGGCATAGAGCAGTCGGTCGGCGAAGGACACCCCCGGCTTGGCGTCCAGGATTTCAGCGCCGCAGCGACGGGCCACTTCCATGAAGTAGTGGAACATCCGGCGCTTGATGACCCCGGCGTCCTCCATGCGGATCATCACCTGGGTGAGCAGGTTCTCGAACACGCGCGGCGGGGCGAAGTAGTACGTCGGCCCGATCTCGCGCATGTCGGTCATCACCGTGTCGCCGGATTCCGGGCAGTTGATGGTGAAGCCGGCATACATGGCCTGGGCGTAGGAGAACAGGTGGTCGCCCACCCAGGCCATGGGCAGGTAGGACAGGATGTTTTCCTCCGGTCCCAGGTTGTCGAAACCGCAGCCGCTCTGGGCCGCCTGGATGAAAGAGGCGTGGGTCTGGCAGACGCCCTTCGGCTTGCCCGTGGTGCCGGAGGTGTAGAGCATGATCGCCACGTCCTCGGGCCTGCCGTGGGCGATCTCCGCGTCGAGGAACTCCGGGTGGTTGCGGTTGTGGCTGCGCCCCATTTCCTCGACCCCGTCGAGGCCGTGCAGGAAGGGCTGGTTGTAGTGGCGCATGCCGCGCGGCTCGTCGTAGAGGATATGCGCAAGCTGCGGGCACTGGGCCTTGATCTCCAGCAGCTTGTCCACCTGCTCCTGGTCCTCGACGATGGCGAAGCCGATGCCCGCATCCTGCAGGACGAAGACCATTTCGGCGGCCACGGCGTCCTGGTACATGGGCACCGGCACCCCGCCCAGGCACTGGGCGGCGCACATGGCCATGTAGAGGCGGGGCCTGTTGTCGCCGATGATGGCCAGGTTGTCGCCCCGCTTGAAGCCCAGCGCCGCCAGCCCGCAGGCGATGGCGCGCACCTCCTCGGCCGCCCGGGACCAGGTCCAGGTCTGCCAGATTCCCATGTCCTTCTCGCGGATCGCCGGGTGGCCGGGGCGAACCTGGGCGTGGTGCTGCAGCAGCCGCGGGAACGTGTCGAGCGACGACGCCAGTCGAACGATGTCCGACATTCACTCCTCCTGTCTTGGTGCGCCGGCCCTTTGCTCCCGGCCGGCTCGTCGACCCCCTGGGGCGGTCGATGCACGTATTTTCTTGTCCGATCGATTCTATAGGATCGACCTGCCCCGTCAATCGCGCGGGAGGAAACAGCATAATCCCGCCCCGGCCCGCCGGGCTGTCGTCCTGCGGACAATGTTGTAGACTCTCCTTCATGCCTTCCCTTGGCGACATGCTGCGCGCCACCCTCTGGTCGCGCGCCCTCACCCCCGAGCAACTGCAGCGGGTGGAAAGCGAGATCCTCCCCCGCCGCTGCCCGGCGGGGGGCTATGTCTGCCGCAAGGGCGAGGCCGTGGAGCACTGGGTCGGGGTGGTGAACGGCCTGGTCAAGATGACCAACCTGTCGGCCGACGGCAAGCCGACGACTTTCACGGGCATCCCCTCCGGGGGCTGGTTCGGCGAGGGCTCCCTGCTCAAGAACGAGCCCCGGCGCTACGACGTTGTTGCGCTGCGGGACAGCGAAGTGGCCTACATGCCCCGGGCGACCTTCACCTGGCTGCTGGACAACAGCATCGGCTTCAACCGCTTCCTGCTCATCCAGTTGAACGAGCGCCTCGGCCAGTTCATCGCCATGGTGGAATGCGACCGCCTGCTGGAGCCCGACGCCCGGGTGGCCCGCAGCCTCGCCTCCCTGTTCAACCCCCACCTCTACCCGGGCCACGGGCCGGAAGTGCAAATCTCCCAGGAGGAGATCGGCTACCTGGCGGGGCTCTCCCGCCAGCGGGCCAACCAGGCCCTGAAGACGCTGGAGAAGGCCGGGCTGCTGCGGGTGGAGTATGGGGGGATTACGGTCCTCGACCTGGAAGGCCTGAGGTGTTTCGGCGCCTAGGCGGCCGCTCTCCGGCACTCCGCCGCCGACCCGACAACCTGGGCTTGCGCGGCCGAATCTTCTATTCTTGATGTGTTGCCATGGGTTCCAGCCGGAACCGGCTCCTGGAGTCCACGCCCCCCGTGACCAAGCCCTCCCCCGACAAGAAGCCTGTGCCCGCCCCGAAGAAAGCGTCGGCCGCCCTGGTCGGCGACAGCCGCCGCACGCCTTTTCCCATCGTCGGCATCGGCGCCTCGGCCGGCGGCCTGGAAGCGCTGGAGGGCTTCCTCGCCCGCGTGCCCCCGGGCAGCGGCATGGCCTATGTGGTGATCCAGCACCTGGACCCGAACCACAAGGCCATCATGGCGGAGCTCCTGCAGCGCACCACCCGCATGGAGGTGTGCCAGGCCCGCGACCGCATGAAGGTCCTCCCGGACCACGTCTACGTGATTCCGCCCAACAAGGACATCTCGGTGCTGCACGGGGTGCTGCATCTGCTGGAGCCGGCGGCGCCGCACGGGCTGCGCCTGCCCATCGATTTCTTCTTCCGCACCCTGGCGGAGGACCGGGGCGAGGCCAGCATCGGCATCATCCTCTCCGGCATGGGCTCCGACGGCACCCTGGGGCTGCGCGCGATCAAGGAGAAGACCGGGATGGTGCTCGTGCAGGAGCCCGGCTCGGCCAAGTTCGACGGCATGCCCCGCAGCGCCATCAGTGCCGGGCTCGCCGATATCGTCGCCCCGGCGGACGAGCTGCCGGGCAGGCTCATCGCCGCCCTGAACCATCCGCGCGCCGTTGCCGAGGCGGCCCCCGAGAGCCGCGCCCAGAGTGGCCTGGAAAAGATCGTGATCCTGCTGCGCGCCCGCACCGGCCATGATTTCTCCCGTTACAGGAAGAACACCATGCACCGGCGCATCGAGCGGCGCATGGCCATCCACCAGCTCGACCGCATCGACGGGTATGTGCGCTTCCTGCGCGAGAACCCGCACGAGCTGGAGCTGCTGTTCAAGGAACTGCTGATCGGTGTCACCAACTTCTTCCGCGACCCGCCCGCCTGGGAATACCTGGTACGCGAGGCCCTGCCGGAACTCCTGAAAGCGAATCCCGCCGGCAAAGCCCTGCGCGCCTGGGTGCCCGGCTGCTCGACGGGCGAGGAAGCCTATTCCCTGGCCATTGCCTTCCGCGAAGCGCTGGAACAGCTCAAGCCGGCGGCCCGCTTCTCCCTGCAGATCTTCGCCACCGACCTGGACGCAGACGCGATCGAGAAGGCACGCCAGGGCGTCTATCCGGCCAACATCTCCTCCGACCTCTTGCCCGAGCGCCTCGCGCGCTTCTTCGCCGAGGATGAAGGCGGCTTCCGCGTCACGAAAGAGGTCCGGGAGATGGTGGCCTTCGCCCCCCAGAACCTCATCCAGGACCCGCCCTTCACCAAGCTCGACATCCTCTCCTGCCGCAACCTGTTGATCTACCTTGGCGCGGACTTGCAGCGCAAGCTCCTGCCCCTGTTCCACTATGCCCTCAACCCCGGCGGCCTCCTGTTTCTCGGCAGCGCCGAGACCGCCGGCGGCTTCCCCGAGCTCTTCGCCGCCCTGGACAGCAAAGCGCGCATCTACCGGCGCATCGGCGGCGCCGCGGTGGCGGTGGATTTCCCGACCAAAGGCACCCCCGCGCCCTCGGTCGAGCAGGAGATGGTGAAAGAGCGGCGCGCAGTCAACCTGCAGGTCCTGGCGGACAGCCTGCTGCTGCAGCGCTTCGCGCCGGCGGCGGTACTGGTGAACGAAAAGGGCGACATCGTCTATATCAGCGGGCGCACCGGCAAGTACCTGGAGCCGGCCGCCGGCAAGGCCAACTGGAACATCCACGCCATGGCCCGGGAAGGCCTCCGCTACGAGCTGACGACCGCGCTGCAAAAGGCGCTGCGCGACAAGGTCGCGGTCACCCGCCACGGCGTGGCGGTGGACGGCAACAGCGGCACCCAGATCATCGACCTCTCCGTCGCGCCCATCGCCGAGCCGGAGGCCCTGCGGGGCATGGTGATGATCGTTTTCATGGATGTTCCTTCGCCTGCCGCGGACAAGGCGCCGGTGAGCCCCCGCGCCTCGCGCAACGCCGTCGTGGCGGCCCTGGAAGCGGAGCTGCAGAAGACCCGCGCGGAACTGCAGACCGCGCGGGAGGAAATGCAGACCTCCCAGGAGGAGCTGAAGTCCGCCAACGAGGAGCTGCAGTCCACCAACGAGGAGCTGCAGTCCGCCAACGAGGAGCTGTCCACCTCCAAGGAAGAGCTGCAATCGCTCAACGAGGAACTGCAAACCGTGAATGCCGAGCTCCAGGCCAAGCTGGACGATCTCTCCCGGGCCAACAACGACATGCAGAACCTGCTGAACAGCACGGACATCGCCACCGTGTTCCTGGACGACCTGCTGCACGTGCGCCGCTTCACGACCCACGCGACGCGCCTGTTCAAACTGATCCCCGGCGACGTTGGCCGGCCCCTGTCCGACCTCGTTACCGACCTCAGCTACCCGGAGCTCGCGGACGATGCCCGGGAGGTCCTGCGCACCCTGGTGTTCGCGGAAAAACCGGTCGCCACCCGCGACGGGCGCTGGTACTCGGTGCGCATCATGCCCTATCGCACCATGGAGAACGTGATCTCCGGCCTCGTGCTCACCTTTTCCGACATTAGCGACGCCAAGCGGCTGGAGGCGGAGTTGCGCGACGCCGTACGCCACGGCGCCACCGCCAAACCGGCCGGCGCGGCCTCCACCCCAACTGATGGATAAGAGGGCAAAACCCGAGGCGGAAGCCGACGCCGGCGAGCTGCGCCGCCGCGCGGAGGAGCGGCTGCGGCAGCGGCCAGCCGCCGCCCCGGGCGGGGAGGCGGACGCGCAAAGGCTGATCCACGAGCTGCAGGTGCACCAGGTGGAGCTGGAACTGCAGAACGCGGAGCTCCTCGCGGCCCGGGAGGAGATCGAGGCGGGCCTGGCGCGCTACACGGAGCTCTACGACTTCGCCCCCGTCGGCTACTTCACCCTCAGCCGCGACGGCACCATCCTCCAGCTCAACCTGGCCGGCGCGCGCCTCCTGGGAGCCGAGCGCGCCAAGCTGGAAAACCGGCGCTTCGGCCAGTTCGTCGCCGACGATGCGCGGGCGGCCTTCAACCGGGGGCTCGCCGAGGCCTTCGCCAGCCCAGGCAAGCTCGCCTGGGAGGTGCGCCTCGCCCGCGCGGCCGACCCTCCCCAGTTTGTCCGCATCGAGGCCATCGCCCGCGAATCGGGGCGGGACTGCCTGGCGGCCGTGACGGACGTCACCTACCGGCGTCTGTTCGAACGGGCCTTGCGGGAGCACCAGGAGGCCCTGGAGCGGGCCGCCGAGCTGGGCCGCCGCCTGATCGACGTCCAGGAAAGCGAGCGGCGGCGGCTTGCCGAGGCCCTGCATGACCGGATGAGCGCGAATCTGGCCGCCATCGGCCTGGATCTGGAAACGATCGCCAAGGGGATGCTGCCGGAGGAGGCGGCGGAAATCCGGGCACGGATGGCGGACATTCGGGCCCTGCTCCAGGAGACGTCGGCGGGTATCCGCGAGATCTGCTTCGACCTGCGGCCGGCGAGCCTGGACTACTGGGGCCTCATCCGGGCGGTGGAAGGCTATGCCGAGCAGCTCACCAAACGCACCGGCCTTGCCGTGCGGGTCGAGGCCCGGGGCTTCGAGAGCCGGCTGTCCGCGGACCAGGAAGTGCTGGTGTTCCGCATCATCCAGGAGGCCCTGACGAACTGCGCCAGGCACTCCGGCGCCAGCGCCGTCGAGGTGGTCTTCGCCGCGCACGCCGCGGGGCTGCGCATCACGATCGCCGACGACGGCGTCGGCTTCGTGCCCCCGGGCGCAACCGGGCACGGCACGGCGCCGGGACTGGGCCTGCTCACCATGCGCGAGCGCGCCGAGTACGCAGGCGGGCGGCTGCGCATCGAGTCGCGGCCGGGGCACGGGACCCGCGTCGTGCTGGAAATCTGAGGAAACCGCGCATGCCGGCAGCGCTCACCATGAAATCCCGGATACAAGCTCCGAAATTTCATGGCAGCCGGACAGCATGAGCCGATGTGGTCAGAGTTCGTCCCGAATACGCACCCGGTTCGGCTCGACGATCCACAAACGACCGCCGATAGGGTGCGTCGCAAGCTGGGGAATGGCTTTCGCAAGAAGATCGAGCACCGCCTGCTTTCCCTGCCTCGGCAAGCGCAGGACCATGTAGCCGGGAGCCTCACCCGGCGGGTAAGCCCGTATGTCGGACAAGTCCAGATCGGCGGTCACGAGGATGCGGCCCTCGTCCTTGCACACATCTACGATACGCTGGTCGGCTGCGTCGCCGAGGCCCTGCTGGTAGACCGTCATCGCATCATGACCGGCGGCGGCGAGCATCTCCGCCGCCTCGATGGGCAAGTTCTGATCGATCTTGAACCTCATGCCGCGAGGGGCACGACTTCCTCATGGGCCAGGGCGGCGGCATAGGCGATGCAGGCACGCACGTCGTCAATGGTCAGCGGCGGATAGCTGCGGACAATCTCCTCGACCGTAGCGCCTTCGGCCAGATTGTCGAGGACGGTGCTGACCGTCACCCGGGTCCCGGCGATGCAGGCGCGCCCCTTGCAGATCGCGGGATCCACGCGAATACGATCTCGCCATTCCATTGCAGTGGCTCCTTGATTGGCAATGACGCGATCTATGATACGTCAAA
>CAYZLI010000120.1:0-10324 GCA_964479195.1 uncultured Rhodocyclaceae bacterium
TTGCTCCCCATCAGCCTGCGATACTGCGCCATGGCCCGGATGGCTTCCTTGGGCTTGCCGAGTTCCTCGCATAGGAGCGCCAGGTTGTAGTGGCAATCGGCCAGATCGGGATCGCCGCGCAGGGCTGCCTGGTACGCCTCCAGCGCTTCGTTCTTGCGGCCCATGTCATCGAGAAGAACGCCGAGGTTGTACATCAGGGCAGGGTCGCCGCCGCAGCTTGTGATCGCGTCGCGGTAGACGCGCTCGGCCTTGTCGAGACGCCCGGCTTCGTGCAGCAGCGATCCCAGGTTGAGGTGGGCATCGAGAAGAGCCGGGTCCTCGGCAATGGCCCGCTCGTACGCCTGCAGCGCGGCCTCGGCATCCCCGCTCTCCACGGCGACGCCCCTGTCGAACCAGTCCTTTGCGCTTGCCGGCGGCGCCGAGTCCTTGCGTTCGATCACGCTCAGGCAGCCCTGGGCGGGATCGCCCTCGAAGGCCAGCAGGTACTGCCCGGAGTCGGCCTGCCAGCGGCGGCCGCCTTCCCTGACGACGACGCGGTCGGCCACGGCGCAGATGCTCAGTCCGGACAGCGGCATGGTATCGGGGAGACGGCGGCGCAGCTCCTTCATGGACCTCGTAATCCGCTTGTGCGGAACCTTGGCGGCGGAGAGCGCCTGCGCGGTGCGCAGGACGATCAGATCCTGGAATGAAAACAGCCAGGCGTTGCGCCGGCCGCGCGCGGGCGAGACGAACCCGGCCTCGATCAGCGCGCGAATCGTGCTGCGCGGCAGGCCGAGCAGCTTCTCGACGTCGCGCACGCCGTATTGGTGCATGGCCCCGTTCGCCGGCGCTATTTCTTGGCCGCCTTGCGCGTGGTGGGCTCGGCCGCCTGCGCCCGCTTGGGCGGCTTGCGCGCTTCGGGTTCCGCTTTCGCCACCGCGGCCGTCGCGGAAGGCGCGGGCGCCTTCTGAAGGCTCGCGCGCAGCGCTTCCATGAGATCGATCACCTGACCGCCGCGTTCGGGCGCCTCGGCCAGGGTGATCTCCTGGCCTTCGACTTTCTTCTGCACCGCCGCCTCGATGCGCGCGCGCACCTCATCGGTGTACCCGGTGGGATCGAACCCGTCGGCGGCCTGCTGCTCGATGAGCTGCTGCGCAAGCTTGAGCTCGGCTTCTTTCACCTCGGTCTTCGGAATCTCGATGTCCGTGATCTGACGCACCTCGTCCGCATAGAGCAGCTGCTGCATGGCCAGCCCGCTCATTTCGCCATGCTCGACCGGGCGGATCATCACGATGTACTGCTTGCCGCGCGCCGCCCAGCGGCCGAGCGCGCAGCGGCCCGATTCGCGCAGCGCCCTCGCCAGCAGGGCGTAGGGCTTGGCGCCGCCCTTGTCCGGGGCGAGGTAGTAGGCCTTGTCGAAATACACGGGGTCGATCGATTCGATCGGCACGAACTCGGTGATCTCGGCGCTGTGCGTGCCCGCCTCCTCGAGGGCCTTCAGCTCCTCGGCGGTGAATATCACGTACTGCTCCTTGGCGAATTCGTAGCCCTTGACCATGTCCTCGCGCGGCACCGGCACTTCCTCTTTCACGCAGACGTACTGCTGCTTGAGCCGCGATCCGCAAGCCTTGTGCAGGAGGTTGAAGGAGATCGCGCGGCTCGCCTCGGTGGCGGAATAGAGCTTCACCGGGATGGCCACGAGTCCAAAGGAAACGGTCAGCGACGCAATGGATCGTGCAGCCATGCCGGTCTCCTGGAGGTTAAGCCTTGAGCGCCTGCTCGAGGCTTTGCTTGCGCTCGAGGGCTTCGCGCCAGCGATCGCCGGTTTCCGCCAGACGCTGCGCGACGTTGGTGATCCGGAAATCGAGCGGGTGCGCGCCCGCCAGCTCGTCCCAGGTGAGCGGCATCGACACCGGCGCGCCGGGGATGCCTCGCGGCGAGTAGGCCGCGTTCAGCGTCTTGCCGCGGACATTCATATTGTAGTCCATGAAGATTTTGCCCGTTCGCTTCGGCACGCTCCATTCCAGGGTGATGTCCTTCGGGTGGCTGCGCATCAGGTGCCGCCCGACGAGCTCCGAGACGTGGCGCGCGGCGTCGAAATCGATGGTGCGCCGGATCGGCACGAAGACGTGCAGGCCGGTCTTGCCCGAGGTCTTGACGATGGCTTCGAGCGACATGGCCTGGAGCAGCTCGCGCAGCCGGAACGCCACCTCCTTGCCCTTCTCGAAGGCGACCGTGTTCAGCTCGGGCTCCGCCCCCGGCGCCTCCTTGCCGGAGTAGATGTAGGGGTCGATGTCGAAGACCACGTAGTCGGGATGGTTGAGCACCGAGGACTCCAGGGCGGCTGACGAACCGGCGTAGTCGGTGCTCCGGCTCGCCGCGTCCGGGCCGGGCTTCGCCCGCGAATGCCAGACGTGGAATTCGAGCGTCCCGGACTGGGCGAGCCACAACAGCGTCGGCAGGTTGTTGCAGAGCAGGACCTCGTGGCGCTCGTCCTTGTGCTCGGAGAAGACGGTGAGGGTGTCGACGAACCCGGGCCGCTCCTCGCCCCAGTGCTTCTGGAAAAAGCCCGGCCCATGGATCCCCTCGGGCATGCGAATCAGGGTGAGCGGGCGATCCGCGAGGTGCGGCAGGATGAAGGGCGACACCTGCACGAAATAGCGCAGCAGGTCGCGCTTGGTGAGGGCCGGCTGCTTGAGCCCCGGGTCGGCGGGCCAGTACTCCCGGTCGAGATGCGTGAGGCGGATCCGATGCGGGCCGACCGCGATCGGGAAGGCCGCCTTCTTGTTTTCCAACTGCCCCAGGAGGTCCTCGATCTCGCGGGGCTCGCCAAATCGGGCGCCAACCATGTCGCCCGATTTTTTTCCCAATTCGGCGCCCGGGGGCGCGCCGGCGTGCGGGGACCGGCCGGGTCGCGGGCGGCGCACCCCCTTCGGGTCCACGTCGTCCCGCAGCCGCAGAAAGATGGGGGCGCGCAGAAAGCCGTCGTCCGTCCAGTTCTGGAAGCTCACTTCCGCGACGATTTCGGGCTCGACCCAGGTGGTCGGGCTGTGCAGTTCCGGCGTTTCGGCGAAGGGGCAGGTGGCCGTTCGCAGCGGATCCAATCGTGCCTTCACCTGCGCCAGCGTTTCCGCGTCGAAGCCCGATCCGACGTGCGAGGCGTAGCGCAGCCTGCCGCCGTCCCAGTAGCCGATCAGCAGGGCGCCCAGCGGCGCGCGCGAGCCCTTCCCCGTGGTGTACCCGACGACGACGAACTCCGCGCTGTCCGTGGGTTTGACTTTGATCCATGAGGCCGAGCGCCGGCCGGCTTCGTACTTGCTGTCCTTGTGCTTGCCGACGACCCCCTCGAAGCCGCTGGCGAGGGCCGCCCGATGCAGCGCCTCCCCGTCCTCCGCGGCGTGCACCAGCTGCACGAGGGGGGAGGGCAGGAGGCATTGGGCGAGGTAGCGCCGCCGATCCCGGTAGGGTGCCTGGCGCAAATCGAGGCCGGCGAAGTGCAATAGATCGAAGCAGTAGAAGACCGCAGGCGCCGTCTGGTCGGCCGCCGCGATGTCCCGCGCCGTCTTCAATTGAACGCGGTTCTGCAGCGCATGGAAGGAGGGCTTGCCGCCCGCGTCGAAGGCCACGATCTCGCCGTCCAGGATCATCCGCGCCGCCTGCTTGCCGAGCTCGGCGCTGAGCCGGGGGAAGGCGGCGGTCAGGTCGAGGCCGCGCCGCGATCGAAGCTTCACGCCGGCATCGGCGATGAAGGCGAGGACGCGGTAGCCGTCGAGCTTGGGCTCCCACATCCAGTCGGCACGATTGAACGGGGCGTCGCCCGTTTCGGCGTGCATGGGGGAGAGCTTCGCCGGCATCGCTTCGGCCGCGCCCGCGGGGACGAGCCGCGACGCGGGAATGCGCTGTGCCGGGAGAACCTTGAGCTCATCGACCGCCATGCCGGAGAGGACGGAGCGAGTCTGCCCGGTGATATCGGCTGGCGCCGCGTAGGGGTCCTTGTGCTTGATCAGGAACCAGTTCTTCCCGTCGGCGCCGCGCACGAGCGCAAAAGACCCCTTTACCTTCTCGCCGCGCAGCAGGAAGCTCAGCTTGCCCGCCGCGAGGCCTTGCCGCACCCTGCGTTCCGCCTCGTGGCGGTCATGGAACCAGTATTCGTGGCCTTCGTCGGGGGAATAGACGCCGCAATCCCAGACGATCACTTCCCCCGCGCCGTACTGCCCGGGCGGGATGACCCCCTCGAACGAGGCGTACCCGTACGGGTGATCTTCGGTCTGCACGGCCAGGCGCTTGTCGCCCGGATCGAGGGAGGGGCCCTTGGGAACCGCCCACGATTTCAGCACTCCATCACATTCGAGGCGGAAGTCGTAATGCAGCCGCCGGGCCGAATGCTGCTGGATGACGAAGAGCAGCGGCCCGCCGGGCGGCTCCCGCACCGCCGGTGGCGGCTCGGGCGTGGCTGCGAAGCTGCGCTTGGCGGAGTATTCGCCGAGCAGCGCGGGCCGGTCGCGGGACATAGGGGTCGATGCAGGAGCGGGGACGATGCAGCTATTGACGGGAACGAGCGGCTTTTCCTACAAGGAATGGCTGGGCCACTTCTATCCGGAGAAGCTGCCGGCGGGCGCGATGCTGCACTATTATGCGGAGCATTTCCCGACCGTGGAGATCAACAACACCTTTTACCGCATGCCGGCGGAGTCGATGCTGGCGCACTGGTCGGAGGAAGTACCCGAGGGTTTCCTTTTCACCCTCAAGGCGCCGCGGCGCATTGCTCACGAGAAGCACCTGCGCGAGGCCGAAGCGGATGTGGCCGAATTCCTGCGGCGCGCGACGGCGCTGGGCGACAAGCTCGGCGTGCTCCTGTTCCAGTTGCCGCCGTACCTGAGGAAGGATCTTCATCGGTTGGGGGATTTCCTTGCCCTGCTGCCGTCCGACAAGCGCGTCGCCTTCGAGTTCCGCCATGGCTCATGGCAGGACGACGAGGTCTATGAGGCGCTGCGCGCCCGCGGCGCGATGCTTTGCGTCGCCGACACTGACGAGGGCGGCACCCCCTTCGTGACCACCTCGGATTGCGGCTATCTACGGCTGCGCCGGACGCGCTACGACGACGACGATCTGCGCGCCTGGGTGGAGCGCATCGCCGCGCAGAAGCTGGCGCGCACCTACGTCTATTTCAAGCACGAAGACGGGGCTTTGGGCACGCGCTTCGCCCGGCGCCTGGATGAGCTGTGGCGCGCCCGCGGCGGATCGGCGTGAAAGCACCGCGGGCGACCCGCAGGTTCAGGTGCGTTGCGCTGCGGAATCCCCGATCGCGAAGCGCACCGCGTCCTCGACCCGGTCCAGCCAGACGAACTGGAGCTTCTCCCGGGCTTCCAGCGGCACGTCCTCCAGGTCCTTCTCGTTGCGCCGGGGCAGCATCACGGTGCGGATGCCGGCGCGCAGAGCGGCCAGCGTCTTTTCCTTGACCCCGCCGATCGGCAGCACGAGGCCGCGCAGGCTCACCTCGCCGGTCATCGCCACATCCGAGCGGACCGGCTTGCCCGTCAGCAGCGACACCAGGGCGAGGAACATCGCCACCCCCGCGCTCGGCCCGTCCTTCGGCGTCGCACCGGCCGGGACGTGCACGTGCACGTCGACCTTCTCGAGGGCATCGCCGGTCCAGGTCTTGGCCAGCGTCAGGGCCGCCTGGGCCGACTCCTTCATGACCTCCCCGAGCTGTCCGGTCAGGATCAACCGGCCGCTGCCCGGCACCTTGCTCGCCTCGATGAACAGGATGTCTCCGCCCACCGGCGTCCAGGCGAGCCCCGTGGCCACGCCGGGCATGCTGGTGCGCAGCGCCAGCTCGTTCTCGAAGCGCCGCGGACCGAGAATCTGTGGCAGGTCCGGCGCGTCCACCGTCACGGCCTGCGCCTGCCCTTCGGCGATTCGCATCGCCACGTGACGCAGGGTTGCGCCGATCTCGCGCTCCAGGTTGCGCACCCCCGCCTCGCGCGTGTAGTCGCGCACGATGGCCGCCAGGGCCGCATCCGTCAGGCTCGCCTGCTCGGGCTTCAGGCCGTTGGCGTCGAGCTGCCGCTGCACCAGGTAGCGCCGCGCAATCTCGATCTTCTCCTCCTCGGTGTAGCCGGGGAGCTGGATGACCTCCATCCGGTCCTTGAGCGGCCCGGGGACCGTATCGAGCACGTTCGCCGTGCAGATGAACATCACCCTCGAGAGGTCGAAGTCGACGCCCAGGTAGTTGTCGCGGAACTTGTGGTTCTGCTCCGGATCGAGCACCTCCAGGAGCGCGCTGGCCGGATCCCCGTGGAAGCCGCCGGCGCCCAGCTTGTCGATCTCGTCGAGCATGAACACCGTGTTGGTCGTTCCCGCCCGGCGCATCGCCTGGATGATGTTGCCGGGGAGCGCACCGATGTAGGTGCGCCGGTGCCCACGGATCTCCGCTTCGTCGTGGACGCCGCCCAGCGCGACCCGCTGGAAGGTGCGCCCCGTGGCGCGGGCGATGGACTGGCCGAGCGAGGTCTTGCCCACGCCGGGCGGACCGGCGAAGCACAGGATCGGGCTCTTGCCCTCCGGGTTGAGCTTGCGCACGGCCAGGTACTCCAGGATGCGCCGCTTGACCTTGTCCAGGGCGAAGTGATCCTCCTCCAGTACGCGGCGCGCATCGTTGATGTCGATCGGCTGCTGCGGTGCCGGCTTCCACGGCAGCTCCGTCAGCCATTCCAGGTAGGTGCGCAGCATGGAGTACTCGCCGCCGCCCTCGCCCATGCGCCGCAGGCGCTTCAGCTCCTTCTGGGCATGCTTGAGCACCTCCTCGGGCATGCCCGCGGTGTCGATGGCCTTCTTCAGCTCCTCGACTTCGGCGTCCGTATCCTCGCCCTCGCCCAGCTCCTTCTGGATCTGCCGCAGCTGCTCGCGCAGCACGTTCTCGCGCTGCCGCTCGTCGAACTGTGCGCGCGTCTTCTCGCCGATCTCCTTGGAGAGCTTGAGCACCTCGACGCGCGCGGACAGCAGCGCGATCACCTTGTCCAGGCGCCGCATGAGATCGAAGGTTTCCAGGACGTCCTGCTTTTCCTCGTTCTTCGCGTCGATGAGGTTGGCCACCATGTCGGCCAGGGCCGCCGGCGAATCGATGCCGCGCAGCACGCCGGCCAGTTCGTCGGGCACATGGGGCAGCAGGTCGACCGCTTCGATCGCCTGTTCCTTGAGCTGCAGGAAGCGCGCCTCGATCTCCGGGCCCTGGGCCGGCGGCTGCTCGACCAGGGCCACCCGCGCCACGAGGAAGGGCCAGCCCTCCAGGAATTCCAGCACCCGGAAGCGGGATTGGCCCTGCACCACCAGGTGATGGGCGCCCTCCTGGCCGGTGATGTAGCGCACGATCGGCCCCGCCGTGCCCACCCAGTAGAGATCGGCAGGCCCGACGTCGGTTTTCTGCGGCTCGCGCTGGAGGAGAAACCCCACCCGGAGCTCACGCTTCACCGCCTCCTGGGCCGCCGCCACGGAAGCGGCGCGACCCACCGTCACGGGCGACAGCACGCCGGGGAACAGCACCGCGTTGCGCAGGGGGACGAGGATCAGTGCATCCTCCGGCAGGCGCCTGGCCGCGCCGGCGGCCTGCGCCGCGGCGAGCGGGCCGCCCGCCGCGCGCGGGGGATGCTCGCCGAACCACATCTTCTGCAGTGTTGGCCGGTGCGTCATGGGGTTTCCTGGGCCGTAGATGGGGTTGGGGGCGTGGGTTTCAAGCGGGGGAGTTCCGCCGTGATGCACTGCGCACCGTTCAGTTCGCGGCGTTCGTGTCCTGCTCGAACAGCCGCTCCAGCTCTTCCGCGCCCTGCCGGGCGGCGGCAATGAGCGCCGCCTCGTCCTCATGGATCTTGTGCTGCCGGGCGAGCAGCTCTTCGTCGTGCCGGCGGAACAGGGTCACCGCCTGCTCCGCCTCGGCGGCGGTATAACCCAGGCCGACAAGCACGTCCCGCGCCAATTCGAGGCTCGACAGCAAGGTTTCGCGGATCAGCCGGTCCACGCCGGCGTCCATCAGCCGGTAGGCGTGCACGCGGTTGCGCGCGCGGGCATAGATCTTGAGCTGCGGGTAGTGCTTCCTGACCATCTCGGCGGTCTTGACCGAGGCCTCCACGTCGTCGATCGCCAGCACGAAAATCTCGGCGTGATCGGCGCGCGCGGCCTGCAGCAGGTCGAGGCGCGAGGCATCGCCGAAGTAGATCTTGTTGCCGAACCGGCGCACGAAATCCACCTGCTCGAAGCTCGCCTCGAGCGCGGTGAAGGGGATTTTCTTCATGCGCAGGGTGCGGGCGATCATCTGGCCGAAACGCCCGAAGCCGGCGATGATCACGCGATGCTCGCGCGGCTCGATCCGGTCGAACGCCCTCGGCGCGGCGGCGGCGTGGCCGATCCGGAGCCATTTCTCGTTCAGGGCCACGGCCAGCGGCGTGACGGCCATGGACAGCGAGACCACGACGATCAGCAGGTCCGACAGCGTTTTGTCCAGGCCACCGGCGCCGGCCGCGACCCCGAACAGCACGAAGGCGAACTCGCCGCCCTGGGAGATGAAGAGCGCCAGATTCACCGCCGCGCCGTGGCTGTGCCGCGTCGCCCGTGCCAGCGCGTACAGCACCAGCGCCTTGGTCGCCATCAGCCCCGCCGTCAGGCCGAGGATCGTGAGCGGCTGCCGGAGCACGAGCCGCAGATCCACCGACATGCCGACGGCGATGAAGAACAGGCCCAGCAGCAGCCCCTTGAAGGGGTCGATGTCGGCCTCGAGCTCGTGCCGGTACTCCGAGTCGGCGAGCAGCACACCGGCGAGAAACGACCCCAGCGCCATGGACAGGCCGGCCTGCGCCATGAGCAGGGCCGTGCCCACCACCACCAGCAGGGTCGCGGCGACGAACACGTCCTGGCTCTTGGCCGAGGCCGCCAGACGCAGGTAGGGGCGCAGCAGCCGGCGCCCGACCAGGATCACGGCGAGCACCACCCCCACGGCCTGGGCCGCGCCGAACCAGTCCCAGCCCTGGGCCATGCCGGCGCCTGCGAGCAGCGGGAAGAGGGCCAACAGCGGAATCGCCGCCAGGTCCTGGAACAGCAGGACCGCGAACGAGGCGCGGCCGTGGTGGGTCGTGAGCTGTTTTTTCTCGGCGAGAAGCTGGAGCACCAGCGCCGTGGATGACAGGGACAGAGCCAGCCCGGCCATGAGCGCCGCCGCCGCGGGCAATCCGAAGGCGAGGCCGGCGCCGGCGAGGATCAGGCCGGTGACGAGAACCTGGGCGCTGCCCAGGCCGAACACCGGGCGGCGCAGCGTCCACAGGCGCGACGGTTGCAGCTCGAGGCCGATGACGAAGAGCAGCAGCACCACGCCGAGCTCGGCGAAGTGCAGGATGTTGCCCACGTCGCTGACCAGACCCAACACCCACGGACCGATAACCATGCCGGCGGTGAGGTAGCCGAGCACCGCGCCCACGCCCAGCCGCCTGAACAGGGGCACGGCGATGACCGCCGCCGCCAGGAAAACGACCGCTTCTTGCATCCAGGACAGGCTCATCGCGGCTTCCCCTTCGCGTCGTCGTGGCGCCTGTGTCCGGCCAACACGGGCATCCGCGTCAGTCGACCGCCTTTTGCGCCGGCCGTTCATGCTGCCCGGGAAGACTTGAGCTTTTTGTCTCCGGCGCATGTCAAACGAGCATCGGGACCGCCGGTCTCGATCAGGCGACAGGAGATCCAGGATGAGCGCGAGGCCCACCATCGAGTGCAAGCCGAACGGTCCCTATCTCGTCAAGGACCTCGAAGAGCTGCGCAATTCGCAGGGAGAGCGCATTCCCGCCGCACCCGTCATGGCGCTGTGCCGCTGCGGCGGTTCCGCCAACAAGCCGTTCTGCGACGGCACGCACAAGAAGATCGGCTTCTCCGGGGCCCGGCTGTGCGATGGCAGCGCCGACAAGCGCGAGAACTACCGCGCCGCCCGGCTCACCATTCACGACAACCGGGCGATCTGCTCCCACGCGGGACGCTGTTCGGAGGGGTTGGCCGCGGTGTTCAGGTACGGAAGCGAGCCGTGGATCGAGCCGGAGGGCGCGAGCATCGAGGCCATCATCGAGACGATCCGGCAGTGTCCGTCGGGGGCGCTGAGCTACTCCCTTGACGGGATCGAGGAGCGGGATCGACAGCGCCAGCCGGCGATCACCGTCACGAAAGACGGCCCGTACGCGATCGTGGGGGGCGTCCAACTCATCGGCCAGGCGTGGGGCGAGGGAGCCTCGACGGAGCATTACACCCTGTGTCGCTGCGGAGCGTCGAAGAACAAGCCCTTCTGCGACGGGACACACGGGCGCATCGGCTTCAAGGA
>CAYZLI010000120.1:10424-11856 GCA_964479195.1 uncultured Rhodocyclaceae bacterium
CGCGGGAATCCAGCGTCGTGTTCCGGAGTCGCTGGGTCCCCGCGTTCGCGAGGACGACAGAGCGCCGTCAACTAGTTGCCGGAGTCCCCGTAAGGTACGAACCCAACAGGAGACGAGCGCTTCCCGAATCCTGCCATCGACGGCAAGGAAGGCGAGATCGAGGTGCGCCAATTGTTCGAGCTGGAGGACTTCGGCCCCAGCGAGGCGATCGAGCGCTTTCGCGAGCTGGGAGTCGGCGGGAAGACGTAGGCGCCGGCTGGCCCGCTCCGCCACATGACCTATATTGGGATTATCAGTGGATCTCGATTCAGGGAGTCGGCAAATGAGCGGCGGAGGTACCTATGCGTTTCGAAGCGTTTTCCTTTGGCTCCATACGCGTCGATGGGGTCACCTACAAGCACGACGTGGTGATTGACCGCGAGCAGGTCCGCAAGCGGCGGAAGAAGCCATCCAAGAAGTTCCGCGATGCTTTCGGGCACACGCCGCTGTCCGTGGAGGAGGATATACCGTGGAAATGCCGGCGGCTGGTGATCGGCACCGGCACCGGGGCATTGCCGGTGATGGCGGAAGTGAAGCACGAGGCCAGGCGTCGGCACATCAAACTGGTCATCCTGCCCACGGCGGAAGCCATAGCGGAGTTGAAGGAGCACCCGGACCACGCCAACGCGATCCTTCATGTCACGTGCTAGACCGTGGTCCCCATGCGCATCGGCCTGGTCTCCGACACCCACATGCCGCGCTTTGCCCAAGCCCTGCCCGCGGCGCTGCGCCAAGGGCTGGCGGGGCAGGACGTCGGGCTGATTCTGCACCTCGGGGATTTCACCGCGCCCGCCGTGGCCGCGCTCTTCGAGCGCATCGCGCCCCTGGACGCCGTCGCCGGAAACAATGACGGCGAGGAAATCCGGCGGCGCTTCGGACGCCGGAAAATCCTCTGCATCGAGGGCCTGCGCATCGGCCTGACGCACGGCGACGGCACGCGCAGGACCACGCTCGAGCGCGCGCTGGAGGCCTTTTCCGGCGAGGCCGTGGATGTCATCCTCTTCGGCCACAGCCACGTTCCCTACTGCGCGAAGCACGGGAACACCTGGCTGATCAACCCGGGCTCGCCCACCGACAAGCGGCGCAATCCGCGCTACTCCTGGGGCGTGCTGGACATCCGCGAGGGCCGCGCCGTACCGACGCTGCACTACTATGCGGACAAGCGTGCGGACGCAGGGGAGCCGGCCGGCGCCAACGGGTCGTTGCGGCCCTGAGCCGGCATCGAGCGCGGCGGCAGTGCCTTACGCCCGCTGGCGCGCCGCTTCCAGTTCGCCGTAGAGCGCGCCGAACTCCTGCGCCAGCTTGTGGCGCGGGTCCAGGTGGATCATCGGCGCGGCCTGCTGGTGGGATTCCTTGATCCGCACCGACGAGGAGAGGAAGGTGTTTAGCACCG
>CAYZLI010000121.1:0-11576 GCA_964479195.1 uncultured Rhodocyclaceae bacterium
GCGTTGGGGCTGTAGCTCACCAGCAGGTTCTTGGTCTGCTGGTAGTGGTCCAGCATCATCTTGTGCGTTTCGCGCCCAATGCCTGACTCCTTGTAGCCGCCGAAGGTGGCGTGGGCCGGATAGGCGTGGTAGCAGTTGGTCCACACGCGGCCGGCCTTGATGGCGCGGCCCATGCGGTAGGCGGTGCTGCCGTCGCGGCTCCAGACGCCGGCGCCGAGGCCGTAGAGCGTGTCGTTGGCGATGGCCAGCGCCTCGGCCTCGTCCTTGAAGGTGGTCACGGCCACGACCGGGCCGAAGATCTCCTCCTGGAAGATGCGCATCTTGTTGTGGCCCTTGAACAGGGTCGGCTGGATGTAATAGCCGTCCGCCAGTTCGCCGCCCAACTGGGCGCGGTCGCCGCCGATCAGGCACTGGGCGCCTTCCTGCTTGCCCAGGTGCAGGTAGGTCATGATCTTGTCCATCTGCATCATCGACGCCTGGGCGCCCATCATGGTGTCGGTATCCAGCGGGTTGCCCTGCTTGATGGCCTTGACGCGGGCCAGCACCCGCTCCATGAACTTGTCGTAGATGGATTCGTGGATCAGCGCGCGCGACGGGCAGGTGCACACCTCGCCCTGGTTGAAGGCGAACAGCACCATGCCCTCGATGGCCTTGTCGAGGAAGGCGTCGTCGGCGGCCATGACATCCGGGAAGAAGATGTTGGGCGACTTGCCGCCCAGTTCCAGCGTGGCGGGGATGAGGTTGGCGGCGGCCGCCTGGGCGATGCTGCGGCCGGTGGCAGTGGAGCCGGTGAAGGCGATCTTGGCGATGCGCTTGCTGTTGGCGAGCGGCAGGCCGGCCTCGCGGCCGTAGCCGTTCACGATGTTGAGCACGCCCGGCGGCAAGAGGTCGGCGATCAGCTCGACCAGGACGAGGATGCTGACCGGCGTCGATTCGGCGGGCTTCAGCACCACGCAGTTGCCGGCGCCGATGGCGGGGGCCAGCTTCCAGGCCGCCATCAGGATCGGGAAGTTCCACGGGATGATCTGGCCGACCACGCCGAGGGGTTCGTGGAAGTGGTAGGCGATCGTGTTCTCGTCGATCTCGCTCAAGCCGCCTTCCTGGGCGCGCAGGCAGCCGGCGAAGTAGCGGAAGTGGTCGACGGTGAGCGGGATGTCGGCGTTCAGCGTCTCGCGGATCCCCTTGCCGTTGTCCACGGTTTCCGCATAGGCCAGCAGTTCCAGGTTGGCCTCGATGCGGTCGGCGATCTTCAGCAACACGTTGGCGCGCTCGGCGGGCGCGGTGCGGCCCCACTTGTCGGCGGCGGCGTGGGCGGCGTCCAGGGCGAGCTCGATGTCCTCGGCAGTGGAGCGGGCCGCCTGGCAGAAGACCTTGCCCGTGATGGGGGTGACGTTGTCGAAATACTGGCCCTTGACCGGGGCGACCCACCTGCCGCCGATGAAGTTGTCGTACTTGGCCTTGAACTGAACCTTGGCGCCGGCTTTGCGGGGCAATTCGTATAGCATGGTCTCCTCCTGAGATTTGCGGGTAACGCGCGGTGCGGCGTCGCCGGCACATGTGCAGTCGCCATGCCAGCGCGATTCGGATGCCTGCGGCGTGCGGCCAATCTCGCGCTGGCTCAAGGGCTTGCGGCAATGCCGGCGTCCTGCCGGGACTGGCGCTGGCGCAGGCGCGGCCTGTATCGAAACTGGACAGTTGCTCCAGGCTGCCACGCACCGGCATGCGCAAAACAGGTGGTGCTCCAGCATATTTGCTGGGCATGGTTCCTGCATCGCCCTGCGGCGTGAAACCCGTGAAGCCCCGGCCCACCTTTCCCGATGCCATCGAGCGCTCGCGCCTGCGCTGCGCCGGGCAGGGCCTCGCGCCCGAGCGGCGCCCGCCCGAGCCGATCGCCTCCCGCAGCGAGTTGTCCGAGCGGCTCGAGGCCAATGCGCGGCTGGTCGCCTACGCCCAGCCGGTGATCGAGCACCTGCACCAGCAGATTGCCCGCTCCTCCTCCATGGTGCTGCTCGCCGACCCCCAGGGCATGATCCTGCGCTCGGTGGGGGACAGCGATTTCGTCAGCCGGGCCGCCCGCGTGTCCCTGGGCCCGGGCGCCATCTGGTCCGAAAGCCTCATGGGCACCAATGCCATCGGCACGGCGCTGGAGGAGCAAGGCCCGGTGGCGGTGTTCGGCGAGCAGCACTATTTCGAGCGCAACCACTTCCTCACCTGCATCGCCACGCCCATCGTCGCGCCCAGCGGCGGCGTGCTGGGCATCCTCGACGTCTCCAGCGATGCGCGGGTGACCCACAGCCATGCCCAGGCCCTGCTGCAGACCACGGCGGAGATCATCGAGAACCGGCTGATCGAAACCGTCGCCGACGGCTGCCTGGTGCTGCGCTTTCACCCGGTGGCCGAGGCGCTCGGCACGCCCCTCGAAGGCGTTGCGGTGTTCAACGAGGCCGGGGCCCTGGTCGCCTGCAACCGCCGCGCGCGCCAGCTCTTCGGCAAGGTGGCCATGGGCGACGACTTCGCGCGCTGCTTCACGGCATCGTGGCGGAGCGTGCTGGAGCATGCCGCGCGCCACGGCGCGCGCCCCCTGAGCCTGCGCATGGCAAGCGGATGCAGCGTGGCGGCCGCGGCGAGCCTGCGGACCGTGCTGCGCGCGCGCGGCGCCGCGCCCGCCGGTGCGCCGGCCCCGCTGCCACGTGTTGGTGTTCGTCCTCCGCCGGTGCGCAGCCTGGGCGGCATGGGCCTGGGCGACGAGCGCGTGGCCGAGGCCGTGCGCCGCGCCCAGCGCATCGCCGAACACGACATCCCGCTGCTCATCCAGGGGGAGACGGGCACCGGCAAGGAGTTCTTCGCCTGCGCCTTCCATCACGCCGGGCGGCGGGCCTCCGGCCCTTTCGTGGCGGTCAACTGCGCTGCCATCCCGGCCGGCCTGATCGAGGCCGAGCTTTTCGGCTACGTGGCCGGCGCCTACACCGGCGCGGGCGCGCAAGGGGCGCCCGGCAAGCTGCGCGAGGCCCATGGGGGCACCCTGTTCCTGGATGAGATCGGCGACATGCCGCTCAACCTGCAGGCGGTGCTGCTGCGGGTGCTGGAGACGCGCCGCGTCGCGCCCTTGGGCGGCGGCGCGGAGGAAGCGGTGGACATCGGCCTGGTGTGCGCCAGTCACCGGCCCCTGCGCGAACTGGCCGCCGAGGGCCAATTCCGCGCCGATCTTTTCTTCCGCCTCTCGGGCATGACCCTGTCCCTGCCGCCGCTGCGCGAGCGCAGCGACTTCGCCGCCCTGGCGCAGCAGATGCTGGACGAGGAATGCGGGCGCCCTGGGTGCGCCCTGTCGGCCGAGGCGCTGGCCGCGCTATGCCGTTACCCCTGGCCGGGCAATCTGCGCCAGTTGCGCAATGTGCTGCGCCTGGCCGTGGCGATGATGGGCGAGGAGGGGGGCCGCCTGCTGCCGGAGCACCTGCCGCCGGAGATCCTCGAGGATGCCGCTGCGCCCGCGGGCGGTGCCGGAGCGCGCGGCCTGCGCGCCGCGGAAGCGCAGCTCGTGCAGGATGCGGTGGCGCGCCATGGCGGCAACATCTCCGCCGCGGCGCGGGAACTGGGCATCACCCGCACCACCCTCTACCGCAAGCTGCGCCAGGCGGCGGAGCGTCCCTGAAGCCGAACCGCCGTTCATGGTTCGACGGGCTCACCACGAACGGCGGCGAAAATGACCGTTCATGGTTCGACGGGCTCACCACGAACGGCGGCGAAAATGACCGTTCACCCTGAGCGTGTCGAAGGGCGAAGGGTGTCGGTACGCCAGATCAGTCGTTCAGCGCCAGGATCCAGTTCACCAGCAGGCGGGCGTTGCCCTCGGTGATGGCCACCGCGTTGGGCGGCATGGCGAGCCCGCTCGCCTTGCCCTTCCAGTGGCTGTTGTAGGGGTTGGAGCCCTCCAGCACCACGCGGGTGAGGAATTCGGAGGCGCCGGGCTTGCCCTTGTACTGCTTGGCCACGTCGGCCCAGGCCGGGCCGATGGGCGGCAGGCCGTCGGGACCGCGCTTGCCGGACTCGATGCTGTGGCAGGTCATGCATCCGCTCGCGACGGCAAGCTTCTTCATGTTGACGTCGTTCTTGGCGTCGGCCCATGCGCCTTGGGCGACGAGGACAAGGCTGAGCAACAGAACGCGGCGGCTGGGGAACATCTGGATACCTCCTGATCGGAAACGAAAAAACGGCGGGCACCCCGGCCTCACCCCCGACCCCTCTCCACGAGTGGAGAGGGGAGCTACTGGTTCCCTTCTCCCGCTTGCGGGAGAAGGGCTAGGGATGAGGGATGGCGCCCGCCCATGCATCACGACTTGTGCAGCTTGAACACCCACACCGAGCCGCCCTGCTCGAGGAAGTTCACGCGCTTGGCCACGTCGCCGCCCCACAGGGGCACGGCGCCGCCCCAGCCGGAGACGAAGGCGATGAACTGCTCGCCGCCTTCCTCCCAGGTGACGGGCGGGGAGACGATGCCCGTACCGGTCTGGAACTGCCACAGCTCCTCGCCGCTCTTGGCATCCACCGCCTTGATGTAGCCCTCCGGCGTGCCGTAGAACACCAGGCCGCCGCCCGTGGCGAGCGCGCCGCCCCACAGGGGCGCGTAGTTCTTGCGCTCCCAGACGATCTTGCCCGAGACCGGATCCACCGCCCGCAGCGCGCCGATGTGATCCTCGTTCAGCGCCTTGATGGTGAAGCCGGCGCCGAGATAGGCCGCCCCCTTCTTGTAGGCCACCGGCTCGTTCCAGATGTCCATGCCCCACTCGTTGGCGGGCACGTAGAACAGGCCGGTCTGCGGGCTGTAGGCCATCTGCTGCTGGTTCTTGCCGCCCAGGAAGGAGGGTGCCGAGAACACCACCTTGCCCTTCTTGCCGTCGCCGGCGGCGGCGGGGTTGCCCGGCCGGTTCTCGTCGTCGTAGATCGGGCGGCCGGTCTTCAGGTCGATGGCCTTGGCCCAGGTGATCTTCTTCACGAAGGGGAAGGCGTTGAGCAGCTTGCCGTTGCTGCGGTCGTTCACATAGAAGAAGCCGTTGCGATCCGCCTTGCCCCCGGCCTTCACCAGCTTGCCGTCCTTCTTGTAGTCGAAGGAGACGAACTCGTTTACGCCGTCGAAATCCCAGCCGTCGTGGGGCGTGTTCTGGTAGTGCCAGGCGATCTTGCCCGTGTCTGCGTCGATGGCGACGGTGGACGACGAGTAGAGGTTGTCGCCGGGACGCAGATGGCTGTTCCAGGGCGCCGGGTTGCCCGTGCCCACGAAGATCAGGTTGGTGTCCGGATCGTAGGTGGCGCCGTTCCAGGTGGCCGCGCCGCCCGTCTTCCACAGGTCGCCGGGCCAGGAGGCGTTGGTGGTGCCGGTCACGCCGTTCTCCGCCTTGGCGCCATCCTTGTCCACCTTGTAGCCCATGTGGCCTTCCACCGTGGGCCGCGTCCACACCAGCTTGCCGGTCTTGGCGTCGCGGGCGTCCAGGCGGCCGACGATGCCGAACTCGCCGCCGGACACGCCGGTGATCACCAGGCCCTTCACGATGAGCGGGGCCGCGGTGTAGGAGTAGCCGGCCGCGTAATCGTCGAGCTTCTCCTTCCAGGCCACCTTGCCCGTGTCCCTGTTCAGGGCCACGAGCTGGGCGTCCAGGGTGCCGAAGATCACCAGGTCGCCGTAGAGGGCGGCGCCGCGGTTGATCACGTCGCAGCAGGGCATGATGCCCTCGGGCAGGCGGTGCTCGTACTTCCACAGCTTCTTGCCGGTCTTGGCGTCCATGGCGAACAGCCGGCTGTAGGAGGCGGTGACGAACATCTTGCCGTCGTGCACCAGGGGCTGGCCCTCCTGGCCGCGCTGCTTCTCGCCGCCGAAGGACAGGGACCAGGCGGGCACCAGGTTCTTCACCGTCTTGGTGTTGATCTTGTCCAGCGGGCTGTAGCGCTGCCCTTGCTGGCCGAGGCCGAAGGTGGCCACGTCGCCGGTGGTCTTGGCGTCGTTGGCGATGTCCGCGTCGGTGACCCCCTTCGCCTGCGCCGTGCCGACGCCCAGCAGGGCACTGGCCGCCAGCGCCAGCACCAGCGGGGCGCTGGTGGATCTGTTTCTCTGTCTCATCGATTCGTCTCCTTGAGTATGTAGCCGACCCGGAACGGGCGGCCGCTTTTGCGGGATCTGCCGCGCGGGGGAGTCTGCAAAGGCCGTGCCAGCCGCGGCACCGGGCAGGGGAAGGCACACGCGGTGACGGCCTGCTTCAAATGTCACCAGTTGCTCCAAAGTGGAACAACGCTGCGCGGGCAATCGGGCAGCGCCTTGCCCGTGCCGGGCCGACGGGCGATCGGCATGGGCTTTGCTATGAGCCCCTCACAGAAAAACCAGCGTCCGCAGGACGGCGAAAACGGAGGAGGTGGATGGATTACTGCGCCAGCGCAGCCGCGCGCGTGCCGGGCTGGGCCATGGGGCTCTCCCTCGCCGCGCACGCCGCACTCTTCACCGCGCTGCCGGGGCTGCAGACGCAGCACCCGGCCGCCACCGCGCCGCTTCTCGCCAGCCTGCGCCTGGCGCCGCCGGCCGTACGGCCGTCCGCGGAAGCCGCCCCCGCGCACATCCCTCTTCGTCGCGAGCGCGCCCCGGCAGGGCCGGCGCCTGCCCGCTTGGCGGCTGCTCAGCCGGTCGAGGTGGCCATCGCGGAGACCTTCGACCGCCGCACCCTCACCCTTGGCCCCTCCGCCTCCGAGGGAGAGGGGCCAGGGGTGAGGGTGCTCCCCGAGGAGCGCACCGGGTTGCCCGAGCCCTTGGCTACAGTGCCCGCCGGGGCGCAAATGGAAGCTGCACCCCAGAGACCGGACGCCGCCGACCTGGCAAGCTATGCCCGCCTGCTGGCGGAACTGCTCGCCCGCCAGCGCCAGTACCCGAGGCTCGCCGCCCTGCGCGGCTGGGAAGGTGAAGTGCAACTGCGCGTGCAGGTGGCGCGCAAGGGCGCCATCGTCGCAGTGCAGGTGCTGCGCTCCAGCGGCTTCGAAGTGCTGGACCGCCACGCCCTGCAAATGGTGCAGCAGGCGGCCCCCCTGCCGCCCTTGCCGGAGCCCTTGCTGGAGCGGGAGTTCCACATCGTCGTGCCTGTTCACTACAAACTGGAGAAAGCCACATGAGTTTGAGGCGATACTTGCCCCTCGTCCTCGCGGCTTGCGGCGTCCTGCCGGCCCGGGCGCAGAATCCGGCCCCCGCGCTGCAAGCGCCCGCCGTGCACGTGGTGGGCACGGCGCCGCTGCCCGGGGTGGAGCGCCCCCTGGAACAGATCCCGTCGAACGTGCGCCACTTGGGGGCGGGCGCGCTCGAGGATGCGCAGCAGGTCGCGCTGCCCGATGCCCTCGCCGCGCGCCTGCCCGGCGTTCATCTCAACGAGACCCAGGGCAACCCCTTCCAGCCCGACTTCAATTACCGGGGCTTCACCGCCTCGCCGCTGCTCGGCACGCCCCAGGGCCTCTCGGTGTATGTGGATGGGGTGCGCGCCAACAGCCCCTTCGGCGACACGGTGAACTGGGAGCTGATCCCTCAGGTGGCCATCGACAGCCTCACCGTGATCCCCGGCTCCAACCCGCTGTTCGGCCTCAACACCCTGGGCGGCGCCCTCGCCATCGCTACCAAGGACGGTTTCCGCTTTCGCCGCGGCGAGGCCGAGGCCAGGGCCGGCAGCTTCGGACGCCGCGCCCTCGATCTCGAGCACGGCGGCAACGACGGCCGCATCGGCCACTACGTCGCCGCTAGCGGCTACCGGGAGGACGGCTGGCGCGACTATTCGCAATCCGACGCCCGCCAGGTGTTCGGCAAGCTGTCCTGGCGCGGCGGGGCGAGCGAGCTCGACCTGTCGCTCACCGGCGCCGACGCCGCGCTGACGGGCAACGGGCTCGTGCCCGAATCCATGCTCGCCCAGCGCCGGGCGCAGATCTTCACCCACCCCGATACCACCTGGAACACCCATGGGCAGTTCAGCCTGTCGGGCAGCCATTGGCTGGACGAGGAGTCGCGCCTCGCCGGCAACGTCTACTTCCGCACGACCCGCACGCGCACCCTGAACGGCGACGCCAACGACGAGTTCGAGGACGGTCCGAACGACCTCGCCGCGGGGGGCACCGGCCTCAATATCGGCAGCGGCGCCAACAACCGCACGCGCACCCGGCAGGAGGGCTGGGGCGCGGCCGGGCAGTGGAGCCGCAGCGCCGGCGCGCACCAGTGGGCGCTGGGCGCCGGTCTCGACCTCTCCCGCGCGCGCTTCCGCCAGAGCGAGGAGATCGGCATTCTCGACGCCACGCGCGGCATCGTGCCCGCCGATGCGGAGACGCTGGAGAACCATCTCCTCGGGCGCACGCGCACCGCCAGCCTCTACGTCACGGACACCTGGACGCTGGCGCCGGGCTGGCACCTCACCGCGGCGGCGCGCTACAACCACACGCGCATCCGCAACACGGACCAGCTCAACCCGGCGCCACCGAACCTCGACGCCGACCACAGCTACCGCAAGCTCAACCCGGCGCTCGGCCTGACCTGGCAGGCGGCCCCGGCGCTGACGGTGTTCGGCGGCTTTAACCAGGGCAGCCGCGCGCCCACGCCCATCGAGCTGGGCTGCGCCGATCCGGCCAACCCCTGCTCGCTGCCCAACGCCATGGCGGCCGACCCCTTCCTCAAGCAGGTGGTCGCGCGCACGCTCGAAATCGGCGCCCGCGGCAAGCTGTCCGCCGAGCTCGGCTGGAGCGCCGCGCTCTACCGCACCGGCAACACCGACGACATCCTCTTCGTCGGCACCTCCACCAGCCAGGGCTACTTCACCAACTTCGGCCGGACGCGCCGCGAAGGCCTCGAGCTGGCCCTCGACGGCAAGGCCGGCAGCCTCGACTGGCAGTTCGCCTACGGCTGGATCAAGGCGACGTTCCGCAACGCCGCCTGCCTGCTGGCCGAGAACAACAGCACGCGCGGCACCGCGCCGGAGTGCACCGTTGCGGGCCAGAACGACGAGATCCTGGTCCGGCCCGGCGACCGCCTGCCGGGTGTGCCCGAGCACAGCCTGAAGCTCGCCCTGCGCTGGCGCGCCACCCCCGATCTGCGCCTGGGCGCCGAACTGGCCGCCTATTCCGGCCAGTACCTGCGCGGCAACGAGAACAACCAACACCGGGCTGGCACGGCGACCGACGCCTTCGGCAACAGCCGGACCTTCGAGGGCGCCGGCAAGACGCGCGGCTATGGCGTGCTCAACCTCAAGGCCGATTACCGGCTCGCCCGCGACTGGACGCTCTACGCGCGCGTGGACAACGTCTTCGACCGGCGCTACGCCACGGGCGGTGCGCTGGCGGAGAACCCCTTCGATGCCACCGGCGCCTTCGTACCCGATTCCGACGCCTGGCGGCGCGAGTCCTTCCTCGCCCCGGGCGCGCCGCGCGGCATCTGGGTGGGTCTGCGCTACGCGTGGAAGGGGCTATGAGAATGGCGCGCCGCCCGCTCTCCCTGCGCACCCGCGTGAGCCTGGTACTTACCGCGCTGGCGGCGGGCTGCACCCTGGGCCTCGGCCTGCTGTGGCTGGCGGAGACGCGCGCCGCGATCCGCGAGGAGGTGGAGGCGGCAAGCCGCGTGGCCGGCCAATGGCTGGCCGTGGCGGCGCAAGGCGCGCAGCGCGGCGACGCCGGCTGGTCCGAGGAACGCCTGCTCACCCATCTCGCCGCGGTGGGGCGGGTGCGCGCCAATGCGCTGGACGCCGTGGATGCCGGGGGGCGCCTGCGCTACGCCTCGCCGCCCTCGTCCTACAAGGCGGGACGCGTGGCGCCCGAGTGGTTCGCGCGCCTGGTGACGCCCCGCCAGGAGCCGCGCAGCTTTGCCGCCGGTGCGCTGCGGCTGACTTTGCGTCCCGACCCCTCCCGTGCCGTGCTCGATGCCTGGGACGACCTGCAGCTCTACGCGGCCCTCTCCGGCGGCCTGCTCCTGGTCCTCTTCGCCGCCACCTGGCTCGCCCTGCACCGTGCGCTGCGGCCCCTCGGCCAGATCATGGCGGCCCTCGACCGCACGGGGGAGGGCCGCTTCGATGCGCGCCTGCCCGTGTATCCGGTGGCCGAGCTGGGGCGGCTGGCGCGGGCCTTCAACGGCATGGCGGACCGGCTGGAGGAGGCGGTGCAGCAGAACGTCAGCCTGGAGCGCGACCGGGAGCTGGCCCATCTCTTGCAATCGGAACGGGAGGCGGAGCGCCGCGCCATCGCGCGGGAACTGCACGACGAGCTGGCCCAGTCCATCACCGCCGTGCGGGCCATGGCCGGTGCCCTGTCCCAGGACAACCACGCGGTGGCCACGCGCCAGGCGGCCGGCATGATCCTCGGCGTCACCAGCCGGATGCAGGAGGGCGTGCGCGCGATCCTGCACCGCCTGCGGCCGGCACCGGTGGCCGGGCTCGAAGCGGCCCTGCGCGGCTACCTGGAGACCTGGCGGCAGCATCACGCCGACCTCGCCCTGGAGTTCGAGTCCGCGGCGGAGCTGGGCAGCGTGAGCGACGAAACGGCCCTGGCCGCCCTGCGCATCGTGCAGGAGAGCCTCACCAACGTCGTGCGCCACGCGCAGGCGCGGCGCGTGGAGGTCAGGGTGGGCTGCGCGAAGGGCGGGTTGTTGCTGGAGATCGTCGACGACGGGCGCGGCCTGGCCGGCGCCGACGCCGCCACCCGCGGCAGCGGCCTGGGGCTGGCGGGGATGCGGGAGCGCGCCGCCCTGCTCGGCGGGCGCGTGGAGATGGAGAGTGCAGTGGGCGGCGGCACCCGCGTGCGGGTATGGCTGCCGAGCACGGCAACCGTAGCGGAGGACGAAACATGAGTGGCGACTGCCATACCCCCGCGCTGCGCGCGAAAAGCGGCTGGGGAACGTTGTGGCGCTCCGCGCGAAATTCGACTGGGAGGGCGAGATATGAGTGAACGTCTGGATGGATTGAGCGTGCTGCTGGCCGATGACCACGCCATGGTGCGCATGGGCTTCCGCCTGCTGCTGGAAGGACTCGGTGCGCGCGTGTGCGCGGAAGGCGACAGCGGCGAAGCGGCCCTGCGCCTATTTGCCGAACACCGCCCCCACGTGGCGGCGCTGGACGTGTCCATGCCCGGCATGGGCGGCCTGGTGGCGCTGGAACGGCTGCTGGCCCGCGAGCCGGACGCGCGCGTGCTGATGCTCTCGGCCCATTGCGACGCGCTGACGCCCACGCGGGCGCTGAAGCTCGGCGCCCTGGGGTATCTGTGCAAGCGCTGCACGCCGGAGGAGTTCCTGCGCGCCGTGCGCCAGGTCTGGCGCGGCCAGCGCTACCTGGACCCGGAGCTCGCCTCGCAAGTGGCCCTGGCGCAGCTGGGCGGCGCTGCCCATCCCGCCGAGGCCCTGAGCGACAAGGAGTTCAGCGTCTTCCTGCAGCTCGCCCGCGGCCGTTCGGTGAACGAAGTGGCGCGCGACTTCCACCTGAGCTCCAGCACGGTCGGCACCCACCTGTACCACATCAAGCAGAAGCTCAGCGCCCAGAACGCCGCCGAGCTTGCGCTGATCGCCATGCGGGCAGGGCTGATCGAGGCATGAACGC
>CAYZLI010000122.1:0-11473 GCA_964479195.1 uncultured Rhodocyclaceae bacterium
CTCGCCGCAGCCCATGCGCAGCGCCGCGACGCGGCCGATGTTCACCTCGTCCGGCGCGGGCGAGGCGCAGCCGAGGATCACCTCGTCCAGTTCCTCGGGGGCGAAGGGCTGGCGCGCCAGCAGGGCCCGCCCGGCCGCCGTGGCGAGATCGGCTGCGGAGAACGGGCCCGGGGCGTTGCGCGCCTTCAGGAAGGGCGTGCGGGCGCCGTCGATGACGAAGACCGGTTGAGACGTCATGCGCGGACCCCGTTCAAGCCGCCGCCCGCTGCGCCGCCGGCTCGGGCTGGCTGCGCTGCAGGCCGAGGTCGAAGGGGAAGTCGTCCACCCGCACGACGATGGCCTTGAGGCCCTGGGTGCGTTCGAGATGGGCGAACTCCGCCTGGGAGACGACGCCGCGCGCCAGCGCCGCCCGGGCCAGTTCCTCGGGGGTACGGCCGGCGAGCTCGCCGGCTTTCTGGGCGGCGCGGATCCGGGCCTCGATGCCGTCGGCCACGACGGTCGCTTCCAGCGCCAGTTCGATCGCCCCGACCGGATCGCTCTCGTCGCGGTTGATGTACATGCCGGCGGTGAGCCGGTCCCGCGTCGCCGAGGGCGCAATGAGCAGCTCCGCCACCTGGCCGCCGAGCCGGTCGGAGGGCACCACGTAGGGACGCCCGAGGGGAAAGATGGCCCGGCGCAAGAGCGTCGATACGACGCTGCTGGGGAAGTTGGAGACGACGCCTTCGAAGGCGTTCTGGGCCTTGAACATGGAATCCCAGATGGCCCAGTGCATGAGGGGGGCATCGGCCTGCTGGCACCCTTCCGCCTCGTAGCGCTTGAGCACCGCCGAGGAAAGGTACATCAGGCTGAGGATGTCGCCCATGCGCGCCGAGAGCTTCTCCTTGCGTTTCAGGTCGCCGCCCATGACCAGCATGGACACGTCGGCGAGGAAGGCGAAGGCCGCCGAGAAGCGGGTGAGCTGCTGGTAGTAGCGGCGCGCCTCCGGCGCCACGTTCGCCGGCACACCGACGAAGTGCGAACCCGTGATGCCCATGAAGAAGGCACGCAGGCCGTTGGAAATCGTGTAGCCGATGTGGGCGAACAGGGCCTCGTCGAAAGCCGCCAGGTCGTTGGCCTGGGCCGCCTGCATCTCCTTCAGCACGTGGGGATGGCAGCGGATGGCGCCCTGGCCGAAGATGATGAGGCTGCGCGTCAGGATGTTGGCGCCCTCCACCGTAATGCCGATGGGCACCTGCTGGTAGGCGCGGCCGAGGAAGTTGGACGGGCCCAGGCAGATGCCCTTGCCGCCGACGATGTCCATGCCGTCGTTGAGGCTCTGGCGGGCGCGCTCCGTGACGTGGTACTTGGCGATGGCGGAGACCACGGAGGGCTTCTCGCCCAGGTCCACGGCGCCGGCGGTCAGGACGCGCACGGCGTCGGAGAGGTACAGGTTGCCGCCCATGCGCGCCAGGGGCTCCTGAATGCCCTCGAACTTGCCGATGGGGGTCTTGAACTGGCTGCGCACCCGGGCGTAGCCGCCCACGGCGCGCACCGCCAGCTTCTGCATGCCGGTGTTGGAGCCCGGCAGGGAGATGGAGCGGCCCGCGGCCAGGCACTCCATGAGCATGCGCCAGCCCTGGCCCGCCATCGTCGGTCCGCCGATGATGAACTCCAGGGGCATGAAGACGTCCTCGCCGCGGGTCGGGCCGTTGTGCCAGACGGCGTTGAGCGGGAGGTGGCGGCGGCCCGTCTCCACGCCGGGGTGGGACGCCGGCACCAGGGCGCAGGTGATGCCGATGTCTTCATTCTTGCCAAGGAGATGCTCCGGGTCGAGCAGGCGGAAGGCGAGGCCCACCACCGTGGCGATGGGGGCGAGCGTGATGTAGCGCTTGTCCCAGGTGACGCGCATGCCGAGCACTTCCCGGCCCTGCCACATGCCCTTGCAGACGATGCCCACGTCGGGAATGGAGGCGGCGTCCGAACCGGCCCAGGGGCTGGTCAGGGCGAAGCAGGGAATGTCCAGGCCGCGGGCAAGGCGGGGCAGGTAGTGCTTCTTCTGCTCCTCGGTGCCGTAGTGCAGCAGCAGCTCGGCGGGCCCGAGGGAGTTGGGCACCATCACCGACACGGCGCTGGCCGAGCAGCGGGTGGAGAGCTTGGTCACCACCTGGGAATGGGCGTAGGCGGAAAACTCCAGGCCGTTGTACTTCTTCGGGATGATCATGCCGAAGAAGCCTTTGTCCTTCATGTATTGCCAGACCTGGGGCGGCAAGTCGTGGTCGTAGTGGGACGAGGCCCAGTCGTCGGACAGGCGGCACAGCTCATCGACCTCGTGGTCCAGGAAGGACTGCTCCTCGGCCGTGAGTTTCGGCTGCGGATAGGCGAGCAGCTTCGCCCAGTCGGGACGGCCGGCGAAGAGCTCGCCCTCCCACCACACGCTGCCCGCCTCCAGGGCCTCCTTCTCCGTCTGGGACATCTGGGGCAGGATGCGGCGGTAGACGGCCAGGATGCGCGCGGTGACCAGGGCCCGGCGCAGGGGTTTGATGCTGAACACGGCCAGCACGGTCACGGCCAGCGCAAGCAAGATCCATTCGATCATGACGATCTCCTTCTTTATCCGGAATTACCCGGAAATGCCGTTCACGCCACGCGGCGCGAACCCTTTTCCTTCGCTTTGGCCGCCGGCTCCGGCAGCGGCGCGCGCAGGCCGCCGAGCAGGAAGGGCATCAGGCGGCGCGCCAGGGCGCCGGGGTCTTTCTCGTCCAACTGGCATTCCGTGACCAGCTTCAGGGCGTCGGTGCCGGCGATGGCGTAGGACATGGCGCCCAGCATGAAGTGGAAACGCCAGAGGATTTCCTCCCGCGGCACCTCGGGCAAGGCCTTGAACAGGGCCTTCTTGAAGCGGGGCACCACTGCGGCGTATTCCTCGGCCAGGAATTTGCGCACGAATTCGGTGGGCTCTGTGTAGGTGCGCCCCAGCAGGCGCATGAAGGTCTGCCCGCCGTGGCGGCTGTCCCCCGACATGCGCAAGCCGGGGCCGAAGAAAGCCTCGAGGATGCGGTGCGGCTTGACCGGGCCGCCGCCGGCTTGCGCCTCGGCCTCATCCAACTCGCGCAGGCGCTCCCCGTTGAGCCAGGTCAGGCGGCGGCGGAAGACCTCCTGCACCAGCGCCTCCTTGCCGCCGAAGTGGTAATTCACCGAGGCGAGATTGACCCCGGCCGCGCCGGTAACCATGCGCATGGAGGTCGCCTCGAAGCCGTGCTCCGTGAACAGCCGCTCGGCGGCATCGAGGATGCGGCTGCGGGTGTCCGCCTGCTGCCTGGGGTCGGAAACGCTCATAAAAACCAAACGATTGTTTCAAACAGTTGTTTTAATGATACGCCCCCTTCGTCCCCTGTCAAGCGGGTGAATCCTTATTTTCGCCGCCGGGAGCCGCGCCGGGGCCACCAGGGAAGCGCCCGAGGTCCTTTCAGGTCTAAAATTCAGCGTATGCGCCGCTCCCCCCGCACCGCCCTGCCCGCCCCCGCCACCGGCGAGCGCCACGACTGGCAGACCGTCCGCACGCTGGTCCCTTACATCTGGGCCTATAAGGGGCGGGTGCTCTTCGCCCTGGCCTGCCTGATCGCGGCCAAGCTCGCCAACGTGGGCGTGCCCCTGATCTTCAAGCAGATCGTGGACAACTTCACGCTGGAGCAGGCGGTGCTGCTGGTGCCCGCGGCGCTGCTCGCCGCCTACGGCCTGCTGCGCTTCTCCATGTCCCTGTTCACCGAGCTGCGCGAGCTCGTCTTCGCCCGGGTCACCCAGCGCGCCGTGCGCAACATCGCCTTGCAGGTGTTCCGTCACCTGCACGCCCTGTCCCTGCGCTTCCACCTGGAGCGGCAGACCGGGGGGCTCACCCGGGACATCGAGCGCGGCACCCGCTCCATCGGCAGCCTGATCAGCTACACCCTCTACAGCATCCTGCCCACCCTGGTGGAAATCAGCCTGGTGATCGGCATCCTGCTGGCGAAATACGAGGCAAGCTTCGCCCTCATCGCCTTGGTGACGCTGGCCTGCTACATCACTTTCACCGTGCTGGTGACCAACTGGCGCACGCAAATCCGGCGCGAGGCCAACGAGCTGGATTCGGCGGCCAACAGCCGGGCCGTGGACAGCCTGCTCAACTACGAGACGGTGAAGTACTTCAACAACGAGGAGTTCGAGGCGCGCCGCTACGACTCGCAGATGATGAAGTGGGAAGCCGCCCAGGTGAAGAGCCAGATGTCGCTCTCCCTGCTCAACACCGGGCAGGCGGCCGTCATCGCCACGGGGGTGACGCTCATCATGTGGCGCGCCGCGCTGGGGGTGACCAGCGGCGCCATGACCGTGGGCGACATCGTGCTGGTGAATGCCTTCATGATCCAGCTCTACATCCCGCTCAATTTCCTCGGCGTGCTCTACCGGGAAATCCGCCAGTCGCTCACCGACATCGAGCGCATGTTCGTTCTCATGGCCGAGCACCGCGAGGTGGCCGACGCGCCGGAGGCCAAGGCCCTGGCGCCGGGCCGGGCGGAAGTGCGCTTCGAGCACGTAGGCTTTGCCTACGACCCGAAGCGGCAGATCCTGTTCGACGTGGATTTCGCCATTCCCCCCGGCCAGACGGTGGCCGTGGTGGGCCACTCGGGCTCCGGCAAATCCACGCTCGCCCGGCTGCTGTTCCGCTTCTACGACGTGCAGGGCGGAGCCGTGAAGGTGAACGGCGGCGACATCCGCAAGCTCGCCCAGGCCAGCCTGCGCAGCGCCATCGGCATCGTGCCCCAGGATACGGTGCTGTTCAACGACACGATTTACTACAATATCCAGTACGGCCGCCCGGACGCGACACGGGAGGAAATCGTCGCCGCGGCCAAGGCGGCCCACATCCACGAGTTCATCGAGTCCACCCCGGACAAGTACGAGACCCGGGTCGGTGAGCGGGGGCTGAAACTGTCCGGCGGCGAGAAGCAGCGCGTGGCCATCGCCCGCGCGCTCCTGAAGAATCCGCCCATCCTGGTCTTCGACGAGGCCACCTCGGCGCTGGACTCCAAGTCGGAGAAGGCCATCCAGGCCGAGCTGGAGCGCATCGCCGTGGGCCGCACCACCCTGGTCATCGCCCACCGCCTGTCCACGGTGATGAACGCCGACCAGATCCTGGTGCTGGACCAGGGCCGCATCGTCGAGCGCGGCACGCACCGGGGGCTGCTCGACGCGGGCGGCGCCTACGCCCAGATGTGGGCGCTGCAGCAGCAGGAGGAGGCGGAAGCCGAAGCCGTGTAGAGTGCGAGACCGGAAGGGGACAGAAGATGAAAAAGACCACCCGAACCGAACACGACCTCCTGGGCGAGCGCCAGGTGCCGGCGGACGCCTACTGGGGCATCCATACCCTGCGGGCGCTGGAGAATTTCCCCATCACCGGCAAGCCCGTCGGCAGCTATCCCGAGCTCATCCGCGCCCTGGCCCTGGTCAAGCAGGCGGCGGCCCTGGCCAACCGCGACCTCGGCCTGGTGGACGAGGCCCGCTGCGGGGCCATCGTCGCCGCCTGCCGGGAGATCGCCGAAGGCGCGCTCGCCGACCAGTTCGTGGTGGACGTGATCCAGGGCGGCGCCGGCACCTCCACCAACATGAACGCCAACGAGGTGATCGCCAACCGGGCCCTGGAGCGGCTCGGCCACAAGAAGGGCGACTATGCCCATCTCCACCCCATCGAGCACGTCAACCGCTCCCAGAGCACGAACGACGTCTATCCCACGGCGGTGCGCGTGGCCGCCTGCTTCGCCATCGAGCAGCTGCTCGCGGCCATGGCCGAGCTGCGCCAGGCTTTCGAGGCCAAGGCCGAGGAGTTCCGCGACATCCTCAAGATCGGCCGCACCCAGTTGCAGGACGCCGTGCCCATGACCCTGGGCCAGGAGTTCTCCGCCTACGCCGTCATGCTGGGCGAGGACGAGGCGCGGCTGCGGGAGGCGCGCCGGCTCATCGTCGAGATCAACCTGGGCGCCACCGCCATCGGCACCGGCATCAACACCGACCCGCGCTACGCCCCGGCCGCCGTGCAATACCTGCGGGAGCTCGCCCATCTGCCGCTCACCCAGTCGCCCAATCTGGTGGAAGCGACCCAGGATACCGGCGCCTTCGTCCAGCTCTCCGGCGTGCTCAAGCGCGTCGCCGCCAAACTGTCGAAGACCTGCAACGACCTGCGCCTGCTCTCCAGCGGCCCCCAGGCAGGGCTCAACGAGATCAACCTGCCGCCCCGCGCCGCCGGCTCCAGCATCATGCCGGGCAAGGTGAATCCCATCATTCCCGAGGTGGTGAACCAGATCGCCTTCGAGGTCATCGGCAACGACGTCACCATCACCCTCGCCTCCGAGGCCGGCCAGCTCCAGTTGAACGCCTTCGAGCCCATCATGTGCCACAGCCTGTTCAAGAGCATCCAGCACCTGGAAGCCGGCTGCCGCACCCTGGCCCGGAACTGCGTCGTGGGCATCACCGCCAACCGGGAGCTGCTGGCCGAGCGGGTGCGCGGCTCGGTGGCCCTGGTCACCGCCCTGAACCCCTACATCGGCTACGAGAACGCCACCCGCGTCGCCCAGGAGGCCCTGGCCACCGGGCGCAGCGTGGCCGAGCTCGTGCTGGAAATGGGGCTGATGGACAAGGCCAGCCTGGACGCCGCCCTCAAGCCGGAAGTGCTCACCCGGCCGCGCCGGGAGGCCCCGGCGCCCGCCCAACCGCCGCAAAAGCGCCGGAAATGAACCCAGGGTATGCTATGTTCGTAGCGTAAACCGGCATTCAACCGCCACCCACAAAGGAGGAAGACATGCTTGCCAGACACGCCCTCGCCGCCCTGCTCGCCGGCGCCCTCGCCGTCCCGGCCGCCGCCCAGGAGCTCACCGGTACCCTGAAGAAGATCAAGGATACCGGCACCATCTCCCTCGGCCACCGGGAGTCCTCGATCCCCTTCTCCTACTACGACGACAAGCAGCAGGTGGTGGGCTACGCCCAGGAGCTGCTGCTCAAGGTGGTGGACGCCGTCGAGGCCGAGCTGAAGCTGCCCAACCTGCAGGTGAAGCTCGTGCCCGTCACCTCCCAGAACCGCATTCCCCTGGTGCAGAACGGCACGGTGGACATCGAGTGCGGCTCCACCACCAACAACACCGAGCGCCAAAAGCAGGTGGCCTTCTCCAACACCTTCTTCATCATCGGCACCCGCCTGCTGACGAAGAAGGACTCGGGCATCAAGGACTTCCCGGACCTCGCCGGCAAGAATGCGGTGACCACCGCCGGCACGACCTCCGAGCGGCTGCTGCGCAAGATGAACGAAGAGAAGCAGATGAAGATGAGCATCATCAGCGCCAAGGACCACGGCGAGTCCTTCCTGACCCTGGAGACGGGGCGCGCCGTGGCCTTCATGATGGACGACGCCCTGCTCTACGGGGAACTCGCCAAGGCGAAGAAGCCGGGCGACTGGGTCGTCACCGGCAAGCCGCAGTCCTTCGAGGCCTACGGCTGCATGATGCGCAAGGACGACGCCCCGTTCAAGAAGGTGGTGGATGCCGCCATCGCCAGGGTGCAGACCTCGGGCGAGGCCGAGAAGATGTACAAGAAGTGGTTCCAGGCGCCCATTCCGCCCAAGGGGCTGAACCTCAACTTCCCCATGAGCGAGGACATGGCAAAGCTGCACAAGAACCCGAACGATCGCGCCTTCGAGTAAGCTTGTGAGCCCCCGGGGCGGCGTTTTGACGTTGTCATCCCCGCGCAAGCGGGGATCCAGTGGCGTTAACAAAGAAGACGCTGGATTCCCGCGTTCGCGGGAATGACAAGCGCCCCATTCGACTTCGGCCGATGAACTACCACTGGAACTGGGGCGTCTTCTTCAGCCCCGTTCCGACGGGGGAGGCCACCTATCTCGGCTGGATGCTCTCCGGCCTGCAGATGACGGTGGCCCTGTCCCTTTCCGCCTGGGTCATGGCGCTTGCCGTGGGCTCGGTGATGGGCGTGCTGCGCACCGTACCCAACCGCTGGCTCGCGGCGATCGCCGCGGCCTACGTCGAGCTGTTCCGCAACGTCCCGCTGCTGGCCCAGCTCTTCATCTGGTATTTCGTCCTGCCCGAGCTGCTGCCCCCTGCCGTCGGCAATGCCTACAAGCAGATGAACCCGGTGCTGCAGCAGTTTCTCGCGGCCATGGTCTGCCTGGGCTTCTTCACGGCGGCGCGGGTCTGCGAGCAGGTGCGCGCCGGCATCGAGTCGCTGCCCCGCGGGCAGAAGGCGGCGGGGCTCGCCCTCGGACTCACCCTGCCGCAGACCTACCGCCATGTGCTGGTGCCCATGGCCTTCCGCATCATCGTGCCGCCGCTCACCTCCGAGTTCCTCAACATCTTCAAGAACTCGGCGGTGTGCTCCACCATCGGCCTGCTGGAACTGGCCGCCCAGGGGCGGCAACTGGTCGATTACACGGCCCAGCCCTACGAGTCCTTCATCGCCGTGACCCTGCTCTACCTGATGATCAACGTGGTGGTGATGGCTCTCATGCGGATCGTGGAAAACCGCAGCCGGGTGCCCGGCTACATCGGCGGAAAGTGATGTACGACTTCGACTGGTCCTCCATCCCCGGCGCGCTGCCCTTCCTCTGGCAGGGCATGAAGGTGTCCCTGGAAATCACGCTGGTGGCGATCGTCGTCGGCATCGTCTGGGGTACCGTGCTGGCGATGATGCGGCTGTCGGGCTTCACCCTGCTGTCCTGGTTCGCCGCCGGTTACGTGAATCTCTTCCGCTCCGTGCCCCTGGTCATGGTGCTGCTGTGGTTCTTCCTCATCGTGCCCCAGCTCCTGCAGGGGGTGCTCGGCCTCGACCCGGGCACCGATGCGCGGCTCGCCTCGGCCATGGTGGGCTTCGCCCTGTTCGAGTCGGCCTACTACTCGGAGATCATCCGCGCCGGCATCCAGAGCGTGCCCAACGGCCAGGTGGCCGCCGCCCGCGCCCTGGGCATGACCTACGGCCAGGCCATGCGCCTGGTGGTCCTGCCCCAGGCCTTCCGCAACATGGTGCCCCTGCTCCTCACCCAGGCCATCATCCTGTTCCAGGACACCTCCCTGGTGTATGTGTCCGCCCTGGCGGATTTCTTCGGCGCCGCCTACAAGGTGGGCGACCGGGACGGCCGGCTGGTGGAACTGCTGCTCTTCGCCGGCGCCGTCTATTTCGTCCTCTGCTACGCCGCTTCCCTGCTGGTGCGGCAGTTCCAAAAGAAAGGGGCGCGATGATCTCCCTCAAGAACGTGGGCAAGTGGTACGGCAGCTTCCAGGTGCTCACCGACTGCTCCACCGAGGTGCAAAAGGGCGAGGTGATCGTCGTCTGCGGGCCGTCGGGCTCGGGCAAGTCGACCCTCATCAAGTGCGTAAACGGCCTGGAGCCCTTCCAGCAGGGCGAGGTGGTGGTCGATGGCATTTCGGTGGGCGACGCGCAGACGAACCTGCCCAAGCTGCGCGCCCGCGTCGGCATGGTGTTCCAGCACTTCGAACTCTTCCCCCACATGAGCATCACGGACAACCTGACCATCGCCCAAGTGAAGGTGCTGGGCCGCAGCAAGGAGGAGGCCACCGAGAAGGGCTTGAAGCTCCTCGACCGCGTCGGCCTGAAGGCCCACGCGCACAAGCATCCGGGCGAGCTCTCCGGCGGCCAGCAGCAGCGGGTGGCCATCGCCCGGGCGCTGGCCATGGACCCCATCTGCATGCTCTTCGACGAGCCCACCTCGGCGCTCGACCCGGAGATGATCAACGAGGTGCTCGACGTCATGGTCCAGCTCGCCAAGGAGGGCATGACCATGATGGTGGTGACCCACGAAATGGGCTTCGCCCGCAAGGTCGCCCACCGGGTCATCTTCATGGACCAGGGCCGCATCGTCGAGGACGCCGGGAAGGAGGACTTCTTCGGCACGCCCCGCTCCGAAAGGGCGCAGCAGTTCCTTTCCAAGATCCTCCACCATTGAGGAAGACATGGCTATACAGAGCGAAACGAAAAACATGGCGCTGTTCTGCGACTTCGAGAACGTCGCCCTCGGCGTGCGCGACGCCAAGTACGCGCAGTTCGATATCCGCAAGGTGCTCGAGCGCCTGCTGCTCAAGGGCAGCATCGTCGTCAAGAAGGCCTACTGCGACTGGGAGCGCTACAAGGACTTCAAGGCCGCCATGCACGAGGCGGCCTTCGAGCTGATCGAGATCCCCCACGTGCGCCAGTCCGGCAAGAACTCCGCCGACATCCGCATGGTGGTGGACGCCCTCGACCTCTGCTACACGAAGGCCCACGTGGACACCTTCGTCATCATCAGCGGCGATTCCGACTTCTCGCCCCTGGTGTCCAAGCTGCGCGAGAACAACAAGCTGGTGATCGGCGTCGGCGTGAAGGATTCCACCTCCGATCTGCTCATGGCCAACTGCGACGAGTTCATCTACTACGACGACCTGGTACGGGAGGAGGAAGCGAAGAAGCGCGCCGCCAAGAAGCGCCCGGCCAAGCCCAAGGCCACGCCGAAGAAGGAAGACAAGGAGCCCGCCGAGGAGGAGGACCGCAAGCAGGAGGCCCTCGACCTCGCCCTGGAAACCGTCGAGGCCCTCATCGCCGAGCGCGGCGCCGGCGAACCCATCTGGGGCTCCATGGTCAAGCAGGCCCTGAAGCGGCGCAAGCCCGGCTTCAACGAGTCCTACTACGGCTTCAAGTCCTTCAGCGAGCTGCTGGAGGAGGCGGAGCGGCGCCAGGTGCTGGAGCTGCAGCGGGACGAGAAGTCGGGGGGCTATATCCTGCGCACCATCGCCCGCTAGGAGCCGCCGCCGACCGTCCCATTGACCATATGGCTGACCATGGTCATACTAATGGTCACGTTGTTTCCCGGAGTCCGCCATGCAAACCATCAAGGCCTCGGAATTCAAGGCCAAGTGTCTCGCCCTGATGGATGAGGTCGCCCGCACCGGCGAGCCCATTCAAGTCACCAAGAATGGCAGGCCCGTGGCCGAGTTGCGGCCGGTCGCCCCGGCCCGGCCGGCCTCACCCTTCGGCTGGCACAAAGGCCAGTTGCGGGAACTCGGCGACATCATGGAGCCCGTGGACGCCGACGAGTGGGAAGCGCTGAAGTGATCCTGCTCGACACCCATGCCCTCGTCTGGATGGATGACGACAATCCCAAGCTCGGTCCCCGCGCACGGGCGTTCATCGCGCAGGCGTTCGGCGACTCCGGTGTCGCCGTCAGCGCCATCAGTTTCTGGGAATGCGCCTTGCTCGCGGTGCGCGGCCGCCTCGCCCTGCCCGGTCCGGCAGACGCCTGGCGAGCCGAGTTGCTCGCCAACGGACTGATCGAATTGCCCCTCGACGGCGCCACCGCCATCCTCGCCGCGCAACTGAACAACCTGCACAAAGACCCGGCCGATCGATTCATCGCCGCGACCGCCCTGCGCCACCGGGCGACGCTGGTGACGGCCGACGAGCGGCTGCTCGCCGG
>CAYZLI010000123.1:0-11399 GCA_964479195.1 uncultured Rhodocyclaceae bacterium
ACTGCGACCACATGGACCACATGAACGTCATGTGGTACGTGGGCAAGTTCGACGAGGGCACGTGGAATTTCTTCTCCATGATGGGCGTGACGCCGAGCTACCTGCGCGGCAACGGCCGCGGCATGGCGGCGGTGGACCAGCGCATCGCCTACCGGCGCGAGCTGCACGCCGGCGACACGGTGCTGGTGCGCACCGGCGTCATCGAGGTGCGTGACAAGACGATCCGCTTCGTGCATGAAATGCGCAACGCCGAGACCGGCGAGGTGTCGGCCGTCACCCTGCTCACCGGCGTCTTCATCGACACGGTGGCGCGCAAGGCCTGCCCCTTCCCGGAGGCCATCCGGGCGCGGGCGCAAGATTTCGCTGTGACCTACGACCTGCCCTGGCAGGACAAGTGAGCTATTGAGGATACGCAAACTGATTGACGCTGATTTGTCGTCCCCGCGAACGCGGGGACCCAGTGGCGCTGAATAACGACGCTGGATTCCCGCTTGCGCGGGAATGACAGGATCTGTGCGGCGTCCGCCGAAACTTTTCGAAGCATCAGTAAACTGGAGTCCTGAAATGAGCAACGATCCCGTCGTCATCGTCTCCGCCGCCCGCACTCCCATCGGAGGGTTCCAGGGCGACTTCTCTTCCCTCACCAGCGCCCAGCTCGGTGCGGCCGCCATCAAGGCCGCCGTCGAGCGCGCCGGCATCAAGCCGGAGCAGGTGCAGGAAGTCATCATGGGCTGTGTCCTGCCCGCCGGGCAGGGCCAGGCGCCCGCTCGCCAGGCTTCCCTGGGTGCCGGCCTGCCGCTGGCCGCCGGCTGCACCACCATCAACAAGATGTGCGGCTCGGGCATGAAGGCCGCCATGCTCGCCAACGACCTGCTGCTCGTCGGCAGCAACGACATCATGGTGGCGGGGGGCATGGAGTCCATGACCAACGCCCCCTACCTCCTGCCCAAGGCGCGCGGCGGCATGCGCCTCGGCCACGGCCAGGTGATGGACCACATGTTCCTCGATGGCCTGGAAGACGCCTACGACAAGGGGCGCCTGATGGGCAGCTTCGCCGAGGAGTGCGCCGCCAAGTACGCCTTCACCCGCGGCGAGCAGGACGCCTTCGCCGTCGCCTCCACCGCCCGCGCCCTGACGGCCAACAAGGACGGGTCCTTCGCCTGGGAGATCGCACCCGTGACGGTCTCCGGCAAGAGTGGTGGAAAAAGCGGGGACGTGATCGTGGACAAGGACGAGCAGCCCTTCAAGGCCCAGCTCGACAAGATTCCCGCCCTGAAGCCCGCCTTCAAGAAAGACGGCACGGTGACCGCCGCCAATTCCAGCTCCATTTCCGACGGCGCCGCGGCCCTGGTGATGATGCGCCGCTCCACCGCCGAGAAGCTGGGCCTCGCGCCCCTGGCGGTGGTGGTGGGCCACAGCACCCACGCCCAGGAGCCGGGCTGGTTCACCACCGCGCCGGTGGGGGCGATCCAAAAGCTCTTCGACAAGACCGGCTGGAGCGCCGGCCAGGTGGACCTCTACGAGATCAACGAGGCCTTCGCCGTGGTCGCCATGGCCGCCATGAAGGAGCACCAGCTGCCCCACGAGAAGGTGAACGTGCATGGCGGCGCCTGCGCCCTGGGCCACCCCATCGGCGCCTCCGGCGCCCGCATCCTCGTCACCCTGATCGGGGCGCTGCGGAAATACGGCGGCAAGCGGGGCGTGGCGTCCCTGTGCATCGGCGGCGGCGAAGCGACCGCCATGGCCATCGAACTCCTGTGACGCGATGATCCTGAGCGAAGAGCAGGCGCTCATCCGCGACACCATGCGCCAGTTCGCGCGGGAGCGCCTGGCGCCCTTCGCGCCGGAGTGGGATCGGCACGCCACCTTCCCGCGCGAGGCGCTGCAGGAGCTCGCCGCGCTCGGGGCCTTCGGCATGGCCGTGCCGGAAGCCTGGGGCGGGGCGGGCATGGACTACGTCTCCCTGGCCCTCGCCCTGGAGGAGATCGCCGCCGGCGACGGCGCCACCTCCACCATAATCAGCGTGAACAACTCGGTGGTGTGCGGGCCCATCCTCGCCTATGGCACGGAGGCCCAGAAGGAGCGCTTCCTCCGGCCGCTGGCGAGCGGCGCCATGCTCGGCTGCTTCTGCCTCACCGAGCCGCACGTGGGTTCCGACGCCGCGGCAATTCGGACCTCGGCCCGGCGCGAAGGAAACGAATGGGTGCTGAACGGCGTCAAGCAGTTCATCACCTCCGGCAAGAACGCCGACATCGCCATCGTCTTCGCCGTCACCGACAAAGCGGCCGGGAAGAAGGGCATCTCCTGCTTCATCGTGCCGACGGCCACGCCGGGCTACGTGGTCGCGCGCATCGAGGAGAAGATGGGCCAGCACGCCTCCGACACGGCGCAGATCCTGCTGGAGAACTGCCGCGTGCCGGCGGGAAGCCTCCTGGGCGCCGAGGGGGAGGGCTACCGCATCGCCCTCTCCAACCTGGAGGCGGGCCGCATCGGCATCGCCGCCCAGTCCGTGGGCATGGCCCGCGCCGCCTTCGAGGCGGCGCTGCGATACGCCCAGGAGCGGGAAGCCTTCGGCAAGCCCATCATCGAGCACCAGGCCGTAAACTTCCGCTTGGCCGACATGGCGACCCGGATCGAGGCGGCGCGCCAGCTCGTCCTGCACGCGGCGAGCCTGCGCGACGCCGGCCGGCCCTGCCTCAAGGAAGCCTCCATGGCCAAGCTCTTCGCCTCGGAGATGGCCGAGCAGGTCTGCTCGGACGCCATCCAGATCCACGGCGGCTACGGCTATGTGGCAGACTTCCCGGTGGAGCGCATCTACCGCGACGTGCGGGTGACCCAGATCTACGAGGGCGCCAGCGACATCCAGCGCTTGGTCATCGGCAGAGCACTGATATAGGCAATTCCCCCCTTTGCAAAAGGGGGGCAGGGGGGATTTCGACGGCGGTGGAGAGGAGAATTCGGTGCTGCACTATCGCGGCGACCTGAAACAAGCAGCCAGAAACCTGCGCTCGAACATGACCGATGCCGAGCGCTTGCTCTGGCTGCGCTTGCGCGGCAAACAGATCGTTGGGGTGCAGTTCTACCGGCAGAAGCCGGTCGGCCCCTATGTCGTCGATTTCTATGCCCCTGCGGCCAAACTTGTCGTGGAAGTGGACGGTGCACAGCACTTCGAAGGGGACGGCCGGGCGAGAGACGAACGGCGGGATGCGTACCTGGGCTCGCTAGGGCTGAAGGTACTGCGATTTGACAACATGCAAGTATTGAAGGAGGCGGAAGCCGTGCTGCAAGTGATCTATGCGGTTGTTGAAACGCAGATGAAATCCCCCCTCCGCCCCCCTTTTTCAAAGGGGGGGACCGGGGATAGCGCGGCCTCTCCCCCCTTTGAAAAAGGGGGGCTGGGGGGGATTTCGCCAAGGGGCAAACCATGACCACCCCCATCGATTTCTACTTCGACTTCTCCTCCCCCTACGGCTACCTCGCCTCGGAGAAGATCGATGCGCTCGCCGCGCAGTACGGCCGGGAGGTGGAGTGGCGGCCGGTGCTGCTGGGCATCGTCTTCAAGGCGACGGGGGCCACCCCCCTGGTGCAGCTTCCCCTCAAAGGTGAGTACTACGTGCGGGACTTCGCCCGCTCGGCGCGCTTCATGGGCGTGCCCTACGTCTATCCCAGCCCCTTCCCCATCGCCACCCAGAACGCGGCCCGCGCCTTCTACTGGCTGCAGGACCGGGACCGGAAGCTGGCGCGTGCCTTTGCCCACGCCTGCCTGCGCGCCTATTTCGCCGAGAACATCGACATCTCCGACACGGCGAAGCTGCTCAACATCGCCACCTCCCTGGGCGTCGATGGCAACGGGTTCGCGGCGGCCCTGAACGACCCGGCGGTGAAGGACCGCTTCAAGGCCGAGATGGACGCCGCCCTGGCGCGCAAGGTGTGCGGCTCGCCCTACATCGTGGTGGATGGCGAGCCCTTCTGGGGCGCCGACCGCCTGCCCCAGGTGGAGCAGTGGCTGGCAACGGGCGGCTTCTGACATGTCAGTCATCAAGTCCCAGCTCAACACCCGCTCCGAGGAGTTCCGCGCCAACGCCGCTAACCTGCGGGCCCTGGTGGAGGATCTGCGCGAGAAGACCGAGTCCGCGGCCCGCGGCGGCCCCGAAGAGCACCGCAAGAAGCACCTCGCCCGCGGCAAGCTGCTCGCCCGCGACCGCATCGGCGGCCTGCTCGATCCGGGCACGGCCTTCCTCGAGCTCTCGCCGCTGGCGGCCTGGGGCATGTACGGCAACGAGGTGGCCGCCGCCGGGGTGGTCACCGGCATCGGCCGGGTGTGCGGCGTCGAGTGCATGATCGTCGCCAACGACGCCACGGTGAAGGGCGGCAGCTACTTCCCCCTGACGGTGAAGAAGCACCTGCGCGCCCAGGAGATCGCCTTTCAAAACCGCCTGCCCTGCATCTACCTCGTCGATTCCGGCGGCGCCAACCTGCCCACCCAGGACGAGGTCTTCCCCGACCGGGACCACTTCGGCCGCATCTTCTACAACCAGGCCAACCTGTCCGCCGCGCGCATCCCCCAGGTGGCGGTGGTGATGGGCTCCTGCACCGCCGGCGGCGCCTACGTGCCGGCCATGTCCGACGAGGCGGTGATCGTCAAGAACCAGGGCACCATCTTCCTCGGCGGCCCGCCCCTGGTGAAGGCGGCCACGGGCGAGGTGGTGAGCGCGGAAGATCTCGGCGGCGCCGACGTGCATACCCGCGTCTCGGGCGTGGCCGACCACTTCGCCGAGAACGACCTGCATGCCCTGCACATCTGCCGGCGCATCGTCGCCAACCTCAACTGGCGCAAGACCGTCACCCTGGATGTGGCCGCGCCCGAGGAGCCCCTCTACGATCCCGAGGAGATCTACGGCGCGGTGCCGCTGGATACGCGAAAGCCCCTGGAAGTGCGCGAGGTGATCGCCCGCCTGGTGGACGGCTCGCGCCTGGACGAGTTCAAGGCCCGCTATGGCACCACCCTGGTGACCGGCTTCGCGCGCCTCCACGGCTATCCCGTGGGCATCGTCGCCAACAACGGCATCCTCTTCTCGGAGTCGGCGCAAAAGGGCGCCCACTTCGTCGAGCTGTGCGCCCAGCGTGGCATCCCGCTCCTTTTCCTGCAGAACATCACCGGCTTCATGGTGGGCCGCAAGTACGAGAACGCCGGCATCGCCAAGGACGGCGCGAAAATGGTCACCGCCGTGGCCTGCGCCAAGGTGCCCAAGTTCACGGTGATCATCGGCGGCAGCCATGGCGCCGGCAACTACGGCATGTGCGGCCGCGCCTACTCGCCCCGCTTCCTCTGGATGTGGCCCAACGCCCGCATCTCGGTCATGGGCGGCGAGCAGGCGGCCAACGTGCTGGCCCAGATCCGCCGCGACGCCCTGGAGGCCCAGGGCAAGAGTTGGCCCAGGGACGAGGAAGAAGCCTTCAAGGCGCCCGTCCGCAGCCAGTACGAGACCCAGGGCCATCCCTATTACGCCACGGCGCGGCTGTGGGACGATGGCATCATCGACCCGGCCCAGACGCGCCGCGTGCTGGCGCTGGGCCTTTCCGCCTCGCTCAACGCACCGATCGAGCCGACGCCCTTCGGCGTGTTCCGCATGTAACCAACAGGGAGACTAGAAGAATGACAGACACCATCCTCACCGAGATCGACAAGGGCATCGGCATCATCACCCTCAACCGCCCGGAGCGGCACAACGCTTTCGACGACGTGCTGATCGCGGAGCTCACGGCCGCCCTGGGGGCGATGGACGCCGATCCCGCGGTGCGCGTGGTGGTGCTCTCCAGCACGGGCAAGAGCTTCTGCGCCGGGGCCGACCTCAACTGGATGAAGCGTGCCGCCAGCTACTCGGAGGAAGAGAGCCGGCGCGACGCCATGAACCTGGCGGAGCTCCTGCGCAGCCTGAACGAGCTTACCAAGCCCACGGTGGCCCGCGTGCAGGGGCCGGCCTACGGCGGCGGCGTCGGGCTGATCGCCGCCTGCGACATCGCCATCGCCGCCTACGATGCCCAGTTCGCCTTGACGGAAGTGAAGCTGGGCATCCTGCCCGCCGTCATCAGCCCCTACGTCATCGCTTCAATCGGCGAGCGCAAGGCGCGCCGCTACATGCTCACCGCCGAGCGCTTCTCGGCGGCGGAAGCCTATCGCATCGGCCTCATCCACGAGATCGTGCCGGGGGAGGAAGAGCTGGACGAGGCCGTGGGCGACATCGTCGATGCGCTGCTCGCCAACGGGCCGGCGGCGCTGGGCGAGTGCAAGGCCCTCATCAAGGCCGTGGCCAACCGGCCGATCACGGGCGAGGTGATCGCCGATACCGCCGGGCGCATCGCCCGCGTGCGCGCCTCGGCCGAAGGCAAGGAGGGCATGGCGGCCTTCCTGGAGAAGCGCAAACCGAACTGGATCGCCGAATCCTAGTGAGGATACGCAAAATGATCGACCCTGCTTTGTCGTCCCCGCCCCCGATCGGGTCGAGGGCAGGCTCCCGCGGGGACCCAGTGACTCTGAATAACGACGCTGGATTCCCGCTTGCGCGGGAATGACAGGTCCCGTGCGGCGGCCGTTAACTACTTTTCGAAGCTCAGTAGGGCATGTTTACCAAGATACTCATCGCTAACCGCGGCGAAATCGCCTGCCGCGTCATCAAGACGGCGCGGCGCTTGGGGATTCGCAGCGTGGCCGTGTACTCCGAGGCCGACGCCGCCGCGCGCCACGTGCGCCTGGCCGACGAGGCGCTGCTGATCGGCCCGGCCGCGGCGCGCGAGAGCTATCTCGTGGGCAGCCGCATCCTGGAGGCGGCGAGGAAGACCGGCGCCCAGGCCATCCACCCCGGCTACGGCTTCCTCTCCGAGAACGAAGCATTTGCCGAGGCCTGCGCGGCGGCCGGCGTCGCCTTCATCGGCCCGCCCGCCGCGGCGATCCGCGCCATGGGCTCGAAGTCGGCGGCGAAGGCGCTGATGGACAAAGCCGGCGTGCCCCTGGTGCCCGGCTATCACGGCGACAATCAGGAGGCAGCCTTCCTGGAGCAGGAGGCCGGGCGCATCGGCTACCCCGTGCTCATCAAGGCGAGCGCCGGCGGCGGCGGCAAGGGCATGCGCATCGTCGAGAAGCCGGAGGAGTTCGCCGCGGCGCTCGCCTCCTGCCGGCGCGAAGCGGCCGCCTCTTTCGGCGACGACCGGGTGCTGGTCGAGAAATACCTCCTGCGCCCGCGCCATATCGAAATCCAGGTCTTCGCCGACAGCCGGGGCCACTGCGTGCATCTGTTCGAGCGCGACTGCTCGGTGCAGCGCCGCCACCAGAAGGTGCTCGAGGAGGCCCCCGCGCCGGGCATGACGGCGGAACGGCGCGCCGCCATGGGCCGGGCGGCGGTGGAGGCGGCCGGGGCCGTGGGCTATGTGGGCGCCGGCACCGTGGAGTTCATCGCCGAGCAGGAATTTGCCACCACTGGAAAGTTCTACTTCATGGAGATGAATACCCGGCTGCAGGTGGAGCACCCGGTCACGGAGATGATCACCGGCCTCGATCTGGTCGAGTGGCAGTTGCGCGTGGCCGCGGGCGAGCCCCTGCCCCTGGCCCAGGAGCAGCTTGGCCTGCGCGGCCATGCCCTGGAGGCGCGCATCTACGCCGAGGACCCGGCCAAGGGCTTCCTGCCCTCCACGGGCCGGCTGATCCACCTGGCCACGCCCGCCGAGTCCCTCAACGTGCGCATCGACACGGGCGTGGAGGAGGGCGACGAGATCACGCCCCATTACGACCCGATGATTGCCAAGCTCATCGTCTGGGACACGGATCGGGAACGGGCCGGCGCCCGCATGCTGCAGGCCTTGGCCCAGTACCGGGTGGTGGGCGTGGCGAGCAACGTGGAGTTCCTCTCCCGCCTGGTGGCCTGCCCGGCCTTCGCCAACGCCGATCTGGACACCGGGCTGATCGAGCGCGAGAAGCCCTTCCTCTTTCCGGAGGAAGCCGAGGCCCCCGCCGCGGCCTTCCTCGTCGCCGCCCTGGCGGAACTCCTGCGCGAGGAAGAGACGGCCCGCGCGGCCGCGGCGGCCGACACGGATCCCCATTCGCCCTGGCACCTGCGCGATGCCTGGCGGCTCAATTCCTCCTTCCGCCGCCGCCTGGTGCTGCGCTACGGCGAGACCGAAAAGATGGTGGCGGTGGGCTATGCCAAGGGCGCCTATGAGCTGGAACTGGACGGCAGCCGCACCCCGGCCCGGGGCGAACGCACGGGCCACAGCACCCTGCGCGCGGAGCTGGGCGGCGTGCGCCTGCCCGCCACGGTGATCGCCGTCGGCGAGAAGCGCCACGTCTTCCTGCACGGCCGCGGCTGGCCGCTCGTCTGCGTGGATCCCTTGCACCATGCCGGCGAGGGCGTGGGCGAGGCGGGCGGCCTGGTGGCCCCCATGCCCGGCAAGATCATCGCCCTGCTCGCCCAGCCGGGAGCGGCGGTGGAGAAGGGCGCGCCGCTGCTCATCCTGGAGGCGATGAAAATGGAACACACCATCGCCGCGCCTGCCAAAGGGGTGGTGAAGGCCTTCCGCTTCGAGGTCGGCGACCCGGTCGGCGAGGGGGCGGAGCTGGTGGATTTCGAGGCGGAGTCATGAGGCAATGAGGCAATTCCCGGCCAGGGTCAAGATCGTCGAAGTCGGCCCGCGCGACGGCCTGCAGAACGAGCCGCAGGTGGTGCCGGCGGCGGTGAAGATCGAGCTGATCGAGCGCCTCGGCGCGGCGGGACTGCGGGCGATCGAGGCCACCGCCTTCGTCTCGCCCAAGTGGGTGCCGCAGATGGCGGACGCGGCCGCCGTGATGCGCGGCATCAAGCGCCGGCCCGGCGTGGGCTATCCGGTGCTGGTGCCCAACCTGAAGGGCTTCGAGCAGGCCCTGGCCGCCGGCGCCGAGGAGATCGCCGTGTTCGGCGCCGCCTCGGAGGCCTTCTCCCGGAAGAACATCAACTGCTCCATCGCCGAATCCCTGGAGCGCTTCCGCCCCGTGCTCGAGGCGGCGCAGGCGAACCGCATGCGCGTGCGCGGCTACGTCTCCTGTGTGCTCGGCTGCCCCTACCAGGGCGAGGTGGCGCCCGCGGCGGTGGCCGACGTGGCGGCGCGGCTGTTTGAGATGGGCTGCTACGAGGTCTCGCTCGGCGACACCATCGGCGTCGGCACGCCGGGCAGGACGCAGCGCATGCTGGAAGCGGTGCTGCGGCACGTGCCGGCGGACAAGCTCGCCGGCCACTACCACGACACCTATGGCCAGGCGCTGGCCAACATCTACGCCTCCCTGGAGCTGGGCGTGGCGGTATTCGACGCCTCCGTGGCCGGCCTGGGCGGCTGTCCCTACGCCGCGGGCGCCGCGGGCAACGTGGCCACCGAGGACGTGGTGTATCTCATGGACGGCCTGGGCATCGAGACCGGGATCGACCTGGCGCGGCTGGCGGAGGCCGGCGCCTACATCTGTGCGGAACTGGGCCGCGAGCCCGCCTCCAAGGTGGCTCGCGCATTGATGGCCAAAAGGAGAACCTGATGCGAGACGCGCTGAAGCCGGGGCTGGAACACGAGATGCGCTACACCGTGCCCGCCGGCAAGACGGTGCCCAACCTCTATCCCGAGAGTCCCTCCTTCCAGGACATGCCCCAGGTGCTCGCCACGGGCTTCATGGTGGGGCTGCTGGAATGGTGCTGCCTGGAGCTGGTGAAACCCTACCTCGATTGGCCGCGCGAGCAGACCGTGGGCACCCATGTGGACTTCTCCCACCTCGCCGCCACGCCGCCCGGCATGACGGTGACGGTCAAGGCGCGGCTGGAGGCGGTGGAAGGCCGCAAGCTCAGCTTCTCGGTGAGCGCCCACGACGGCGCGGACCTCATCACCACCGGCCGGCACGAGCGCTTCATCATCGACGCCGCCAAGTTCAATGCCCGCCTGCAGGAAAAGCAGGCGAAGGCCGCCCAGTGAAACCCGTCCCCTCCCCCTGCATCGACGTGTGCCGCATGGACGCGCGCACGGGCCTGTGCATCGGCTGCTATCGCACGCTGGAGGAAATCGGCCGCTGGGCCGCCGCCAGCAACGAGGAAAAGCGCGCCATCCTCGCCGCCGTCGCCCGGCGCCGCGCCCTTCTCCCCCCTTCCGACGGCAATCCATGACCGCCGACTGGTATTTCGACTTCATCTCGCCCTTCGCCTACCTGCAGTCCGAGGCGCTGGGGCGCTTCGAGGGGAAGCTGGCGATCCGGCCGGTGCCGGTGCTCTTCGCCGGCCTGCTCAAGCACTGGGGCCACAAGGGGCCGGCCGAGATCGCCTCGAAGCGCCGCTTCACCTATCGCCAGGTGCAATGGCTGGCCGAGCGCCACGGCATCGCCCTGCGCTTTCCGCCCCAGCACCCGTTCAACCCGGTGCGTGCCCTGCGCCTGGCGCTGGCGCTCGACGGATCGCCCGAGGTGATCCATGCAATCTTCCGCTTCATCTGGCGCGAGGGGCGGGACATCAACCGGCCGGACGAATGGGCCGAACTGGCGCGGCGCCTGGGCGTGCCGGACATCGACGCGCGCTGCAATGCGCCCGAGGTCAAGGAGCGGCTGCGGGCGAACGGCGAGCAGGCGCTCGCTTCAGGCGTTTTCGGCGTGCCGACCCTGGCCATCGGCGCCGAGCTGTTCTGGGGCTTCGACGCCACCGACATGGCGCTCGACTACCTGGCCGACGCGGCGCGGTTTTCCCGCGGCGAGTATGGGCGCCTGGACGCGCTGCCGGTGGGCGCCGCCCGCCGCGAGGCTGGGGCGTGAACCTTTTGCCGCCCCAGATCCGCGTTCTCGAACGCGGCTGGCTGTCTTCCAACAACATCGTCTTCCTGGAAGGGCGGCAGGCGACGCTGGTGGACTCCGGCTATGTCACCCACGCGCCGCAGACGCTCACCCTGCTGGAACAGGCGCTGGAAGGGCGCGAGCTGGTCCATCTCGTCAACACCCATTCCCACTCCGACCACATCGGCGGCAATGCCGCGGTGCGCCGCGTCCACCACTGCCGCATCAGCGTGCCCGAAGGCATCGCCCCGGCCGTGCGGGACTGGGACGAATCGGCGCTGCTGCTCAAGCCCTCCCGGCAGCAGGCCGAGCCCTTCGCCTTCGACGACACCCTCGCCCCCGGCGACGAGATCGAGATGGGCGGCATCGCCTGGCGGGCCCTGGCCGCCCCCGGCCACGACATGCACGCCCAGGTCTTCCACGCGCCCGAGGAAAAACTCCTCATCTCCGGCGACGCCCTGTGGCAGGACGGCTTCGGCATCATCTTCGCCGCGCTGATCGGCGATCCCGCCGGCCTCATCGAGACGCGGCGCACCCTGGACATGCTGGCGCAACTGGACGTGCGCGCCGTCATCCCCGG
>CAYZLI010000124.1:0-4573 GCA_964479195.1 uncultured Rhodocyclaceae bacterium
TTGCCATCCGATGCAATGCGCTCCGCTTATTGCCATTCGGCGCAATGCGCTGCGCTTATTGCGCCCTACGCCGGACGGTCAATTCACGCGGTAGCGCCGCACTTCGCCCTGCAGCCCGGCGGCCAGCCGCTCCAGCTCGTGCGCGGTCGCGGTCGTCCCGGCCACGGCGGCGTTGTTCTCCTCGGCCATCTGGGCGATCTTCTCCACGTTGGCGGCGATCTCGTTGCTCGCCGTGCTCTGCTCCTTCAGCGCCGCCGAGATGTCGCGTACGGAACGCACCACCCGCACCGCCCCCGACTTGATCTTCTCCATGGCCTCGCCCGCCCGCTGCGCGAGTTCCACCCCGGCCGACACCCGTGCCACGCCGGCCTGCATGCTGTTCACCGCCTGGCTGGTGCCCGTCTGGATCGCGCCGATCATGTTGGCGATATCCTGGGTCGATTGGGTGGTGCGCTCGGCCAGCTTCCTCACCTCGTCGGCGACCACGGCGAAGCCGCGGCCGGTCTCGCCCGCCCGCGCCGCCTCGATGGCGGCATTGAGCGCCAGCAGGTTCGTCTGGTCGGCGATGTCCTTGATGACGTTGACGATGGCCGAGATCTGCCCCGACTGCTTGCCCAGCTCCTCGATGAGCTGCGCCGACTGTTGCACCGAATCGGCGATGCCCTTCATCTCGGCGACGGTCTGGTGCACCACGTGGCTGCCCTCGGCCGAGAGCTCGCCCGACTCGGCGGAAATGGCCTGGGCCTCGCGGGCGCGCTCGGCGATCTGGTCGATGCCCACCGTCGTCTGCTCCACCGCCGCCGCCATGGTCGCGGCCGATTCGCTCTGGTGCTGCGAGCCGTTATGGATTTGCGCCGAGGACGCGGCGAGGGAAGACGCGGCCGCGGCGACGTTGCCCGCGCTCGACTGGATCTTGCCGATCAGCTCGTTCAGGGAAATCGCCATGGAGTTGAAGCGGTCGCCGACCAGGGCCAACTCGTCCCTGGCCTCCATGTCCACGCGGGCCGTCAGGTCGCCCTGGGCGATGCGCTCCGCGCCCTCGCTCAGGGAGCGGATGCTGCCAACGACGGCCAGATAGGCCGCCGCCGCCAGATAGACGAAGGCGAGGATCATCGCCACCGCGATGCCCGCGCTCAAAACAAACTGCCGCTCCAGCCGGCCGACCCGCGCTTCGATGAGCTTGACGAGCGCGGGCATGAGCGTGTCGCCCATCTCCTTGTAGCCGATGTCGATCGCCTCGGTGGCTCGGCCGAAATACGCCTCGGGTGCCGTCTCGAAGCGGTTCATGACGATCTCGCTGCGGATCACCGAGGCGACGTTGCCCACCGACTCGTCGAGCTTGGAGGAGAACTCGCTCAACCCGGCGGTGAGGGCGCCATCGGCAAGGCCGGCGCGCCACAGGTTGTGCTTCAGGTCCTCCTGTACCTTCTCGAGGACGCTGATTCGGCCGGCGAACTCGAAGCGTCCCTGATCCTTGATCTCCTTGCGGGCCAGCACCCCCGTGCCGGCCGCCCGGATCTTGCCCATGCGCTCCAACAGCTCGGGTAGCGGACCGGTGACGGTGTCCATGAGGTAGTAGGAGCCCAGGTCGGGATCGAGGATCAGCCCGCTCGTCTCCGCCACCAGGGTGTTCATGGCGAGCAGGCGCTCCACCAGTGCGCCGTGGGCCCGCAGGTCCTCGTCCAGGGTCATGCCGGTCCAGCCGCTGCGGATCTGCTCCCAATCGCCCTTGATCCTGGCCCACTCCTGGGCAAAGCCGAGTTCCGTGCCGTGCTTGGCGTCCACGGCCTCGACGGCCTTGAGCGCCGCCGCCACGTCGGCCTGCTTGTCCGGCACCTTCGCCTTGAGCTTGTCGTTGCCGCCCAAGGCGCCAGCGGTCAGGCCGCGATGCTGCTGCACGTGCTGGGCCAGGACGAGGACGGGCTGCACGACTTCGAGGCCGCGCAGTTCCTTGCGGCTATTCTCGATGTTGGTGCGCAGGTGGGTGGCCAGGCTGGCGAACAGGAAGCCGATGGCGATCAGGGAAGTGATGCCGATCAGGCCGAACTTGAAAGGGTATTTCAGGCGGTTCATGAGGGCGACCGCCGGCAAGAGGAGAGTGCGCATTCTGGACCTCCGTGTCGGGTTGGGTCCGCCCCGAGGGCCAGGGGGCGCACCGTGGTACCGATAACGGCGGATCGAGGTGCGACTTTAGTCGGCGAGCGTATAACTTTCGATATATAACCAACAGCTATGTAGAGGGATCGAAAGTGGTCAGGCGTCCGCTTGGAGAACTCCATCCTCCAAGCGCAGAACGCGGCTCGCTTTCGCCGCCAGGTGGGCGTCGTGGGTAACGATGACGAAGCTGGTGCGATGCGCTTCGTTCAGGGCCAGCATGAGATCGAACACCGCCTCCGCCGTGTGCCGGTCCAGGTTCCCCGTCGGCTCGTCGGCGAGCACGCAGGTCGGCTGGGTCACCAGGGCGCGCGCCACCGCCGCGCGCTGGCGCTCGCCGCCGGACAGCTCGCCCGGCCGGTGCCCGGTGCGGTGCCCCAGCCCGACCTCCGCCAGCGTGGCCGCGGCCCGCGCTTCGGCTTCGGCCCGCGGCAGGCGCCGGATGAGCAGGGGCATGGCGACGTTCTCCAGGGCCGAGAACTCCGGCAGCAGGTGATGAAACTGGTAGACGAAGCCCAGCGCCTCGTTGCGCAGCCGGCCGCGCTCGGCCTCCCCGACCCGGGTGAAGTCGCGGCCGAGCAGGGTGACGCTGCCGGAGGTCGGCGCGTCCAGGCCGCCGAGCAGGTGCAGCAGCGTGCTCTTGCCCGAGCCGGAGGCGCCGACGATGGCCACCCGCTCGCCCCGCCCCACGTCCAGATCGACGCCGAGCAGCACGGGCACGTCCACTTTGCCCTGCACGTAGGTCTTGCCCAGGCCGCGACAGGAGACGACGGGAGTTTCTTCGGGGGGCATGGGGTTGTTGGGTTGGAATCGCCGCCGGCGCGGCGCGCGGTCGGCGGATTATAGCCCAGGGAGAAGCGGCGGAATGCCTAGGTCTGACCGGACCCCTGTGGGAGCGCCGCCCCGGCGCGATTGCAGCGGCTGATGTCGCGGCGAGGGCGCCGCTCCCACGCCAGGCCTTAGGTCTGCAGGAAGGCGCGCTCGGCCCCATCCAGCACCAGGCAGGTCAGCACGCCGCTGCGGTAGGCCCCTGTGTCGATGCCGATGCGGTTGTGCCGGACGTCCGGTTCGGCGCAGATGCAATGGCCGTGGACCACCACCGCCCCATGATCCGCATCCGAGTCCAGGAAGCGCCGGCGAATCCACATCCGGTCGCGATCCTCCTGGGCATCGAGGGCAGTCCCCGGCCGGACGCCGGCATGCACGAAGTAGTAGCCGCCTTCCCGATGGCTGACGCGCAGGCCGCGGAAGAATTCGAGATGCGCGGCCGGAAGCGCTTCAGCGAAGCGGCGGCGCAGGGACTCCAGGCTGGCGTCGTCGCGCGCCTGCCGGTCGGCCGCGATGACGCCGTAGTGGGCCAGCGTATCGAGGCCGTCGTAGTCGAACCAGTGGCGCCCGGCCTCCAACTCGCCGTCGAGATAGCGCAGCAGGAGGTCTTCGTGGTTGCCCTTCAGGGTCGCCACCTCGAAGCCGGGCGGCCGCCAGGCACGCACCCGCTCCACCACTCGGCGCGAATCGACGCCGCGGCTGACGTAGTCGCCCAGATACACCACCACCTTGCGCTGCGCCGGCCGCGCGCCCGCGTCGACTGCGATGCCCCGATGCACCGCCTCGAGCAGATCGCAGCGGCCGTGGATGTCGCCGATGGCGTAGATGGCCGTATCGGGCGGAGTCAGCGCGGCGGGCGCGGGCACGCCCGGCGGTGGGCGGCAAGCGGCCCAGCGCGGGGAAATCATGTGGCGACGCGCAGCGCCTCCTTGCGCGGCTCGGCGGCAGGTCCATGCCCGCTCCAGCGCCGGAACAGCTTGTGTTCGATGCCGACCTGGTCGAGCGCCTTGCCGATGCTCTGGTGAATGAGGTCCATGATCGATTCGGGCTTGTGGTAGAAAGCGGGCATGGGCGGCAGGATCACCGCGCCGCAGTCCGCGGCACGCGACATGAGGTCCAGGTGGCCCTTGTGCAGCGGCGTCTCGCGCACCATGAGCACCAGCTTGCGGCCTTCCTTCAACTGCACGTCGGCCGCCCGCACCACCAGGTTGTAGGTAAACGAGTTGGCGATGGCCGAAAGCGTCTTGATGGTGCAGGGGGCGACGATCATGCCGCGCGTGCGGAAGGAACCGCTGGCCACCGCCGCACCCACGTCCTTGTTGTTGTACACCACGTCGGCCAGGGCCCGGACGTCGTCGAGGGCGTAATCCGTCTCGATCGCCAGGTTCATGCCCGCCGCCTCGCTCAGGATGAGATGGGTTTCCTGGCCCAGCTCCCTCAGCACCCGCAGCATCTCCACGCCGTAGATCACGCCCGTCGCGCCGGTAATGGCGACCACCAAAGGCAGGCTCATTCGCTCGCTCCTCTCACGATCAGGCCGCCAATGCCGGCCGCTGCATTTCCACCGATTCCACGACGGGAAACCCCGCCG
>CAYZLI010000124.1:4673-11289 GCA_964479195.1 uncultured Rhodocyclaceae bacterium
GCCGCCAATGCCGGCCGCTGCATTTCCACCGATTCCACGACGGGAAACCCCGCCGCCTCCAGGGCGGCGACCACCGCCCGCATGTCCTTGGCGTGGAAGCGGACGATCACCCGCTTCTCCGGATAGCCGCCCTCGGCCGATTCGTCATGGCGCCCGACCGGGTACAAGGCCTGCAGCACGGCGCCCGCCGCCTCGGCCACATCGGCGATGCGGCCCAGGACGCCGGGGCCGAGCTGGACCGGCGCCAGGGTCACCCCGCTGCGCCGCTCCCAGGCCCCCAGGCAATGGGCGGCAAGCCGGAAAATCTCGTTGGCGGAGATGATGCCCACCACCTGCTCGCCGTCCATGACGGGGAACTGCGCCACGCCCAGCTCCTGCCCCTTGAGCAGGCAGTGCTCCATGGTGTCGCTCGCCTGCACCGTGGCCGGGTTGCGCACCATGATGTCTTTCACCTTGAGGCGGGTGACGAAGAAATTGAACTCGTCGGGGTTTTGCGTACGCAGGACGAAATGCCCCATGCGCAGGAGGTTGTGCCGCGTCACCAGCCCGCGCAGCCGGCCGCCTTCCACCACCGGCAGGGCGTGCAGGTTGTTCTCGCTGAGCAGGCGCTTCGCCTCCGAGACGAGCATATCGCTCGAAATCGTCATGGGGTTGGCCTGCATCCAGTTGCCTACAATCATTGCCGCCACTCCTTCACAAATGTCCGCCGAAGCGCGCCAGGGCGAGCGCCGCCACAGTCATGGCATTGTTCATTTCCCCGCCGGCGATGTGCGCCGGAACTTCCTCCGGATCGAGCAGCAGCACCTCGATGTCCTCGCCCGCGTCCGGCTCCGGGTTGCCCGTCAGCCGCACGCCCTTCGCGAGGTAGATCCAGGCCCGGTTCGCCAGCAGGGCCGGCTGGGGGCTCAATTCGCCGAGCAGGATCAACTGCCCACCGCCGTAGCCTGTCTCCTCCGCCAGTTCCCGCGCCGCCCCCTCCTGCGGGCGCTCGCCGGCGCCGTCGTGCAGCCCGCCCGGCACCTCCAGGCTCGCCGCACGCGAGCCGTGCCGGTATTGGCGCACCAGCACCAGCTTGCCGTCGTCCGTCACGGGCACCACCATCAGCCAATCGGCCATGTGGACCACATGGAACTCCCGCGCGCCGCCGGTGCGCGGCGAGATCGCCCGGTCCCGCGTCACGCTGAACAGGCCGGCATCGAACACCGGTTCCGAGGCAAGCAACGGCCAGGGGCGGATCATCCGGCGGCCGCCCGCGTCGGTGCCCTCGCCGCCTCGAACAGCCGCAGCAGCTCGTCCACCGCGACGCGGGCGAATTCCGGCGTGTAGAGGTGCAGATCCACTTCCTTCACCCGGCTGGGATCCGCCAGCTTTTCCTTCAACCGCGCGACGAAGGCGGCATCCGCCGCCGGGTCGTGGATGGGCCGGCCCTCCTTGTCCAGGGAGGACCAGCCCTTGAGCGGGACGAGGAAGGTCCAGGGTCCCCGGGCGCCATTGAGCCGCGCGGCGATCACGTCGGCGGCCTGGCGCAGCTCGTCCGCCGTGGTGCGCACCTGCACGCGCAGGGCGTCCTGCACGTACTGGATGCGGTCTTTGGTCTTTTCCAGCATGTCGGGCCGTCCGCCGTAGGACAGGATGTCCAGGCCGCAGGGCGCCAGCACCATGGGGATGCCGGTGTCCACCGCCGCCAGCAGCCGGTCCGGCCCGGGGTCGCGGTTGCCCTGGAACAGGTGCTCCATGACACCGCCGATGCAGATGTCCAGCACGCCCTGGAAGGCGCCGTCGCGGATCATCTCCTCCATCGCCTTGTCGCCCTTGCCCTGGGCGTGGCAGACGATGGGGGTGAAGCCCGCCTCCTCCAGCATCCCGAGCGCCGTCTGCACCGCCATCTCGCCGAAGCCGAAGGAAGAGACGGCCACGCAGGGCTTGTCGAAGCGGATGTTCGTGCCCTGGGTCATCTCCACCATGCCGCAGATGGCGCCCACGGCGTTGATGATCTGCGCCTTGAGCAGCGGGTTCATCTTGACGATGTCCAGCACCGTGTGGTGCATGGTGATGTCGCGGGTGCCCACGTACTTGTCGATGTAGGCCGGGTGCGCCGCCATGGGCGAGGCCATCAGCTTGGGCATGCCGAAGGGCAGCCGCTTCATGACGGACGTGGCGACCAGGGTCGCGGTGCCGCCGCCGATGCCGATGATGCCGTGCACGCGACCCTGCTTCACCAGCTCGTCCACGATGGCCGCCGCCCCGGCGATCTGGTTGTTGGTCGCCGTGTCCCGGTCCAAGCGGTACTTCTCGCGCACCACCTCGATCGGCAACCCGCCGCGCGCCGCCACCTCCTCGGTGCGGATATCGCCCGGGAAGGGCGGCGGCTCCTCCATGCTGAAGTCGAGCAGGATCGCCTCGTGGCCCCGGTCGGCGATGAGCTGCTTGACGAAGACGATGTCCTCGCCGCGCGTGTCCAGGTTGCAGACGATGACGATGCCCTTCTTGTGGGTCATATGGTGGAAATTCGCCTTGGTGTTCATCACGCAGCTCCAGCTTCGTCATTCCCGCGAAGGCGGGAATCCAGCGTCTTTTCTTGACGACACTGGATTCCCGCTTCCGCGGGAATGACACAGGAGCCGCGTCACTTGCCTTTCGCCTTCTTCACTTCCGGCCGAGTCAGCCGCGGGATCATGTCGGCCACGGGGCTGGTGCCGGCGAAGCCGTACTCGTTCCAGCGATCGGACACTTTCTGCAGCACGCTGCGGTCCATCCAGATTTCGCTGGGCTTGTTGGTCCACTCGTAGGGCGTGCAGGCATCCAGGATGATGCGGCTGGTGATGTCGCGCGCCTCGATGGGCAGGCCCGGATCGAGGGGCGTGGAGCGGCCGCGGTCGATGATCTGGGCCGAGCGCTTGGGATCGAAGCGGGTGGACAGGGCCCACCAGATGCGGTCCCAGTCGTCGGCCTGGATGTCGTGGTCCACCACGATCACCCCCTTCAGGCCGTAGTGGCCGGTGGTACTGGCGATCACCGCGTTGCCCACGTGGTTGGAATGGCCGGGGTACATCTGCTTCACCGACACCACGGCCCAGAAGCGCCCGCAGGCCTCCGGCGGGATGTACACGCTCTGGATGCCCGGCACCTTCATGGTCTCCAGGTCGTACCACAGGGTGGCGGTGCGGTTCAGCGACTGGATCATGTGGATGTCGTTGATCGGCTTGCCTACCGTGGTGGACCACATGACGGGCTTGTTGCGGTGCAGGATGCGCTTCACGCGCAGCACCGGCTTGGGGTAGTCCTTGCCCTTGTTGCCCGAGTAGTAGCCGGTGTATTCGCCGAAGGGGCCCTCGTCCATCAGCTCGTTCGGGTCGATCCAGCCCTCGGCGATGATTTCGGCGTTGGCCGGCAGGGTGAGCCCGGTGAGCTCGGATTTGAACACCGGCACCGGGCGGCCGCGCAGCGCCCCCGCCACGTCGTACTCGTCCACCTGGGCGGAGACCAGGGTCGAGGCCGCCAGGAACAGCACCGGGTCGCAGCCCACCACGGCGGCGGCGGGCATCAGCTCGCCGCGCTCCTGGTACTTCTTCATGTGCATGTCGCCGTGCTTGCCCTTGATGATCTGCGAGCCGAGGATGTTCCTGCCCAGCACTTGGGAGCGGTAGGTGCCCAGGTTGGTCCAGCCCGTGTCCGGGTCCTGGGTCACCAGGAAACCGGAGGTGACGAAGAAACGCCCGCCGTCGTCCGGGTAGAACCAGGGCACGGGGAACTTCTCCAGGTCCACCGCCTCGCCTTCGACGATGTTCTCCATCACCGGCGGCCGGTCCACGTAGGTCGGCTTGATCATCTGCTTGGTGGTGAGCTCCATCCACTTCTTCGAGAGCTGGCTCATGGACAGGGACGGGTCCTGCTCCAGGGCGATGGCCAGGCGCTGGGAGGTGGTGAAGGCGCTGGTGAACACGGGGATGTCGTAGCCCTTCACGTTTTCGTAGAGCAGCCCCGGGCCCTTCTGCTCCTCATTGACCTTCGAGATGTGGCACAGCTCGAATTTCCAGTCCACTTCGGCCTTGACGCGATGCAGCTGCGCATTGGCCTCGAGGGCCGCGATGTAGCTGCGCAGATCGTCGATGGGTCGAACTTCCGTACGTGCGTTCATGTTTGCTCCGGTTCGTTGCGGGTGTAGTGATTGAAACTCTTCGTTTTCTCTCGCCAAGACGCCAAGGGCGCCAAGTTCATTCCTGCAATTGCCTTGGCCCTCCTTTGCGCTCTTTGCGCCTTGGCGAGAGCCTCTAGCCCACCTTCTTGCCGGTGAGCAGGCTGGACAGGATGTAGTCCATCGCCGAGCCCCCGGCATGGGCCACCGTGGACTGGCCCTTCGCGCTCCAGACCGTTTCGGGGCGCGCCTGCAGGATGAAGATGTTGCCGCCGGCGGGCAGGTCCTTGTCCACCGCCCACTCGATGTCCATCGGGCGGCCGTAGTGCTTCTCGATCTGCTTGCCCATCCAGGCCAGTTCGGTGATCTCGTCGTCGATCAGCGATTGCACCTTCTGCCGCTCGAACGGCACCTCCATGGCCTGCGAGGTCTGCGTCTTCGGATCGACCGTGTAGCAGACATGCTTCTGCGAGATGGTCCGATCGATGATGTCCAGCGTGATCTTGTTCACGACGAAGTGGTCCGGTGTCACCTCGCCCGAGACCACCGACTCGCCGAAGCCGAAATTGGAATCGATGACGATGACCGAGCGGTCGCCGTTGGCGGGATGGATGGTGAACATCACCCCGGCCGTGAAGGAATTGGCCATCTTCTGCACCCCGACGCTGATGGCCACCTGCTCGTCGGCGTAGCCCTTGTTGGCGCGGTAGGCGATGGCGCGCCCCGTATACAGGCTGGAGATGCAGCGGCGCATGTGATGAAGCACCTCGTCCACGCCGCGCACCCACAGATAGGTGTCCTGCTGGCCGGCGAAGCTGGCGCCGGGCAGGTCCTCCGCCGTGGCGCTGGAGCGCACCGCCACGGGCACCGCGGGCATGCAGCAGCGCACCGCCAGCTTGCGGTAGTACTCGGCCACCAGGTCCTCGATCTCCGTGGAGAATGGCTGGGCCTCGATGGCCTCGCGAATTGCGGCGCTGGCCTGCTCCAGCCCGTCCATGTCCAGGACGTCAAGCCCCGCCAGCAGGGAGGCGACCTCCCGGTCGAGCCCCGCCTCGGCCATGAAGCGCCGGTAGCCCTCGGTCGTGAGCGCAAAGCCGGGGGGCACACGCACCCCGGCGTTGATGAGCTCGCCGAGCGAGGCGCACTTGCCCCCGACCAGGGGCACCGAGTCCTTCAGGCACTCCTCGAACCAGCACACCACCGGCAGGCCCGTTGTCATGGAGCCTGCCGGTGTCCAGTCGACCGCTTTCGCCGCGCCGCCCGTCGCCATCGCTCAGCGCGCGATGGTGACCGCGCCGGTCGAGCCGTCGACGCGGAGCATCATGCCGGTCTTGATGATCTTCGTCGCGTGCCCGGTGCCGACCACCGCCGGCATGCCGTACTCGCGGCAGACGATCGCGGCATGGCTCATGACGCCGCCCACATCGGTGATGCAGGCGCCGATCTTGGCGAAAGCAGGCGCCCAGGACGGCGAGGTGGTCGGCGCCACCAGTATCTCCCCTTCCTGCAACTGGCCGACCTCGCTCACCGTCCGGCAGACGCGCGCCTTGCCCTCGATCACGCCGGGGCTGCCGGCGAAGCCCTTCAGCTCGGTGATGCTGTCCGGATCCTTGACCTCCTGCACCGAGGCCCAGTCGGCCAGCGACTTGTTGGTCACGCCCCACAGCACGATGGTGAAGGGTTCCTGGATCACTTCCGGCGCGGTGCCGATGGCGGGCGGCGCGTTCCATTCCTTGAACTTCTGCATCACGCCCTTGCGCCAGACGATCTCCTTCGGCCAGGTCTGGGTGCCGCGCGGCGTGACGCCGGTCGCCCAGGCCGTGACGATGTCCCACAGGGCCTGCTTGATCTCGTCGCGGCGCAGCAGCCAGATGTCCTCCACGTCCGCGATCACGCCGTGCTCCTGCATGATCGCCGCGACTTCGCGCATCTTGTTCCAGAAGACCGAGTGGAACCAGTGCTCGACGTAGAACAGATGGTTCTCCACGTAGGGAAACACGGTCTTGGCGCAGCCGAGCAGTTCGTCGAACTGCTTGCGGTCCTCTTCCTTCTCGATCAGGCCGCGGTACTCGGCGGTGATGCGGTCGCGTTCGGCGCGCACCTTCTCCGTCGGCCGCTCGATGGAAACGCCCTGCTTGATCTTGCCGATGTAGGTGGCGATGCCGGACAGCGGCACGTTCATCTGGTCGTTCCACGAACGGTCGTGGTGGAACCAGCCGGTGCCGGTGGAGATGTTGAACCAGGGCTCACGCGCGAGATCCAGCGAAGTGAGCCACTCCACGCCTTTGGGCAGCTTCTTCAGTGCCGCCTCGACCTCGGTCCATTCCGGGCTGAAGGTGACCACCGAATCCACGCCCAGCTCGATGGCCTTCTTCGCCAGCTTCTTCAGTTCCTCGTCGGGCTGGTACATGATCACGTCGATGCCCGAGATCATCTGCGTCACGCGCTGCGCCGGGATGCTCGGGAACAGCTTCTGCACGA
>CAYZLI010000125.1:0-11237 GCA_964479195.1 uncultured Rhodocyclaceae bacterium
GCGGGTGGATGCGCTGTGGCAGGAGTTGGGTCTCTAGGCCGCATGTCATTCCCGCGAAAGCGGGAATCCAGCGTCGTCATTCAGAGCCGCTGGGTCCCCGCGTTCGCGGGGACGACAAGACAGTGCCGCATCCTCAGTGGGGGGTACGATGGATAGCAAACCCGACGGCGCGCGCTTCTGCCTCTACGATACGGCGGCCCTGCAAGCCGTGCTGGACCGCATGGCGGCCCATGCCGCGAATCTCCTGCGCGGCGCCGAAGATCCCCTGCTGCTGGGCATCCTGCGCCGGGGCGCGCCCCTGGCGGAAATGCTGCAGGAGCGGCTCGCGCGGGACCATGGCCTGGCCCTGCCGCGCTACGGCCTGAAGCTGAAGCGCTACGGCGACGACCTCAGGCTGCTGCACCCCGACACCCGGCTCACGGAGAATGCGGAGTTCTCGGCGCGGGATCTGTCGCGGGCGACCGTGCTGGTGGTGGACGACGTGCTCTACCAAGGCCATTCGGCGGCGCGGGTGCTCTCCCACCTCTCCCAGCGCGGGGCGCCGGTGATCCGCGTCGCGGTGCTCGCCGACCGTTGTGTCGCGCAACTGCCCATCCGCGCCAACATCGTCGGCGTGAAACTGCAGATCGCCGCGGGCGACGTGGTCGAATGCCACGTGCCGCCCTACGAGCCCGGATTCAAGATCGAGCTGCTGCGGCCGGCGCGCACTTAGATGTGTCGTCCCCGCGAAGGCGGGGACCCAGTGGCTTTCTTTCAACGACGCTGGATTCCCGCTTGCGCGGGAATGACAAGTCCCATGGTTCGCCCCCTCACGCCAACTTCCGCCGCAACTCCCGGGCCGAGGCGGCGGAGCGCACGAGCTTCACCTCGCCGGCCGCCGGCGTCTGGCCGAGGATGCGCGCCAGGGTGGCGGCGACCGTCACCGCGTCGTCGTCGAACTGGTCGTGCGCCGCGGCGCGCGAGGCCGTTGGCTGACCGGCCGGCTCGTTGTTGGGCGCCACCACCCAATCGGCCTGGCCGCCGGCGAAGAACTGCGCCAGTTCCGCATCCTGCTCGACGTACTTCTGCATGCCCAGGAGCGGCCCGCCGTCGGGATGGATGAGGGGGATGCGGGGCGGGTCCTCGCCGGCATTGGAGACGAGGTAGAGCAGGGACTTGTTGTAGATGCCCTTGCAGTCGTCGTCCTGCTCCTTGCGGTCGCTCAGGGTGTATAGGGCAAAGCGGCCGATGCCGCCCGATCGGATGCAGGGCAGGTAGGTTTCCTTGAAGAGTTCCACCCGGCAGGCGGGGGCCCACAGGGTGCAGGTCTGCACGGGAATGCCCAGCCCGGCTTCCCCGTGCAGGGGGCCGCCCTGGATGGTGCCGGCGGTGGAGAGCAACTGCACCAGCGGCGCCTGGAAGATGCCGCCGGCGCTGTGCGCGAGCACGTGGATTTCCACGTTCGGCTCGGCCCGGGTGAGCTCGCGCAGGCATTGTGCGACGAGGCGCGCGCCGCCCTGGCCGTGCGTGGTGGCGAGCAGGGCGTTCTCCTTCACTTCTTCCCAGAGGGCCTTGCCGCCGGCGGCGCGGGCGACGGCCTCGAGCGCATCGTCCAGCCGGTCGAGCATGAAGTCCTTGCCGGCTTCGAGGACGCCTTCGGGGCGGCGGCTGCGCAAGGCGTCCTCCAGCAGGTTCTTCACCGTGGTCCAGAAGTCGGTGCGCCACAGGAAGCCCACCGGGTAGATGTGGTTGGCGAGCAGCGCCGGACGGTAGCTGGCAATGCGCGCCACCGCCGCCTCCTCGCTCACCAGCCCGCCGTGGGCGTAGAGCAGCAGGCGCTTCTTCGGCCAGCCGGCGGTGATGCGGGGAACGTCGCGGGTGAAGATTTCGCGCACGTCGGCCTCCGCGGTGCCGTGCTCGCCCTGGGCGTAGAGCAGGCCGTCATTGCCCAGGCTGACGAGGTGCGGACGCAGGTCCGCCGAGGCGTAGGCGCGCGAGCCGCGCCCGCCCGCCCCGTGCAGGGTGGCGCCGCTCGCCGCCTCGGTCAGTTCGATCGGCACGCCCAGGCGCGCCGCCCACACATCGGTGCCGTTCGCCAGCCAGTCGTCGTAGCTGATCCGGGCGAAACCGTGATGGCCCCACTGGTCGCCCCAGGAGTTCTGGATCCACAGGCCGTGCTGGTCGTAGGCGACGATGGCGAAGGCGTGGGCGCCCAGCATCGGGTGCGGCGCGCCGCTTTTCGGGTCGTGGCGGCCGATGCTGCCGGTCTTGGCGTCCACCCGCTCCCAACCGGCATGGACGCCCGCCGTGGCGTAGAGGATGCCGGTCTCGGTGATGGCGGCATGCAGGGCGACGATGTCCCGGTGGTTCACGCGGAAGTAGGCGCCCAGCGGGCGGCGCAGGGCGTCGCGGGCGCGCGCCGCGGTGAGGACGCGATCCTGCCGGCGCGCCTCGTGGGGCCACAGTTGGACGTCGCAGACCCCGTGCTTGTGCCAGCCCTTCATGGCGCCCCGGGCGCTGGAGCCGGAGTAGCCCTCGCCCGCCCACTCGTCGTAGCGCTTGGCCATCTCGTAGAGCATGCGCGGGCTGACGGGCTGCGCGTCCGGCACCACCCGGCGCGTGCGCAGCAGGTAATGCACCACGGTGGCCAGGCCGAAGCCGGTGCAGGCGCCCTCGGCCCCCTGGTCGAGGACCGGCACCTGGGCCTTGCGGTAGTCCGCGAGGCTGCGCCGCAGGGGCACTTCCACCAGCGTCGCTTCGTACATGCGGTCGCGGAAGTCGAGGGTGTCGGGACGCGCGTCGAAGGTGCGCCGCGCCGCGGCGAGCTTGCTCCTGGCCATGTCATTTCCTCCCTGGTCGATCTTCTTCGCGCCGGGCGCCGGCTTGCCCCTCAGCAGGAGCGCTCGTAGGCGCAGGCGAGCAGCGCGTCCTGGGCCGCCTGGGTGGCGGCGGCGTTGGGGTGGTTCACGAAGAACACCACGGCGGCGCGCCGCCCCTTGCGGTCGAGCACGTAGCCGGCGATGCTCTTGACGCCCTCCAGCGAGCCGGTCTTGATATGGGCCTGGCCGGCCACCCCGTTCTGGTGCAGGCGCTTCTTCATGGTGCCGTCCACCGCCGTCAGCGGCAGCGAGGCGATGAACTCGGGCATGACCGGGCTGGCATAGGCGGCGAGCAGGAGCCGGCCCAGGTTCCCGGCGCTGATGCGCTCGCGCCGCGACAGGCCGGCGCCGTTCTCCAGCACCAGTTCGGGCATGGCGAACTCCTTGTGCGCCAGCCAGGCCTGGATCGCCGCCGCGCCGTCCTCGGCCCGGGCCGGGCGCTTGGCCCACTCGGCGCCCAGCGTGAGATAGAGCTGGCGGGCCATGACGTTGTTGCTGAACTTGTTGATGTCGCGCACCACCTCGGCCAGGGTCGGCGATTCGCTGGCGGCGACGAGCCGGGCCTCGGGCGGCAGCGGGCCTTCGCGCAGCCCGCCCGTGAGCGTGCCGCCGAGCTCCTCCCACAACTGGCGGAAGACGCCGGCGACGTACTGCGGGTGCGGGAGCAGGGCGAAGCTCCAGCTCTTCTCGCCGCAGGCGACGGGGTAGCGGCCGGTGAACACCGCGCGCAGCCCGGCCCCCGTCGGCGTCACGTCGGCGCGCACCGAGTCGCGCCAGCCGTTGCAGGGGCCGTCGCCGGGCTTCACCAGGTTGATGATGTCGAGCTCGCGCGGCTGGGGCTCGGCCAGCACGCGCACCGTCCGGCCCTCGGCCTCCGGCACGAACTGGAAGCGCACCGCCTTGAAGTTCAGCAGCAGGGCGTCGGGCCCCACGTTGTAGGGGCGCGTGGGTTCCTGGTCGAAGGCGCCGGGGTCGTGCGCGACCGGCGCGAAGTGGCTGCGGTCCAGCACCAGGTCGCCGCGGATCTCGCGGATGCCCCGGGCGCGCACCTGGCGCAGGAGCAGCCAGAAGCCCTCGAAGGTGAGCTTGGGGTCGCCGTAGCCCTTGAGGACGAGGTCGCCCTCGAGGACGCCCTCGGCCAGCGCCCCCCGGACGTAGGCTTCCGTCTTCCAGGTGTAGGCCGGGCCGAGGCTCTCCAGCGCCGCGTAGGTGGTCACCAGCTTCATGACCGAAGCCGGGTTCATCGGCCGTTCGGCGTTGAAGCCCACCCGCGGCAGGCGTGCGTCCACATCCTGCACCAGCACGGCGACGGCGGACTGGGGCACGCCGGCGGCTTTGAGGGCGCGGGCCACCGGCACGGGCAGGCGTTCTTCGAACTGCGCCTGGGCGGAGGCGATCGTCGCCAGGAGGAGCGCGGCGAAGCGAAGCAGGCTAGTCGATGTCGCGCCCCTCGCCGGCCTCCTCGACGGTCCTGCCGTCGCGGATGCGGTAGAGGCGGCGGAAGGTGGGGATGATCTTCTCGTCATGGGTGACAACTATAACCGCTGTCCGATACTCGCGCGCAAGGCGGTTCAGGATGCGCATGACGGTGAGCGCCCGCTCCGAATCCAGGGGCGCGGTGGGCTCGTCGGCGAGGATGATGGGCGGGCGGTTGGCCAGCGCCCGGGCGATGGACACGCGCTGCTGCTCGCCGCCGGACAGCTCCGCCACCTGCGCCGCGGCCCGGTGCGCCACGTCCAGCGCGCCGAGCATGTCCACCGCCCGGGCCCGCGCCTCGGCGTTGGGCCGTCCGGCGAGCATGGGCAGCAGGGCCACGTTGTCCGTGGCGTTGAGGAAGGGGATGAGGTAGGGCGCCTGGAAGACGAAGCCGATGCGGTCGCGGCGCAGGGCCCGCAGGTCGCGGATGAGCCACTCGTCCGCGTAGATCGGCTCGCCGCCCAGGGTGATGCGGCCGGCGCTCGGCTCGATCACCGCGCCCAGGCATTTGAGCAGCGTCGTCTTGCCCGAGCCGCTGGGGCCGATGAGCCCGATCACCTCGCCGGGCCAGACCGCCATGTCCACGGCCTTCAGCGCGTCCACGGCCGTGGCGCCGCTGCCGAAGCGCTTGGCGAGGTTCTCCACCAGGATGGCGGGCTGCTGCGGGGCTTCCATGCTCAGCCGCCGATGGCCGTGGCCGGGTCCACGCGCAGCGCGGCGCGGATGCCGAGCAGGCTGGCGAGCGCGCAGACCACCATGACGGCGACGAAGGCGCGTCCCGCGTCCGCCGTCTCCAGCAGCACGTGCTTGGGAAAGGCCGGCGCCCAGAGCATGGCCGCCAGCCGGCCGAAGACGAAGCCGATCAGCCCGAGGGCCAGGGCCTGCTGCAGGATCATGGCGGCGATGCTGCGGTTCGTCGTGCCGATGAGCTTCAGCACGGCGATCTCCTTGATCTTGCCCATGGTGAGCGTGTAGATGATGAAGGCGACGATGGCCGCGCTCACCACCGTCAGGATGGCGAGGAACAGGCTGATCTGCTTGGCCGAGGTGGCGATCAGCTTGTCCACCAGGATGTGCTCCATCTCCGCGGCGGTGTAGGCCTGCAGGTGCTTCCAGCGCTTGATCTCCTCGGCCACCGCCTGCGCATCACGCCCCGGGGCGACGCGCACCAGCACGGCGTTCACGCTGCGGTTGGTCGTCTGGTTCGCCTGCACGGCGCCCAGCAGCCCCGGCACCCCCGGGCGGTTGAAGGCCGGGTTGGCGGCGATGCGCTCGCGCTCGTTGCGGATGGCTGCGTTGTCCTTGAGGAACTGGGCCTCCTGGGCGTCCTTCAAGGGAATGAAGAGCATGGGGTCGCCACTGGTGGAGACCATGCGCCGGGTGAGGCCCACCACGGTGTAATCGTGGCGGCGCACGCGCACCGTGTCGCCGACCCGGAAGCCGGTGCGCAGGTCGGCCACCGCCTCGTAATGGGAGCGCGCGACGGGGCGGCCGGCGACGAGGAAGGTGGGCTCGCCCGGCTCGCCGGGCTCGAAGCCCGCCACCATGACCCGCACGTCCTGGCCGCCGCGGCTCACCTGCATGGTGAGGTAGGCGGCGTTGGCGGCCTGGGCGACGCCGGGCAGGCCGAGGATGGAGCGATAGACGTCGTCGCGCAGGCTGGAGGGCTCGGCGAAGGGGCCGAGGGTGTGCTGCTGCACCACCCACACGTCGGTCTGGGTCGCCCGCAGCAGCACCCGCGCGTCATCTACCATGCCGCGATAGACCCCGGCCATGGTGAGCGTGGCGCCGATGAGCAGCCCCAGCCCCATGCCCGTCAGGACGAAGCGCCCGAGGTGGTGGGAGATGTCGTGGCGGGCGAGGTTGATCATTGGCGGAGGCGGACGCGCGTGCCATCCTGCAATTGCGCCGCGCTGTGCGCGATCACCGCATCGCCGGCGGCCAGCCCGCTCAGGATCTGGCTTCGCCCGTCGGCGGTCTGCACCCCCGGCTCGACCGGGAGGAAGCGGGCGCGACCGTCCGCCATCTGCCAGACGCCGTAGCGGCCCTCGTGGCGGCGCAGCGCCGCACTGGGCACGGCCAGTGCATGCGGCACGGGCGGAAGCTGGATGGTCACCTCGGCCAGTTCGCCGAGATGGAGGGCTCCCGGCGCGCCGTCGAGCTGCACCGCGACCACGCGCTCTTCCGTCACGGCATCGCTCACCAGGTCGATGCGGGCCACCTTGCCCGGCAGGTAACGGCCACGGGCGGAGCGCAGCTCCACCTGCGCCCGCTGCCCCAGGCGCAGGCCGTCGGCCCGCGCCTGGTCGATGCGCACCTTGATCCACAGGCTCGTCGGGTCGACGATGCGCAGCACCGCCTGGCCGGCGACCAGGGTGCTGCCCGGTTCGGCTTCGCGGGCCGTGACGATGCCGGCGACGGGGCTCACCAGCCGTGCGTTGGCGAGCTGGGCGCGGGCCGCGTCCACCGAGGTGCGTGCGGCGACCAGGGCGCTGGCCGCCACGTCCGCCTCGTTCTGGCGGGCATCGGCGGCTTCCATGCTGAGGAACTTGCGCGCGGCCAGGTCCCGGTAGCGGGCGAGGCTGGCCTGGGCAAGGCGCGCCCGGCTCTCCGCCTCGCGGGCCTGGGCTTGCGCGGTGCGCACCCGCTCGCCCAGGTCCACCGGGTCCATCTCCGCCACGAGCTGGCGGGCCTGCACCGCGTCGCCGTGATCCACACGCACCGAGAGGACACGGCCCGCCTGGGTCGGCCCGATGGCGTAGGACAGGCGCGCCTCCACCGTACCCACGCCGAACACGGTGGGCTGCAGGATCGCCGGGCCCGCCTGCGCGGTGGCGACCTCGACGGCCGCCAGCGGCCCCCGGTTGAAGGCCAGCCAGGCCAGGGTGGCAACCACCGCCGCGGCGCCGAGGCCGAGGCCATAGGCGCGCCATTTCCGTTTTGCCGTGCTCATTGCTTCACCTCGTGGTTCGGGTCGCGGCGGCGCACCCCGTCGAGAAACACCGGAAAGACTTTGCGCGCCTGGGCGACGAGCTGGCGACGCGCGCCGAAAGCCTGGGCCTGCATGACCAGGCCCTGGAACATGCCCAGGAACAGGGTGGCGGCGGCCTGTTCGTCCAGATCGGGCGCCACCTGGCCGGCGCCCTTGGCCGCCTGCAGGATGGCGACGATGCGTGCCTCGTAGCCCGCCATCATCTCCTGCATGAGTTGCTTCACGCGCGAGTCGCCGGAGTGGCGCAGGTGCGAGAACATGAGGCGCGGGATGCCCGGGTGCTCGGCGACGAAGGCGATATGGGCGTGGAAGACCTTCTCCAGGGCGTCGAGCGGGTCGGTGCCGTCCGCCGCCGCCTCGCCGATCACGCGCATGACCCGGCCGCGCACCCATTCGATGGCGGCGGTCCAGATGGCGTCCTTGGTGGGGAAGTGGCGGAAGATGGCCCCCTGGGTCACGCCCACGGCGCGCGCCATGTGCGCGGTGGTGGTCTTCTCCGGCCCTTGCCGGGCGGCCAGCTCGAGGGCGGCGGCGACGATTTCCTCGCGCCGGGCCTCCGCGCTGATGCGCCGCCTCCCTGGCGCAACTTGTTTAGTGTAATCAATCACGACGTGTGTATTAGATAGTAATCAATTACTAATTTAGACCTGCGGAGCCGCCTTGTCAAACCGCCTTCGGACGAGACCGGAAGGGATGAAGCGGGTGCCCGCCTACTTGCCGGGGGCGCTCTTGGAGGGCCGGGCGAAGGGCTGCTCGACGGTGCACACGCGGCTCGCCTGCATCACCGGCGCGACGCGCTCGGCGAAGGAACGGGTGGAGACGACGACGGCGACGATCTTCTCGCCGCGCTCGCCCACCTCGACCCGCTCGACGACGATGCCGACGGCCACCAACTGCCCGCCTCCCTCGAAGAGCAGGGGACCGCCCGACATGCCGGTGCGCACCGCGCAATCGACGATCAGCACACCGGGCAGCCAGTCCGTGCCGTGGAAGCCGGGGCGCACGCCGCAGTTCTCGTGGATGTTGAGGAACAGCCGGTGCGGATCCAGCGCGTAGCCGGCCACGGCCAAGGGCGTGCCCGCCGCCAGGGGCGTGGCCGGATGGAGCATCTTGAAGGGCTGCACGTCGGCGACCGGCTGCTCCAGTTCGATCAGGGCCCAGTCCCGGGTGGCGTTTTCCAGGTCGAACTCGCTCGAAGCCCCTTTGGAAACGAAATCCGCCCCCGCGGCCACCACGTCGCCCCGCAACGCCCGTTCGCCCAGGGCCCCGGCCCCGTTGCCCAGGCCCGGCACGAAACGCACGGACGTTCCCCGGCGCGGCGTTTCCCCTTCCCGCGTCAGGACATGGCCCGCGGTCAACACATGGCAGGCGCTGATCAGGAAGCCGCTGCCCAGGGAGCGCCAGTGCTGCGGCTCGCCGACCAGGACGAGCCCCATGGCTCCGAGCCGCCCGTACAGGGGCGATTCGTCCGGCACCGGCTTCAGGTCCGCATCGGCCGCGGCGCGGCAGAGGCCGGCGGCCAGCGCCAGCATCGCCAGGAGCAGGCGGAGCAGGCGGTGGGCGCGGATTCGCGGGCGCATGGCGGTTCCCGGGGAGAACCCAATTTCGACAGTGCAAGGCCCTTGAATATCCGGCCATCAGGCCTTATTATTAGCACTCGTTAGCAATGAGTGCTAATGAGTATTTTCAACCCGAATCCCGCGGCGGCGTTCGTCCGCCGCTTCAAACCAGTCTGTAGAGAGGAGATAAGTCTATGAAAATTCGTCCTTTGCATGACCGGGTGATCGTCAAGCGCCTGGAAGACGAGCGCAAGACCGCCTCGGGCATCGTCATCCCCGATACCGCCGCCGAGAAGCCCGACCAGGGTGAAGTCGTGGCCGTGGGCCCGGGCAAACGCGACGAGAAGGGCAATCGCATCGCCATGGACATCAAGGCCGGCGACAAGGTGCTGTTCGGCAAGTACGCCGGCCAGACCGTCAAGGTCGAAGGCGAAGAACTCCTCGTCATGCGCGAGGAAGACATCATGGGCGTGGTTGAAGGCAAGTAACGGACACACTGAGGAGAAAGAGCAATGCCTGCTAAAGAGGTCAAGTTTGGTGATTCCGCCCGCCACCGCATGGTGGAAGGCGTCAATATCCTGGCCGACGCGGTCAAGGTCACGCTGGGCCCGAAGGGCCGCAACGTCGTGCTGGAGCGCTCCTTTGGCGCCCCGACGGTGACCAAGGACGGCGTGTCCGTCGCCAAGGAAATCGAGCTCAAGGACAAGTTCCAGAACATGGGCGCGCAGATGGTGAAGGAAGTCGCCTCCAAGACTTCCGACGTGGCCGGCGACGGCACCACCACCGCCACCGTGCTCGCCCAGTCCATCGTGCGCGAGGGCATGAAGTTCGTCGCCGCCGGCATGAACCCCATGGACCTGAAGCGCGGCATCGACAAGGCCGTGGTGGCCGTGGTGGAGGAGCTGAAGAAGATTTCCAAGCCCTGCACCACCTCCACCGAGATCGCCCAGGTGGGCGCCATCTCCGCCAACGCCGACGCCGACATCGGCAAGATCATCGCCGACGCCATGGACAAGGTGGGCAAGGAAGGCGTCATCACCGTCGAGGACGGCAAGAGCCTGCACAACGAGCTGGAAGTCGTCGAAGGCATGCAGTTCGACCGCGGCTACCTGTCCCCCTACTTCATCAACAACCCGGACAAGCAGATCACCGTCCTGGAGAACCCCTTCGTCCTGCTCTTCGACAAGAAGATCTCCAACATCCGCGACCTGCTGCCCGTGCTGGAGCAGGTGGCCAAGGCCGGCCGCCCGCTGCTGATCGTCGCGGAAGACGTGGAAGGCGAGGCGCTCGCCACCCTGGTGGTGAACAACATCCGCGGCATCCTCAAGACCTGCGCCGTCAAGGCCCCGGGCTTCGGCGACCGCCGCAAGGCCATGCTGGAAGACATCGCCATCCTGACGGGCGGCGCGGTGATCGCCGAGGAAGTCGGCCTCTCGCTGGAGAAGGCCACCCTGAAGGACCTGGGCCAGGCCAAGCGCATCGAGGTGGCCAAAGAGAACACCACCCTCATCGACGGCGCCGGTGAACCCGGCAAGATCGAGGCCCGTGTCAAGCAGGTGCGCGTGCAGATCGAGGAGGCGACCTCCGACTACGACAAGGAGAAGCTGCAGGAGCGCGTGGCCAAGCTGGCCGGCGGTGTGGCGCTGATCAAGGTCGGCGCCGCCACCGAAGTCGAGATGAAGGAGAAGAAGGCCCGTGTCGAGGACGCCCTGCACGCCACCCGCGCCGCGGTGGAAGAGGGCATCGTCGCCGGCGGCGGCGTGGCCCTGCTGCGCGCCCGTGCCGCCGTCAAGGTGAAGGGCGACAACCACGACCAGGAAGCCGGCATCAAGATCGTGCTGCGCGCCCTGGAACAGCCGATCCGCGAGATCGTCGCCAACACCGGCGACGAGCCGAGCGTGGTGGTGAACAAGGTCAGCGAAGGCAAGGGCAACTTCGGCTACAACGCCGCCACCGGCGAGTACGGCGACATGGTGGCGATGGGCGTGCTGGACCCGACCAAGGTCACGCGCACCGCGCTGCAGAACGCCTCCTCCGTGGCCGGCCTGATGCTCACCACCGACTGCATGGTGGCCGAGCTGGTGGAAGACAAGCCGGCCGGCGGCGGTGGCATGGGCGGCATGGGCGGCATGGGCGGCATGGGCGGCATGGGCATGGATATGTAATCGGCTTTGCCGATTGCATGTCCCGTTCAGGAACAGGGGGAACCTAGGTTCCCCCCGTACCCCGTTCCTTCTAAAAAAGAAACCCCGCTTCGGCGGGGTTTCTTTTTGTGCGCCTACCTCTCGTAGCGCCCCGGCGAACAGCCGAAGGTGCGCTTGAACCAGCGGGAGAAGTGGGCCTGGTCGGCGA
>CAYZLI010000126.1:0-3622 GCA_964479195.1 uncultured Rhodocyclaceae bacterium
ACCATGCGTCGTCACAAGATCGCCGCCATCCCCGGCGATGGCATCGGCAACGAAGTCATCGCCGCCGGCCTCGAGGTCCTCGCGGCGCTGCAGGCCCGCGACGGCAGTTTCGCGCTCGAGGTCGAGCGCTTCCCCTGGGGGAGCGAGCATTACCTCGAGCACGGCGTGTTCATGCCGGACGACGCGCTGAACGTGCTGCGCGGCTTCGATGCCATCTTCTTCGGCGCCGTCGGCGCGCCGAATGTCCCCGACCACATCACCCTGTGGGGCCTGCGCCTGCCCATCTGCCAGGGTTTCGACCAATACGCCAACGTGCGCCCGACGCGCATCCTGCCCGGCATCACGAGTCCGCTGCGCCACTGCGAGCCCGGCGATCTGGACTGGGTGATCGTGCGCGAGAACACCGAGGGCGAATACTCGGGCCACGGCGGGCGCGCCCACCGCGGCCTGCCCAACGAAGTGGCCACCGAGACCTCGATCTTCACCCGCAGCGGCGTTAGCCGGGTCATGCGTTTCGCCTTCGCGCTGGCGCGCAGCCGCCCGCGCAAGCATCTCACCCTGGTCACCAAGTCCAACGCCCAGCGCCACGGCATGGTCCTGTGGGACGAGGTCTTCGCCGAAGTGGCGCGCGACTTCCCCGATGTGGGCACCGACCGGGAACTGGTGGACGCGGTCACCACGCGCATGGTGCTCAAGCCCCGGACGCTGGACGTCGTCGTCGCCACCAACCTGCACGCCGACATCCTGAGCGATCTGGCGGCCGCGCTGGCGGGCAGCCTGGGTATCGCGCCCACCGCCAACCTCAACCCGGAGCGCAGCTTCCCCTCCATGTTCGAGCCCATCCACGGCTCGGCCTTCGACATCACCGGCAAGGGCATCGCCAATCCGATCGCCACCTTCTGGTCGGCGGTGATGATGCTCGAGCACCTGGGCGAGGGCGCCGCCGCGGTGCGGCTCATGGCGGCCATCGAGGCGGTCACCGGCAGCGGGCTGCACACGCCGGACCTGGGCGGCAGCGCGACCACGGCGCAGGTGACGCGGGCCGTCTGCGAGCGGCTGGCCCCGTAGGAGCGCAGCTTGCTGCGCGATATTTCGACGCCTGAATCGCGCAGCAAGCTGCGCTCCTACCGGAGCCCCAGCTCCGCGTACATCGCGCTTGCCCACGCCACATCCTCGCCTCGGGGATTGGGGTCCCGCGTCTGCTTCACTTCCTGCACGATGAGGCCGTCGCCGCGCAGCCGGTAGCGGCCGTCGACCCGCGTCAGCTCCGGGGGCTCGACGCTCGTGACCACGAAGCAGACGCTCTCCGGCAGGCCCGCTTCCGGCGTTCGCCCCTGGGCGCGCGCCGCGATCTCTCCGGCGGCGATGCGCCCCATGCGGGCCGCCAGGTGGCCGCTCTTGGGATACGGGCCGAAGAGCGGCGAGACCGGGCCGGCGAGATCGCCGATGACGAACACCTGTCCGTCGCCCCGGGCGTGCAGGTGCAGCGGATCGAGCTCCGCCCAGCCCGTATCCTTCGCCACCAGCCCCGCCTGCCAGGCGAGGCCGCCCGCCTGCTGGGGCGGCATGAGGATCGCGTCGTCGAAGCGCAGGTCCTCGAACTCGGTGGCGATCGTTTTCTTGAAGGGATCGACCGACTTCACCTTGGCATGGGGCAGATACACAACCTGCGACCTGTACGCCTCCTCGAACAGCCGGTTGAAGCCGAAGCCCGCGGCGTTGGGGTCGATGAGGATCAGCTTCGCCTTGAGCTTCCGCGTCTTGATGAGGTGGGCGATCATCAGCGCCCGCTCGTAGGGGGCGGGCGGGCAGCGGTAGGGCAGGGGCGGCACGGTCATCACCAGGTCGCCGCCCGCGAAGGCGTCGAGCTTGGCTTTCAGCGTGGCGAGCTCCTCCCCCGCGGTGTAGGCGGCGGGATAGCGGCTGCGGGCCTCCGCCGCGGCGGCGTGGTCCCCGCCGAACCAGGCGGCGTAGTCGTGGCGGATGCCGACGGCCAGCACCAGCCAGTCGTATTCGAGGCTGCCGGCACTCGTATGCACCCGGCGCCGCTCCCGGTCGATGGCCGTGGCCTCCGCCTGGACGAAACGGTAGCCGAAGGCGCGGGCGGCGGCGCCGTAGTCATGGGTGAGGGGAGGCCCGTCCGCCAGACCCGTCAGCCATTGGTTGCTCAGGGGCAGGGACCAGAAGCGGGCATTCTTCTCCAGCAGCACCACCTCCAGTTCGGGCGCAAGCCGGCGCAGGTGCCGTGCCGCGCTCAGCCCGCCCCAGCCGCCACCGACGATGACTACCCGCTGGCTCCGGCTCGCGGTAGGGATCTGCGCGCGGACGGCCGCCGAAGCGCCGAGGGCGGCGCCGGCCAACAGAAAACTCCGGCGGGTGAGAGCCACCTCTGCTCCATGGGGAGTACGGGAGGGGCAAGCTTAACCCGGGGCGGGCGCCCCGGGGCAATCGGTGCCGCGGCGGGACGCGGCACGTCGGCGGCGCTCAGCCGCCGATCATCGTCGGGTCGGGAGAGATGTACACCTGGATGCCGCGGGCATTGACGCCGGCGGGGGCGATTTCGCCCAGGTCGAAGGCGAGCATATTCAAGGTGTCGAAGCGCCAGACGAAGCTCTTGCCGCCGATGGTGATCTTGACGGTTTCGTTCTGGTTCACGTTGAGGTACCTGGCGTCCGGCGCGAGCGTGACCTCGCGCTGATAGGCGCCGCCTTGGGCGGCGGTGCCCAGGTGGGTGTGCGCCAGGGCCGACAGGGAAAGCACGCTGGAGAACGATGCAACCGCAACGGCGCCGGCAAGTTTGGAAACGCGCATGACAGGCCTCCTGAAGATGACGATCGAGTTGGCCCCGCTGGGCCATCCGCCAGTCGCCTGGCAGTGGGGGCATCTTAGGCGGCGGAGGTCGACGGGAAGCTGACCCGGATATTACGTTTCCGAAAGATAGTAGGCGGACGCCGCCCGCGGCCTGAACAGCCCAAGACCGATCCCGGCACGGGCGCAGAGCCGCGAGAATTTTCCGTGGCGCGACACGTAGTCGCCGGAAAGATCGCCGGACAAGGGGCTGGCGACGGCGAAGAGGGATCGCGCCTTTTCCGCCGCCTCCCGCTGCGCGGGGCTTTCGACCAGGACCACCCTGCGGCGCAGCTTGATCCCGGCGCGGCGCAGGTCCACGACGAAGCAGTCGCCCCGGCAGGCCTCGACCGGGTCGACGAAAAGCAACTCGCCGATGCGCAAGCCCAGGGCACCGGCGAGCTCGATGCGCATGGCGACGGGCAGGCTGAGCGGCGCCATGGCGGCGACGGCTTCCCGCCACTGCGCGGCCCGGGCCTCCGTCATCGCGGGGGCGCGGCAGGCCGCCGCATCGAGCGCACGCGCCGCCTCGATGTGGCCCTGCCGCGCCGCGTCGGCGAGATGCCGGATGGCGGCCACGTCCGGCTCTTCGCCCCGTGGCTCGCCCGGGCCGGATGCTTGCTCCATGTGCCCGTCGCGCAGCAGCCGCAGGGCGACCCGGTATTGCGCTTCGGCGTGACCGCGGCCCGCCGCCTGCAGCATCCACTCCTGGGCCTTGGCCCGGCTGCCGAAGCCGCAGTTCTGATGACTGTAGAGCAGCGCCAGGAAGAAGCAG
>CAYZLI010000126.1:3722-11206 GCA_964479195.1 uncultured Rhodocyclaceae bacterium
GGCGGCGTTGCGCAGCAGGGCGATCGCCGTCCCCGGGGCGCCGGCGCGGGCGCCGGCTGGCGACAGAAGCAACTGCGCCAGTTTCGTCTGGGCCTGCGCGCAGCCGTCGTTGGCGGCCAGCTCGTACCAGCGGATCAATTGCGGCGCGCCCCCGGCCAGTTCCGCGGGAATGCGCTGCCCGATCAGCCGCCAGGCCTGGGCGACGCCCTGTTCGGCGGCCTTGCCCAGCCACAGCAGCGCGGAGTGCATGTTGGCGCCCAGGCCTTCCCCGCCCTCCAGATAGAGGCTGCCGAGCCGCAATTGGCTCGTCGCGTCGCCCGCCCGGGCGTGCTTGATGAGCGGAAGCACCGTCTTGCTTGCCATCGGATTCCTCCTGTCTTCGCGAATCTAATCCCGGGCCATGCGGCGGATGCGCAATGCGCGGCTCCCGGTGGGCAGGTTCCGATTATCCGTTCGAACAAATACGGATTTCGTTGCGGAAGTGCGACAAATCCCGCGCGGGCGGCTGCTGCGCCCTTCATCGCCAGACCGGTGCGGTCGCATCCGCGGCGATGCCGAGGTCTGTTGCAAAGACGCAACACAGCGCCGCGGACGAAGGCGCTACTTGCCGAAGAACGCCGCGGACCGCTCGGCGGTCGCCGTCCGGCGGGGAAGGGTAGCAATACGCTTGTCGCACTTGGAATCCCCAAGTGCGACCTTAGTGGAGGAGATTTCGCATGAAGAAGAAGCTCATCGCCGCCGCCGCGGCCGGCGCGCTGGCCGCGCCGCTGGCGTTCGCCCAGAGCAGCGTGACGGTCTCGGGGCGCCTCAACGCGACCTTCGAGAGCATCAAGGCGACCGGCGCCACCCTCGGCAGCGCCAACGATTTCGCGTCGCGCAACCGGATGGTGGACAACTCGTCGGAGCTGCGCTTTTCCGGCCGCGAGGATCTGGGCGGCGGCCTGAACGCCTGGTTCACCATCGGCGCCGGGGTGGACCCCAGCGGTGCCTCGGCGACTGATCCTTACGCACGCGGCCTGCTCGGCTCGCGCAACTCGGGCATCGGCCTGGACAGCAAGGCCTGGGGCTCGATCATGCTCGGCAAGTGGGACGTGCATTACGAAGCGGGCTACGTTCCGGCCCTCGGCCACATCGACTTCGGCTACATCGACCAGGGCCTGGCGACCTTCGCCAGCCTGGTCTTCGGCGCCGGCCAGGCCGGGGTCAATCCCCAGGGCGGCCGCCTGAACAACGTGGTGCGCTACGTCACGCCGCAGTGGCAGGTGGGCGGCGGCCATCTGCAGGTCATCGGCGCCTACGCCCGCAACGTCGAGGACACCTTGAACGACACCGGCGTGGCGGCCGCCAGCGGCGGCAAGAAGCCGCGCCAGTGGCAGCTCGCGCCCCACTACCACAACGGCCCCTTGAGCGTCTTCTATTCCTACTATCAGGACAAGGAAGGGGCCACGGGCGCCGTCGCCGCCAATGCCGGCGCCCTGCTCGGCACGGTGACCGCGGGGACGCCGACCGCCCTGGGCGTGGGCCTCAACTCCGCCCTGCGCGATCTGCGCGGCGACCGGGCCGGCGTGTCCTGGAAGTTTCCCATGGGCCTGAAGGTCGGCCTGATCTATGACCGCTACCGCAACGACATCTACGGCGGCACCCTGACGGCCGGCGACTTCTCGGCCAACCTGAAGCGCAGCGTCTGGGCGCTGCCGGTGAGCTATGTCACCGGCCCGCACAAGTTCAATGTCGTCTATGCGCGCGCCAGCGACCTGACCGGCTCGCGCAGCTCGTCCAACGCCGCGGTGACCGCCTACGACAGCTCGAACACCGGTGCCAGCTACGTGACCCTGGGCTACCGCTACGCGTTCTCGAAGCGCACGTCCCTGTACGCCGACTGGGCCCGGATCACCAACAAGAGCCGCGCCGGCTACGACTTCTTCGCCTATGCCGGCATCAACGGCTCGGCCCTGCCGGCGGCCAGTATCGGCGCCGATCCGCAGACGGTGCAGGTGGGCGTCTATCACACCTTCTGACGGCACGGGCGAAGGGCCGGCCGAGCGCCCGCCGCGCCCTTCGCCCTACCCGAAGAGGCCCGATTTATCGACGTTTCTTTCATCAACCCAATAGGAGACCCACCAGATGCAAACCAGGAAAAGACTCATCGCTTTGGCAGTAGCCGGCGCGCTCGCCGCACCGGGGCTGGCCCTGGCGCAGTCGTCCGTGCAGATCTATGGCACGCTCAACCTCAACTTCCAGAACGCCCAGCGCGGCGGCGCCACCGCCGCCGGCACCACGGGCCTGGCCACCCTGGCGGCGGCTGCGACCGGGACGAACGCCACGTCCCGTAACGCCGTGAGCACCGACTCGTCGAACATCGGCTTCAAGGGCGCCGAGGACCTGGGCGGCGGCTTGAAGGCGGTGTTTCAGATCGAGACCTCCGCCAACATCGACGGGCAGAACCTGGCGGGCCTGGGCAACCGCAACAGCAAGGTCGGCATCGCCGGCGGCTTCGGCGAGGTCTTCTTCGGCAACTGGGATACGCCCTTCAAAGCGGTGACCTACGGCACGAAGGTCAACGACCCCTTCCTGTCCACAGACGTCTTCGGCTACCAGAGCATCATGAGCAGCCCGGGCTTCAACCAGCGCAGCGGTGCGTACCAGAGCGGCACCAACAGCGCGTCGTTCGACGCCCGCGCCGGCAACAGCGTCGTCTACTGGACGCCCAAGTTCAACGGCCTCAGCGGCAAGCTCGCCTACTCGGCGAATGAGGGCAAGACGGCGGCCGTCAACCCGAATCTGTGGTCCTTGGCGGCGAACTACGACGCCGGCCCCCTGTCCGTGCTCTACGCCTACGAGCGCCGCAACGACGCCTTCGGCCTCACGGTGATGCAGGCAGCCAGCACCGGCACCTCGTCCGAAGACGACGCCCAACGCCTCGGCGTCGGCTATACGTTCGGCGACACCACGGTCAGCGGCCTGTGGGAGCGCCTCGATTACACGAACTCCGGGACGGTCGCCGGCGTGACGAACTACAAGCGCGACGCCTGGCAACTCGCCCTGCTGCACAAGATCGGGCCGCACGCCCTGAAGCTGCGCTACAACCAGGCGCGGGACGGCGACTGCAGCAACGTCGCCGGCAACTGCACGACCAGCGGCCAGGGCGCCAAGCAATGGACCCTGGGCTACGGCTATGCCTTCTCCAAGCGCACCGAGGGCTACGTCTCCTACACGAAGATCGCCAACAAGGACGCGGCCAGCTACACGCTGACCATCGGCGGCCCGGCGGGCGTCATCACCGGGCCCGGCGTCGGCTCGGACCCGCAAGCCCTGGGCGTGGGCATCCGCCACACCTTCTGAGGCTGGGCGGCCTGCGGCCCCGGGCAATGCGCGGCGCCGCGGGCCCAAGCAAGGGGTTTCTTCTGCACATTGTACGTTGCGGGCGCTTCGGCGCCCGCAGCACGGACCGCCTTTCGTTAACCACTAGGAGAAGCATCAAATGCAACACAGGAAGCAGCTCATCAGCCTGGCTGTCGCCGGGACGCTCGCCGCGCCGGGGCTTGCCCTGGCGCAGTCGGCCGTGCAGATCTACGGCAGGCTCAACCTCAACTTCCAGAACACCGAGCGCGGCGGCGCTACGGCCGCCGGCACCACGGGCCTCGCCACCCTGGCCGCCGCGGCGACCGGGACCAACGCCACTTCCCGCAACGCCGTGAGCACCGACTCGTCGAACATCGGCTTCCGGGGTTCCGAGGACCTGGGAGGCGGCCTCAGGGCCGTGTTCCAGATCGAGACTTCCGCCAACGTCGACGGGCAGAACCTGGCGAGCATCGGCAACCGCAACAGCAAGGTCGGCATCGCCGGCGGTTTCGGCGAGGTGTTCTTCGGGAACTGGGATACCCCGTTCAAGGCCGTGACCTACGGCACGCGGGTGAACGACCCCTTCCAGTCCACCGACGTGACTGCCTACCAGAGCATGATGAGCAGCCCGGGCTTCAACGTGCGCAGCGGGGCCTACCTGAGCGGCACCAACACCGCCTCGTTCGACGCCCGTGCCGGCAACAGCGTCGTCTACTGGTCGCCCAAGTTCAATGGCCTCGGCGCCAAGCTCGGCTACTCGGCGAACGAAGGCAAGACGGCGGCCATCAACCCCAACCTGTGGTCCCTGGCGGTGAACTATGACAACGGCCCGCTGTCGGTGCTCTACGGCTACGAGCGCCGCAACGATGCCTTCGGCCTGACCGTCATGCAGGCGGCCAGCACCGGCACGTCCTCCGAGGATGCGGGGCAGCGTCTCGGCGTCGGCTACCAGTTCGGCACCACGACGGTCAGCGCCCTTTGGGAGCGGCTCGACTACCGCAACTCCGGCACGGTGGCCGGCGTGACGAACTACAAGCGCGACGCCTGGCAGCTCGCCCTGCTGCACCAGATCGGCCCGCATGCCTTGAAGCTGCGCTACACCCAGGCCGAGGACGGCTCCTGCTCCAACGTGGCCGGCAACTGCACGACCAGCGGGCTGGGCGCCAAGATGTGGGCCCTGGGCTACGGCTACAGCTTCTCCAAGCGCACGGAGGGCTATGTGTTCTATTCCAAGATCGCCAACAAGCAAGCGGCCAGCTATACGTTCGGTGTCGCCGGTTCGGCGGGCATCATCACGGGGCCGGGCGTCGGTTCGGATCCGCAAGCCGTGGCCGTTGGGTTAAACCACACCTTCTGAGGCTGAGCGGCCTGCGGCCCGGGCAATGCGCGGCGCCGCAGGCCGAAGCAACGGGTTTCTTCTGCACGTAGTACGTTGCGGGCGCTTCGGCGCCCGTTTTTTCTTGAGCCCGCGCGAGATTACGATCCTGTAATCCGCCGGCCACCGCCCTGCAAGGCCGGCTGCCTCAGAATTTGGGTAAGCCAACCTGTCTGGGAGGCAGGGGTGGAAGCACATCCAGCAATCATGTCGGACGAAACGAGCGAAGACGGCGGGCAGCGCCCCGCGACCGGAGGCGCGCCCGCCCCGGACTTGCCGGACCGGCGCATCCTGGTGGTGGAGGACAGCCCCGAAGTGGCGCTTCTGGTGGCCGAACACCTGCGGCAATTCGTCCGGGAGGTGATCGTCCGGGGCGACGGACGCGCGGCCCTGGATTTCCTGCAACGGGAGCGCATCGACCTGATGGTCCTGGACCTGGTGTTGCCGGAGGTGGGCGGCCTGGAAGTCTGCCGCGCCGTGCGCGCCGCGGGCAAGCCGATGCCCATCCTGATGCTCACGGGCAGGTCCACCGAGCTCGACCGGATCGTCGGCCTGGAGTTCGGCGCCGACGACTACATGGTGAAGCCGTTCAGCGTGCTGGAACTGCTGGCGCGCGTAAGGGCGCTGTTCCGGCGAACCGAAATGCTCGCCGCAAGCGCCGTGCTGCCGCCCCCAAGGCGCACCGTGATGGGCGGCCTGGTGATCGATTTTCAATCCCGCGAGGTCTTCCGCGAGGGCGTGAGCATCGCGCTGACGGAGAAGGAGTTCGACCTGCTGTCCCTCTTCGCCAGCAATCCCGGCCGAGTCTACGCCAGAGCCCATCTCCTCGACATGGTGTGGGGTTATGGCAGCAGCATCTACGAGTACACCGTCACCTCGCACATCAACCGGCTGCGGGCGAAGATCGAGCCGGACCCCGCGCATCCCACCCTCATCCAGACCGTCTGGGGCGTCGGCTATCGCCTGCAGGCCCCCTCCGAGCCCGGGCGGCGGCGCGGATGAGGCTCGCCGCGCCGCGCTCCCTCTTGGCCCGGCTCGTGCTGGTCCAGGCCGCCTATGGGGTGCTGCTCGCCTTGGCCTTCCTGGGCGTGCTCGAGTTCAGCCACGGCCGCTACCATCTCGAGGCGACCCAACGTCAGGGTCTCGCCCTGGCGGGCGAGACCCTCGCCCGCCACCGGGAGCGCTTCGCCCTGGTCGGCGCCATCCCCGATCTGCCTTCGGTGCGCACCCTGTTCGAGGAACTCGCACGAGCCAACCCGGGCACGGACTATTACCTGGCCGACGTGCGCGGACAAATCCTGGCTTCCTCCCAGCCAGAGTCCAGGCTGGGGCGGACCACGCTCGATGCCGGCGCGCTGGAAGCCCTCATCCGCAATCCCCTCGCGCTGCCGGTACCCCTCGACGATCCGGCGCAGCCCGGCGTGGCGCGCGCCTTTTCGGCCGTGCGCATCGGCGCGCCGGGTGCGCCCGCCGGCTACCTTCTGCTCATCCTGCGCGGACAGGACACGGGAACCCTTTTCTCCGGCGGGGGAAGCCGCGTGTTCCGCGAGTCCGCGCTGCTGATCGCCGGCATCAGCCTGCCCGCCCTCGGCGCGGCGCTGACCATCCTCCTGGTGATCCTGCGGCCCTTGCGCCGGCTGTCGCGGACCCTGGAGCTCTACCGGCGCGAGGGCGTCGCCAGCCCCGCCGGGGACGCGGAAAAATGGGCACGGGAGCCGGAGCTGGAGCGGCTCAGCCGGCATCTCGACCACATGGCCTGCCAGACCCTGGAGCTGCTGCATCAGATGAAGAGTAACGACCGCGGGATGCGCGAGATGTTCGCCGGCGTCTCCCACGACCTGCGCACGCCTTTGACCATCGTCCAGGGCTGCCTTGAGAGCCTGCAAGTGAAGGGTGAGTCGCTGCCGGCGGAACTGCGGGAACGACTGACCGGCGCAGCCGTGGCGCAGACCCATGCCCTCGAGCGGCTGATCCGGGGCGTGTTCGATCTGGCCCGGCTGCAGGGTGCGGACTACCGGCTGCAGCGGGAGACTTTCTCCATCGCCGAGATGGCTCAGGACGTGGCCATGAAATTCTCCGTGATGGCGGCGGAACGGGGTGTTGAGCTCAAGGTTGATGGCGGGGACCGCCCCCTCCACGTCACGGCCGATGTGCACCTCGTCGAGCGCGTCTTCGACAACCTCATCGGCAACGCCCTGCGCCACGCCACGGGCGCGACAGAGATCACCATTTGGCTGGCGCAGCGGGGTGCCGGTGTGGAGGTGACCGTGTCCGACAACGGCCCGGGACTGCCGGCGGCGGCAAGCGATTCGCCAGCAGGCGGCGCCAATGCGGGGCACGGCCTCGGCCTGAGCATCGTCCGGCGCATCCTGGAGCTGCACGGCACCGCTCTGGTGGTGCTCCCGGGCGGCGGCATAGCCTTCCGCTTCGTACTGCCGAAAGCGCAGGGCTTCGGCCCGCCGGAGTCCTCAGAGAGGGACGGGTGAGACCACGCGGCCGCGCCGAGGCACGGTCTCCGTCGGAGGCATGGTGGAGGCCGGTTTCGGGGGCATGCGGCGCGCCGCCACGCGCCGGCCGCCGATCGCGGCTGTGACGACCGCCAGCATTCCGTCCGCTGCGAAAGGCCGGGCGACGACCACGTCGGCGCCGAACTCCCGGCAGGCCGCCCGGTCGAGATCGCTGTCGCGGCGCCAGGCGAGCACGATAGGTTGCGCCACGCCGGCAAGGCGCAGCCTCCGGCACAGGGCGAGCCCTTCGGAGCCGAGCG
>CAYZLI010000127.1:0-7734 GCA_964479195.1 uncultured Rhodocyclaceae bacterium
GCCCGCGCCGCCGTCGATCGTGTCGTCGCCGCCGCTGTCGGTGATCGTGTCGTTGTCGTCGCCGCCGTAGATGGCATCATTGCCGCCGCTGTCGGTGATCGTGTCGGCACCCGCCCCGCCGTAGATCGTGGCGTTGCTGCTCCCGGAGACGATGGTGTCGTCGCCACCCTTGCCGTCGGCAAAGGTGGCGTCCGGCCACAGGGTGAGGGCGTCCGCCCCCTCCGTGCCTTGCATCGTCCAGTTGCTCAGGTCGGCCGCCGCCCACACCGTGCCGTCGGCAAACTCGACCTGCTCGATGCGGTAATAGCTGAGGTTCCAGTTCTCAACGGTGACCTGGTCCGTGGCCGCCGGGTTGGCGGGATCGTTGATCCTGAGCACCAGGTGGTTGCCGCTCTTGCTCACCACCACGTCCGAGGGCGCAATCCCCGCCCCGAACACCAGCTTGTCCGTGCCGGCCGCCGCCGCGTAGCCCACCCCGTAGTCGTTGATCGTGTCCTGCCCGTCGCCCCGGTTGAAGAGATAGGTGTCCGTGCCCCCGCCCGCCTGGAGGCGGTCGTTGCCCGTGCCCCCGGCGAAGGTGCCGGCGTACAGGTAGTTGGTGGAGGGGGCCTCGTCCACCTTGATCAAGTCATCGCCCGCGCCCCCTTCCACCGTGTTCTGGCCCACCCGGCTGAAGGTGATCGTGTCGTTGCCCGCGCCCCCGCGCAGCACGTTCGTGCTCCATTGCAGCGTCTCGGTGATGATGTCATCGCCCGCGCCGCCGTCGATCGTGTCGTCGCCGCCGCTGTCCGTGATCGTGTCGGCACCGGCGAACCCCACAATAACGTCCGACTGGCTACCACCCGTGAGGCTGTCGCCGCCCGCACCGCCGGCAACGATTCTGAACGAGTTGTTCACCAAGAAGGCCAAAGTCGGATTGCTCTGGAAGACGCTCAGGTCCAACGTGTCCGGCGCCCCGAGTCCCTTGACCGTGCGAACGAATTCCGCTGCTTCCAGCAGCCCGGCGCCATCATCCTGGGACAGGCCGGCTTCGAGCTGCGTCTTCACGGCCGAAAGGTCGCCGACGATCTTCTGGCCGGTCTCGTCCCAGCGATAGGCGATCTGGTCGTAGAGAGGCTTGAGGTGCGTTTGCGCCATGAGTTGGGCGTAGACGGACTCGGAGAGGTTCGCATAGACCGTCTTGAGGAGCGCCGCTGCCTGGGCGTTCGGATTCGACCCGCCCACCCCGACAAAGCCCCGCCCCATGAAGGCCTCGATCGCCGCGAGCTGCCGGGCGTCGATGTTGGCGCCGCGGCTGGCCGGATCGATACCTTCCGCGCCGGTCCACTGCAAGAGGATCTGCTCCAGAAGCGCGCCCCGCGCCCCCGGATTGGCCTCGGCCACGAAGCTCTCCGTCAGCGCGCGCAGCGACCCGCCCGCATCCCGCACCATCGCCTGGTGCAGGTCATACATGTTCCCGAGCCCCTGCAGGTCGGGCAGCGCGGCGATGTCGGCGGGCACGGCCAGCCACGCCTCGGCGAGGGAGCGCATCGCGTCGGTCTTGAACCAGACGTCGGTTGCCGTGCCCGTGGTCCCGTCCGCGCGGATGAAGCTGCCGACCTGCCGATGTTCGTTGCCGTTGGGATCGATGTAGGTCGACGCGGTGGAACCGGTGCCGATGGACTGCACCCCGGCTTCGCTGAGGCCGATCAGTTCGTCGGCGGCCGAATAGCCGTCGCCGTCCAGGTCGCGCCAGAGCTTGAGGCTCGCCCACGCGGCATCGGTGCTGTCGATCCGGCCGTCGCCGTTGCCGTCCAGCTCCGCCAGCGCCTGGAAGCCGTTCGCCGCCTTCGTGCCATCGGCGAGCAGCGTCTCGTTGCCGAAAAGCTCCCGGCCCGATGTGATCCGCCCATCGCCGTCCCGATCCAGGGCGAGCGCGCCGTCATCCCGGCCCACCCAGCCCGTCGATTCGGCAAACCCGTTGGCGTCGTGGTCGAAATAGGCGCCCGCGCTCACGCCGACCGTCTCGACCCCGTCCCCGTCCAGGTCCAGGATGATCGGCGAGCCCGACGGGCGCGGCGGCGGGGTCGCCTCGGCCTGCTGGAAGGCTTCGTTCCAGCCTTCGAGGTCCATGAGGCCGGGTGGGAAAACGCCACTGCTTGGCTCGTTCAACGGTAGGAGATCATTTGGGAAATTCTGCGGGTCGGTCCTAGGGTCATTCGCGAAGTCCTTTACCAATGTGCCGTTTGTCAATCCGTCCTTGATTCTTTGAATAATCTCTTGTTCCGACGACACTGATTGTCCGATTTCGCGACCGACAGCGTTATTCCAAAGGTCCATGTTCCTGTCTCGTTCCGGGTTATCCGGCCTGGAAATTTCAACGAGATCTCCAAGGAGTTTGGCGTTTCCTGGACCAACCAGAGGATTGCTCGCGAGCATCGCACTAGTATATGCATGGCGAAAAGCATCAACCTCGTCGCGGGTGATCCCGTTTTCATTGGCCGCGTCCGCCGCTCTACGTCTCAGTTCGTCGAGAATAGGGATGTAAGGCATGAATTTTTCCTCAGTTAATGGGTGCCAATTCCGTGCTCACCGACAAGTTCGATGGCGTACGGTGCGAGCCCACGCTTTGTTTCGATCGAGATTTTCAGCACAGCGCTATCATGGGGTTCACATTTCCCCCATAGGTTCACGTCAATCCTGTAGTCACCCAATTCCATCCTTGGAATTCTGATTGGGACATCGCTACTGCCTGACGACAGAAAGACCAGGGTCCAGTAGCTATCGTCTCCGACCCAATGCATTCGGTGATAGCTTGTGAACGCCCTTCCAACCACACGCTCGACCTCGTCTTTCGTGACGTATGGAGCAAATGCACAGACCTGATCCCACGAAAAATCCGTCAGATTCTGCACCGGAATGCTGCGAACATTGTTGTTGAGGGCGTCGTGCAGTTTTTGATGAAAGTACCGCTCATTGGCACTTAGGACGACATCCCACGGACGTACAAGGATTAACGTCAGCAAGAGTAGAACCGCTAGCGTCGCAACTGTGACTTTCGACTTCCGTATCACTGGGAACCTCTTGATCCATATTTTCATCATTCAAGCACGCCGCTCCTCAAATCGGATCGGCCACTCAAGCATGGCCGCCGCTCAAGCAGGCCCTCATAATATCCCTTCATCCTATCCCGTGCCAATATGATGACATGTATGCATCATCCAGACGAGAGCTCGGAACCGGTGTTTCGCGATGGAAGGATTCTGGATGCCGGCGTCCGCCCGCATGGAGAGTGTCGCTTCGGCCGGGGCTTTCTCGGCGCTCCCGCAGCCGCGGCGTTGGGATTCACCACCCCGCCCACCCCGACAAAACCCTGCCCCATGAACGCTTCGAGCACCGCCAGTTGTCGGGCGTCGATGTTGCCGCCGCGGCTCGCCGGGTCGAGGCTTTCCACCCCAGTCCACTTGAACAGAATCTGCTCGAAAAGCGCATTGCGCTCCAGCGTGGCCGTCGGTTGCACGAAAGATTGCACCAGGCCTTGCAAGGCGCCGCCCGCATCCCGCACCATCGCCTGGTGCAGGTCATACACGTTCCCGAGCCCCTGCAGGTCGGGCAGCGCGGCGATGTCGGCGGGAACGGCCAGCCACGCCTCGGCGAGGGCGCGCATCGCGTCGGTCTTGAACCAGACGTCGGTTGCCGTGCCCGTGGTCCCGTCCGCGCGGATGAAGCTGCCGACCTGCCGATGTTCGTTGCCGTTGGGATCGATGTAGGTCGACGCGGTGGAACCGGTGCCGATGGACTGCACCCCGGCTTCGCTGAGGCCGATCAGTTCGTCGGCGGCCGAATAGCCGTCGCCGTCCAGGTCGCGCCAGAGCTTGAGGCTCGCCCACGCGGCATCGGTGCTGTCGATCCGGCCGTCGCCGTTGCCGTCCAGCTCCGCCAGCGCCTGGAAGCCGTTCGCCGCCTTCGTGCCATCGGCGAGCAGCGTCTCGTTGCCGAAAAGCTCCCGGCCCGATGTGATCCGCCCATCGCCGTCCCGATCCAGGGCGAGCGCGCCGTCATCCCGGCCCACCCAGCCCGTCGATTCGGCAAACCCGTTGGCGTCGTGATCGAAATAGGCGCCCGCGTTCACGCCGACCGTCTCGACCCCGTCCCCGTCCAGGTCCAGGATGATCGGCGAGGGAGGCGGCGGGGTCGCCTCGGCCTGCTGGAAGGCGTCGTTCCAGCCTTCGAGGTCCCAAAGGCTCGGGAACCCTGGCCTCGGATAAGCCGGGCGACCAAAATGAGGATCATCAAGCCAAGGCTCGATATCTCGCGGCAACAGCGGTCCATCATCGTGATTGGCCAGCGGAACTCCAGCCGCCTTCAACGCACCTGTAGCGAAATCGATGCAAACCTGCCACGGAAACAAATAGGGCCTGACGCCGTAGCCATCGATGTATCGTGTGACTTCGTCATACTGATCTTGGGTAATTGACCAAGTTCTTTGAAAATCCGCCACTGGATGGTCGGCATCGTCGCTGTTCTGCAATCCGCTTGGGTAGTGTGCCCATGATTGGGTCGTGCCATCCGGTTTCTCCAATGTGATCCAGACGTGCCCCAACGCTGATCCGTCGGTACCTGCGTTGATGGACTTAATCGTTACTGAGAATCCAGCCATGGCTCATCTCCCCCTTGGAGCGGAAAACAACTAGGTTGATCGGATACCGGTACGCCCGGCTCCCGTAACTACCGTCGCTGTAATTGACGTGCTGCCGCCTATACACATCTACGCGAATGCTCACGTACGGCTTTCCGCCTTCGCAAAGTTCGGTTCTTAGCGATTTCACTTCATCATCTTCCCTGGCCACTAGCCCGGCTTGGCAGGCGGAGATAACTAGTTCGAGTAGCCTTGACAGTGGGACTCGCTTGAAAATGTCATCGTCGATGCGCAAGTGAACGCACGATGCATAAACGTGCTGGAGCAATTGTGTGTTGCAACCAGCAGCGGTCCCGAATCCCAACCCCAAATGCTTTTCAGCCGACACTCCTGTGTCGAGTTCCATCAAACGGCGCACGAGTTTCAGGTAGGCCGTACCGTACTCGGACTTGTCGTGCACAAGATATGGGCCGTATGCGACGGCCAAATAACTGACGGAAAATATTGCTGCAACTGCCAGAATCTTTCTCATAGCCTTTGGCTTTCTCCTCCCGGTTTCACAGCAACAATCCCTCTCGGTCGGCGGAATTGTCGGCACATCTGCAGCACGACGTAGCGAGACGCGACGCGGCCTAATCACGCGGAAGGCCCCGCGGCCGGGCCGTCTTTTTCTGCAACTGCAGGAGCGCTCGCCATGCTGCCACGACACCCTAAGATCCCTCAATGAATGATTTCATTCATTCTGCGGGGTTCGCGAGGCCGAGTTCCATGGCCCGCACGATCGCCTGGGCGCGGTTTCGTGCGTTGAGTTTGTCGAGCAGCTTGTGAACGTGGTTCTGGATCGTCAGCTCGCTCCTGGCGAGCTGCTTGGCGATTTCCTTGTTCGTCCTTCCCTGAATCACGAGGCCCAGCACCGCCCTCTCTTTCGGCGAGAGCAAGTCCGCCGGGTGGGACGCCGTGACAAACGCGCGGGGTCGCCTGCGATACAGGCGGAGCAGCGTCTGGTGCAGATACGGGACGAGGAGTTCGAGGGACGCGGCATGCTCCGCCGTGAGCCTTCCCGGTATTCGGGAAAAGGAGAAGTAGCTCCCCCAGAGCCCGCCTATGTCGATAAAGCCGTAGGCGGCGATGTTCCGCAGGCCGAACTCCGCGAATTCGCGCAGTTCCAGTCCGGAGAGGCAGGACGGAGCGTTGTCCGCGTCGATCAGTTGCGGGGCCATCGTGTCGATCCAGCGCGTAATGACCCTGCGGTCACTGAGATCGCAAGTCTTGGCTATCCGCAGAATGAACTCGTCCGGATAGTCCACGCCGGCCATCGCATCGACGATGATCCTGCCGCCCACTTGCCGGCCCAGGGCGAAGATCATCATTCCAAACGGGAAAAAGGCGCGCACGTCACCGGCGACCCATGCCTTGTAGTCTTCGATGCAATTGACCCCGCGCGATGAGGAAACCAGTCGAATGAGCTTTTCGTCCATGTGTTGCGGTCTCCGAATGGGCGGCAACAAATGGCGCGTGGCCAAACCACGCCTCCCCCTGACCGTTCCGATGATACGCTTCCGATTATCCCGCGTAAATATGACAAAGGCCGTGTATCATGGACGGCGACAGCGAACTGCGATCGAGCCGGAGAACGGCCGTCAGCGACTTCATTCCCAGCCACATAACCGCATACCTATCCTCAAAATAAACACTGAATTTGGCTAATCAATCCTTTATTGAGGGACACATTTTGATGTAGACTCTCCTAGCCATGTCCCTGCATCCGATACTCCTCGAAAAGCTCAACGCCGCCCTCTCGGCGATGCCGCCGGCGCTTGCCACCTTGCGGGATGTCCGCCTGCCGGCAGTGCCCGGCAAGGTACATGCGGTGATCGGCATGCGCCGCACTGGCAAGACCACCTTCCTGCGTCAGTTGCAGGCCGGATGGCGCAATGAGTTGCCCCCGGAGCGGGCCGTGTACCTGAGTTTCGATGACGACCGGCTGGCGGGCATCGGCACGGATCAACTCTCGCTGCTGGTCGAGGAATACTATCGACGCTACCCGGAACTGCAAGGCCGCGAAACGGTGTATTGGCTCCTTGACGAAATCCAGCTTGTGCCGCAATGGGACCGCTTCGTGCGCCGCATGCTGGATACGGAAAGGGCCGAAATCGTGGTTTCCGGGTCTTCGGCCCGCATGCTCTCCCGCGAGGTGCATACGTCACTGCGCGGCCGCGGGATGGAAACCGTCATTCGCCCCTTCAGCTTCCGCGAGTTTCTGCGCCATCGCGGCGAAGAGCCGGCCGTTGAGCCGGCGCGCTGGACCGCCGCCGAACGTTCGCTGATCGAAAGACGCTTCGGCGAATACTTGCGCGAAGGCGGCTTTCCGGAAGCCCAGAATCTCGCGCCGGCGCTGTCGGTTCCCCTGCTGCAAGGCTACGTGGATACGGTGCTTTTCCGCGACGTGGTGGAGCGTTACGGCCTCACCCAGGTAGCGGCGCTGCGCTGGCTCATCCGTCAGTGCCTGCGCCGTCCGGCTTCCGCGCTCTCCGTCCATCGGCTCCATCTGGACCTCAAGGCCCAAGGACACGGTGTGGCCAAGGACGCGGTGCACGCGATGTTCGGCCACCTGATCGATGCCTTCCTGATCGCGGCCGTGCCCTTGGCGACGGAGTCGGAACGGCGACGCAACTCGAATCCGCGCAAGATCTATCCGGTCGACACCGGCATGATTGCCGCCTTCGACATGGGCGGCCGGACCAACCTCGGCCACGCACTGGAATGCGTGGCGCATGACGAGCTGGCCCGCCGGGGCGCGGAAATCGGATATGTGCGCACGGCCCAGGGCTTCGAGGTGGATTTCCACGCGCAATTTCCGGGGCGCGCGCCGGAGCTCGTTCAGGTCTGCGCCGACATGACGGACGCGGCGACGGCAGCGCGGGAATGGCGCGCCCTGGAGGACGCGGCCGGGGAATTCAGGCGTGCGACAAGACGCCTCCTGGTGGCGGATCGCGGCGCCTTGCCGGCCAACGCGCGCCCCGGCGTCGTTGTCCAGCCGGCTTACGAGTGGCTGCTGACACCGCACCCCAGTTGAGACTGGGATCCCCTCTCCCCGCTTGCGGGGAGAGGGGCAG
>CAYZLI010000127.1:7834-11199 GCA_964479195.1 uncultured Rhodocyclaceae bacterium
GTGGCCGGTGAGCGCCGCCTGGACCGCCATGTCGGCCGTCTCCAGGTCGCGGATCTCGCCCACCATGATGATGTCCGGGTCCTGGCGCATGAGGGCGCGCACGCCCTGGGCGAAGCCCATGTCGATGCCGTGCTGCACCTGCACCTGGTTGAAGGAGGCCTCGATCATCTCGATCGGGTCCTCGATCGTGCAGACGTTCACCTCCGGCGTGGCGAGCTGCTTGAGCGTCGAGTAGAGCGTCGTCGTCTTGCCCGAGCCCGTGGGTCCCGTGACCAGGATGATGCCGTTGGGCTGGCCGGTCATCTGCGTCCAGCGGCCCTGGTCGTCGTCCGTGAAGCCCAGCTCGGCGAAGTCGCGCACCAGCACTTCCGGGTCGAAGATGCGCATCACCAGTTTTTCGCCGAAGGCGGTGGGCAGCGTCGACAGGCGCAGCTCCACCTCCTGGCCGTTGGGCATGCGCGTCTTGATGCGCCCGTCCTGGGGGCGGCGCTTCTCCACCACGTCCATGCGGCCGAGGATCTTGATGCGGCTGGTCATGGCGTTCAGCACCGCCATGGGGATCTGGTAGACCTGGTGCAGCACCCCGTCGATGCGGAAGCGCACGATGCCCAGCTCCCGCCGCGGCTCGATATGGATGTCGCTGGCCCGCTGCTCGAAGGCGTACTGCCAGAGCCAGTCGACGATGCTGACGATGTGCTGGTCGTTGGCGTCGAGCTGGCGGTTGGCCCGGCCCAGCTCCACGAGCTGCTCGAAATTCGACAGGCCCGCCGCCGACTTGTCCCCCGCCTGCACCGCCTTCTTCACCGAGCGGGCGAGGTTGTAGAACTCCACCAGGTAGCGGTCGATGTCGAGCGGGTTGGCGACGACGCGGCGGATCTCCTTGCGCAGGATGGGCTTCAGCTCCGCCTCCCACTCGCGCACGTGGGGCTCGGCGGTGGCGATCACCACTTCCCGCGTGGTGACCTCCAGCGGCAGGATGCGGAAGCGCGCCGCGTAGGCGTTGGAAACCACCTCGGTGACGGCGCTGAAGTCGATCTTCAGGGGGTCGATGTGCCGGTACTCGAGGCCGACGCGCCCGGCCAGCCATTCCGCGAGGAAATCCAGGGTAAGCGGCTTGTGGGGCTCCCGCGCCGTCTTCCATTTCTGGTCGGCAACCACCACCAGGGGGTGGACGTCGCCTCGGAAGTAACGGCGCTCCTTCTTGAAGGCCTCGCCGACGCCCCGGGGGATGAGGTGCTCCGCCGCCAGGGCGTCGATCACCTCGGCCAGGGTCAGGCGGTGCTCGTGCACCGGGCTCGGTTCTGCGGCTTCCTGCATTGCGCGCCTGCTACGGTTGGATCAGAGCACTATGCTCAATGGCCGGGGCGCCGTCAACCCGGCCCGCCGGTCTTCCGTTTAGCGTAGTGGCGCGAGCCTTTCAGCCGTCCATTCGCGTGCGCCCCGACCTCGGAGGCGAGGATTGAAACAACCTGAAGGAGAACAGCATGAAGAAGACTTCGCTTCTCGCCGCCGGCCTGGCGGCCGCATTCCTTTCCCTCACCGCAGCCGCCCAGCCCGGTGCCGGACCGGGCCCGAAGCAGCCGGCACCGGTGGATTGCCGCAAGGCCCGCGACCCCGCCCAGTGTGAAGCCCGCCAGAAGGCGCGGGAGGCTTGCAAGGACAAAAAGGGCGCGGCCTACCGCCAGTGCGTCCAGGACAACATGCCACCTCCCGATTGCAGCAAGGCGCGCAACCCGCAGCGCTGCGAAGCCGGCGTCAAGGCCCGGGAGGCGTGCAAGGGCAAGGTGGGCCGCGAGCGCCGGCAGTGCATGCGGGAGCAATTGAAGCCGGCCGCGGCGGCGGCGAAGAAGAGCTGACGAGCCTCCAAGGTCATCCCTGCGCCAGCGGGGATGACATGGGTGCCGGCGCTAAAGTTTCGGGCCATCCGGACCGTTACCCAGAAATCGGTACAACGAACGAGGCCCGGAACATGCCGCTCAAGTCACTCTTTCTCCGCATGCGCCTGGTCCATTGGATCGGCGTCGTCCTGCTGGTCGTCAACGCGGCTTTCTTCACCGACAACCTGGTCGGCAGCATCGTGCAGTACGTCGTCGCCGCCGTCATCCTGTTCCACGACCAGGACGAAAAGCGCTGGGGCGTGGTCGCCCTGCGGCAACTGTCCCAGTACATGAGCCACTTCAGCAAGAAGGACCTCTCCCAGCCCTGCCGGGTCGATGCCCGCCTCAATGCCGAGATCGGCAGCGTGATCGGTGTGATCGAGGAATTCCGCAGCAATGTGCGCACCCCCCTGTCCGAAGCCAAGACCCTGGCCGACGAGAACGACCGCATTGCCTCGCTGGTGGATCAACGGGCGCAGGAAATCGATGCGCGGGTCGACCAGGCCGCCGCCATCGCCACGAACACGACTGGCGCTGCCGAGCGCATCCGCGAGGAGTTCGGCGCCCTGTCGGACGAGGCGGGCCAGGTGCGCGACGAGCTGCGCAGCGCGCGGGACAACCTGGCGCACAGCGACCGCGAGATCGAGAACATGTCCCGCTCCGTGGAGACGAGCGTGTCGAGCAGCAATGCCCTGACCAGCCGGTTCGCCTCGCTGTCCACGAGCGTCGAAGAGATCCGCAAGATCCTGGACACCGTGGCCCGGATCGCCGACCAGACCAACCTGCTGGCGCTGAACGCCGCCATCGAGGCGGCGCGGGCCGGCGAAACGGGACGCGGCTTCGCCGTGGTGGCCGACGAGGTGCGCAAGCTCGCCGAGAACACCCAGTCGAGCCTGCAGGAGATCAACCGCACCGTCTCGGCGATCATCGGCGGCATCGTCGAGGCGAGCGAGCAGATGCAGGGCCAGTCCGGCGTCATCCATTCCCTGTCCGACGCTTCCGGGAAGATCCGCGAGATCATGGGCCAGACCCGCGGGCTGATCGACCGCGCGGCGGAACTCGCCGAGAAAACCGCCGGGGTATCGGACCGGGTGCGGGACAACGTCGAGGGCGTGGTGCGGCAGATGCACGAGCTGGAGGGCGTATCCCAGTCCAACGCCAGTCGCCTGGACGAAATCCTCCAGCACGCCCATTCCCTGCGCGACCTGGCCGGCCGGTCGCGCTCCGTGCTCGGCCAGTTCCGGACCTGAGGTGCCCGTCACTCCGGCGAAAGCCGGAGTCCGGAAGCCGTAGGGCGCATTAGGCCGCAGGCCGTAATGCGCCGAATGCATCCGGCGCAATGCGCTGCGCTTATTGCGCCCTACCGCTTCTGAGGGGGTTACTTCCCGCCCATCTCCAGCATCAACTGATTGACCCGGCGCACGAAGCCGGCCGGGTCTTCCAATTGCCCGCCCTCGGCCAGGAGCGCCTGGTCGAACAGCACCGCGC
>CAYZLI010000128.1:0-7922 GCA_964479195.1 uncultured Rhodocyclaceae bacterium
GCCGCCTCGATCGTCCTGAGCGTCTCCAGGGCCGCGTCCCGCCAGGGGCCGCCGAGGGTGAGCGCGCGTTGCGCTGCGGCGCGCGCCTCGTCGAGCCGTCCCAGCTCGGCCAGGACGACCGCCAGATTGTTGTGGGCGGGCGCCGCATCGGGATGCCGGACGGCCGCCTCCCGGAAAGCGTCTGCGGCGGCGGCGCGATCCCCCGCCCCGTAGGCGGCGTTGCCCAGGCCCATGAGCAGGGTGAGGTTGCCCGGCCACTTGGCGAGCCCCGCCGCGTAGGCCTGCCGCGCCCTGCCCGGCTCGGCCGACTTCTCCAGGGCCACCAGGGCGGCCACGGCCGTCGCCTCATCCACCGTCCGGGGCAGTTGGCCCGGCGGCAGGGTCACCATGGCCCAGTGCCCGCTGCGCGCCCAGGTATGCTCGAACGTGCTCATGGCCATGACCAGCCGCTCGGTCAGGCCCGAGCGCAGCACGATCTCGCCGCGGTCCAGGTCGTAGCCGATCACCAGGGCGTAGTGCCACAGGGGCGCCAGGGGAAGGCTCAGGTTCTGCAGCACGACGACGGGCGTGCCGGCCGCCACCTCGGCCAGCAGGGCATCGAGTCGCGGTGGGATGGCCACGCTCAGGGCACCGTTGCGGCGCCCCGCCGCCAGCATCTCCACCTGCAGACTGCCTTCCCGCTCGGGAACATAGACCTGCGGCACGAGGGCTTCGGGGCTCGCCGCCACCCCCGCGGCGCGCAAGGACATGGCCAGCGCCGCCGGCCCGCACTGGTAACGTTCCTGCGGGAAAAACGGGGCCGCGGCGATTTCCGCCCGGCGCGGCAACCCGTCCGGCGGGTCGCGCAGCAGGCTAACGGTCTGCGTAGCGCAGCCGGCGAGGAGGAAAAGCGCAAGCACGGCGCCCGCCAGAAGCGGGACGCGGCGCAGCGGCCCCATCTAACGCATCGGACGGGTAAAGGGGAACACCTTGGTGAAGCCCATGATGTCCGTCACCAGCAGCACGAAGAAGACCAGCAGGATGGCCCCCAGCACGTCGCCGCCGGCGGGCAGCGCATCCATGCGCTCGGCCAGCACGGCCGCCTCCTCGTCGGTCAGGGCGGCGATGCGGCTCTCCGCGTCGGACCGGCTGATGCCCAGGCTCTCGAGCCGGGCCTGGAGATCCGGCCGCGCCAGCTCGGCGAGGAGTTTCGCCCGATCCTGGTGCGCCGCGGCGGCGGCGACCTCGCCGGTGCCGATCAGCGCGGCCTGGACGGATTGGGCAAAGCCGAGGAACAACAACGAGGAAGCGAGAAAACAAACGAGGAGTTTCTTGAGTGTTCGGGTCATGTTGGGTTCCTCCGAGGGTGACAAGGCCTTCGTCATTCCGGGGCCCCGAAAGGGAACCCGGAATCCAGCGGCTTTGCCTGGACGCCGCTGGATTCCCGCGTTCGCGGGAATGACACAAATCCAGGGGCTTTGCCTGGACGCCGCTGGATTCCCGCGTTCGCGGGAATGACGCGATTTTTCCTTGGATGCCGCCTTACCGCGCCGGTTCCGGGCGCGCGACCGCGGCGCCGTTGAAGCCCGCCGCCCGGCATGTCGGCTCCACCCGCACGGTGACGCCGTCGGGCAGGGGAAAGCGCCCGTGGAAACTGCCGTTGAGCTGCGTCGTCTCGATCAGGTAATGCCTGAACTTGCGGTGCAGCTCCTCGGACACCCGGCCGGGATCCCGCCAGAACTCGTCGAGCGGACGCTGGCAGGTAAGCCCTTCCATGTCGTAGAAGGCGGTGCCCAGGGTCTTGACGGGCACGTTGTGCAGCAGGGCCGACAGCCCCACGGTGCTGTTGATCACGACGACGCCGCGCGCATGGTCCAGGCAGGCGGGCAGATGCAGCTCGTGGGCATAGACCACCCGCCGGGCGATGCCCAGCGCGGTCGCCCATTCGGCGATGAATTCCCGGTAGTGCGCAAAGCCCCGGTCCATGGGATGGTGCTTGAAGACCAGCAGGACATCCTCCGGCGCATGGCCGGCGAAGGAACGCATCACGTCCATGATGAATCCATGCACGTCACCGTAGCTGCTATGCACCCGCACCTGGCTGTCGTTCTTCACCTGGAGCGGGACGAGGAAGTAGCGGCCGGAGAAGTGCTCGCCCAGCCAGCGCGTGATGAAGCGGTCGCGCCGCCAATACATCGCCTTGCGCAGGCCCCCGAGCATCCACCCCAGCCCCTTGCGCACCGGGCTGAAGCACTTGTGATGCTCGTAGCGCCCATAGCGGCGCGTCATGAAGTAGCCGGCCCAGTAGTAGAGGGAAGCGTTCACCGCCATGCGGAAGAAGCTCCCGTGCGCCGGCTCGCGCCCGGGCTCGGGCAGCTCCGGACGGGCCAGGTAGAAGGCCGGATCCCGGGGCAGTGAGGAAAAGCCGTTCACGCCGCCCTCCTCCAGGGTCACGTAATCCGGGCGCAGGTAGCCTTCCTCGAAGACCATCACGGGCACGCCCAGCGAGCGGCACACGGCGATGGCCAGCCGGTGGTAGCGCCGGCAATCGCCGAAGAGAAACACCCGGCCGATGCCGTGCTGCAACAGGAAACCGCGCAGGTACGCCGGCCAGGCCTCGGGGCCGTCGCGAAAGTCCATCGCATCGGCGCCTCGGTAGAAGAGCCGATCGCCGCCGTTGAAGTTGATCTTCCAGACAACGGCGCCCTGGACGCGCAGCCAAGCCGCGAAGCGCCGGAAGAACGGGCCCATCGGCCCCTGCAGCAGCAGCACGCGCTCGCCGGCGGCCACGATCGGCCCGGGCCGCGGAGCGCCGCGTTCCATGGTGAAACGCCCGTCGCGCTCCGCGGCCGCCGCCTGCCCCGCGTGAAAAGATGACTCCTCGCTCTTTCCCACCGCTCCCTCCTGCACGCTTGCGAACTCTTGTGAGGCATGTTCCACCGTGCGGCGGGGGAAATAAATACGGTCGGTGCATGCAATACAAGTACCACCCCAGGGTATCTCTACCGCCTTTGCCTTCCCGAAGAATGAGGTCCTGCCGGTACCGGTAATGAGGGAGTCGACCCAGAGAAACTCCCCCGCCGCGGCGCTAAGTTAGGACCACAACGGAAATGCGCGGAAATGCGCGTAAATGCGCGAAATGCGAAATGCGGCGACTGTGCGGGAGCGACGGGTAATGGCGAAAGCGAACACGATACGCGACGGCCTGGCGATACAGAAGGCGGTGATCCTCGCTTTGTTCCTGCGCGAGCTGCGCACCCGCTTCGGCAAGTACCGCCTCGGCTACCTGTGGGCCCTGCTGGAGCCGGCGGCCCACGTGCTGGTCCTGCTGGCCGTCTTCGGCCTGCTAATGGGACGCGCCATGCCGGACATCTCCTTTCCGGTCTTTTTCATCGGCGGCGTGGTGCCCTGGTTCCTGTTCAGCAACATCGCCACCCGATCCCTGAAGGCGGTGGAGGCCAACCTGGGCCTGTTCAACTACGCCCCGGTCAAGCCCATCGACACCATCCTCGCCCGCGCCCTGCTCGAAGTGGTGATCTACGGCGCGGTCTATGCCGTGCTGCTGCTCCTGGTCTGGCTGCTCGGCGAGCCGCTGCACATCGGCAACCTGCCCGTGCTGCTGGCTGCGTTCCTGGGGCTCGGCTGGTTCGCCCTGGGGCTGGGCCTGATCTTCATGGCCCTCGGCGATGCCTTCACCGAGGCCGACAGGATCATCCCCATCGCCATAAAGCCCCTGTATTTCGTCTCCGGGGTCTTCTTTTCCATCCACAACATCCCGGCGGATTTCCGCGCCTGGCTTTACTGGAACCCGATACTCCACGCCATCGAGCTGGGGCGCAACGCGCTCTTTCCCACCTATGCGGTGCAGGAGGCGAGCCTGGCCTATCTGCTGGCCTGCGCGCTGGCCGCCAACGTGCTCGGGCTCCTGGTCTACCGCCTGCGTGAAAAGGAGATGCTCAGCTCATGATCAGGCTGCAGAATCTGACCAAGTCCTACCGCACGCCGGTCGGCCGCCACTTCGTCTTCCGGGATCTGGACGTGACGCTGCCCGAAGGCAAGAGCGTCGGTCTGATCGGCCGCAACGGCGCCGGGAAATCGACCCTGCTGCGGGTGGTCGGCGGCATCGACAAGCCGGACAGCGGCCGGGTCGTCTCGGCAAAGAGCATCTCCTGGCCGGTGGCCCTCGGCAGCGGCTTCCAATACAGCCTGACGGGGCGTGAGAACGTCAAGTTCGTCTGCCGGCTCTATGCCGACAAGGCCGACATCCCCGGGAAGATCGCCTTCGTCCAGAAGTTCGCCGAGGTCGGCGAGTACTTCGATATGCCGGTCAAGACATATTCCTCCGGCATGCGCTCGCGGCTGGCCTTCGGGCTCTCCATGGCCTTCGATTTCGACTACTACCTGATGGACGAGGTCACCGCCGTCGGCGACCCCCGCTTCCAGCGCAAGTGCGCCGAGCTCATCCGCCAGAAGCGGGAAAAGGCCAACTTCCTGATGGCCTCCCACAACCTGGCAAACATCAAGAAACACTGCGACGTCGCGCTTGTCTTCGGGCGCGGCGGCGTGTCCCTATACGACGACATTAACGAAGCCATCGAGGTTTACCAAAGTGATGAAACTGCCTATACGCCTGCCGAGCCTGCCCACGCCTGAGCGGCTTTTCCCCCGCGGGGACAGGAAGCGCTTTCTGCCCCACCTGCTCATCGGCGTGCCCATGATCCTCGCCGCGATCTACCTGTTCGGGATCGCCGCCGACCGCTACGTGACCGAAGCCAAGGTGATGGTCAAGCGGGCCGGGGGGGCCGAAGGCGGCGCCCCCGACCTGGGCGCGCTTCTCGCCGGAAGCTACTCGCTGGCGCGGGAGGACGCCCTGTATCTGAAGGAGTACATCCTCTCGCCGGACATGCTGGCGCGGCTCGATCGCAGCCTGGACCTGCGCCGCGCCTTCGGCGAGGCCGGGCCGGATATTTTCCACCGCCTCGCGGCCGACGCCCCCGAGGAGCAGTTCCTCGACTACTACCGCGCCCGCGTCGAGGTCTCCTTCGACGACAAGACCTCGCTGCTCACGGTGCGGACCGAGGGCTTCACGCCCGTATTCGCCCAGCGCTTCAACCAGGCCATCCTCGCCGAAGCCGAAAGCTTCATCAACGACATCTCCCACAAGATCGCCCGGGAGCAGATGGATTTCGCCGGGCACGAGGTGGAACGCAGCCGGCATCGGCTCGACGCCGCCCGGGACGCCCTGCTCGCCCACCAGAACCTCCACGGCGTTCTCGATCCGGTCGCCCAGGCCGAGGCCGCCGGCAAGCTGGTCGCCGATCTGGAGGCCCGGCGGGCGCAGTTCGAGGCGGAGTTGCGCCAATTGAAGAGCTATCTCAACGCGGACACACCCCAGGTGGTGACGATGCAGAACGCCATCCGGGCGCTGGAGGCCCAGGCAGCGCAGGAGAAATCGAAGCTCGCCGCCCCGGGCGCCCCCAAGCTCAACCGCGTCGCCGCCCAGTTCCTGGAGGCGAAGGCCACGGTGGAATTCAACACGGACCTCTACAAGCTCTCCCTCACCGCACTGGAAAACACCCGGATCGAGGCGGCCCGCAAGATCAAGAACCTGGTGGTCGTCTCCTCGCCGCACTTGCCGGAGGAGGCGGAGCGGCCCCGCCGGGCGCTGATCCTCGCCAGCCTGCTGCTGGTCAGCAGCCTGCTCTACGGCCTGGTCCGGCTCGCCTGGGCCGTCATCGAAGATCACCGGGAGTAATCCTATGAAACGCATTCCAAGCCGTCTCCTCATCCTGGCCCTGACCGCCCTGCCGTCGGGCCTCCTCGTCGCCGCGCAGACCGACCCCGGCGGCGCCGGCTACGCGCTCGAACAATCCCCCCTGCTCTTCGGCAACGGCTACAAGCAGCCGGCCGCGGCACCGGGCGGCGCGCAAGCGGTTGCCGGTGCGGCCACGCCCGGGCAAGCCGCCGGCAGCCTGGCGGCGCTCCCGCCCGGCGGGCAGGCCGCTGCCGCCGACGCGGCTTCGGCTGCCCCGCGCAGCGCACCCGGCCGGGTGTTCGGCTCCCAGCTCTTCAATGGCAGTTTCCGCAATGTCGGCGGCGGCGGCTTCAACCCGGATTACCAGGTCAACGTGGGGGACCGCATCCAGGTGCGCATGTGGGGCGCCTTCAGCTACGACGGCCAGGCGACGGTGGACCCCCAGGGCAACATCTTCGTGCCCAACGTCGGCCCCATCGCGGTGGCCGGCGCCTCCAACGGCGGGCTCACCCGGGTGGTGGAAAACCAGGTGCGCCGCGTCTTCAAGGCCAACGTGGGCGTCTACACCTCCCTGGACACCTCCCAGCCGGTCAAGGTGTTCGTCACCGGCTTCGTGCGCCAGCCCGGGCTCTACGGCGGCATCGCCTCGGAATCGCTGCTGACCTACCTCGATCGGGCCGGCGGCGTGGACCCGGAGCGGGGCAGCTACGTGGATGTGGTGCTCAAGCGCGGCGACCAGGTGCGCAAGCGGGTGAACCTCTACGACTTCCTGCTGAACGGACGCATCGACGCCGTCCAGCTCCAGGACGGCGATGCCATTCTCGTCGGCCCACGCAAGCACAGCTTCGCCGTCACCGGCGAGGTCTACAACGCCTACGAGTTCGAGTTCGACCGGCCGCAGATCCCGCTCGAAGAGGCGCTCGCCCTGGCTGCACCCAAGCCGGGCGCCACCCACGTGAGCGTGGTGCGCCGCAGCGGCAGCGCCAAGCGCAGCGAGTATTTCGCCCTCGACGAAGCGCGCGGCGTCATGCTCCAGGCCGGCGACGGCATCACGGTCACTTCGGACCGCTATGCCGGCACCATCCAGGTGCGCATCGAAGGCGCCCATTCCGGCGAACATGCCATCGTCCTGCCCTACGGGGCGACCATGAAGGACGTGATGGAGCGCCTCAAGCCCAACCCCATGTCGCGCGTGGACGCCATCCAGCTCTTCCGCAAGTCGGTGGCCGAGCGGCAGAAGGAAATGCTCACCCTGTCGCTGGCGAAGCTCGAGGAGTCGGCCTACTCGGCCCGTTCCAAGACCTCCGAGGAAGCGAACCTGCGCACGCGGGAGGCGGATTTGCTCACCCGATTCGTCGAGAAGGCCCGCTCCATCGAGCCCAAGGGCCAGGTCGTCCTGAACGAGAACACCCTGGCGACCACCCTGCTGGAAGACGGCGACGTCATCCGCATCCCGGAACGCACCTCGCTGGTCATGGTGCATGGGGAAGTGCTTTTCCCGAACGCGGTGAGCTGGCGCGAAGGCAACGGCCCGGAGGACTACATCCGCCAGGTGGGCGGCTACACCCAGAGCTCGGACACCTCCAAGGTGGTCGTCATCAAGCAGAGCGGCGAGGCGCTGGAAGCCCAAAACGCGCCCACCGTGGCCGCCGGCGACGAGATCGTCGTGCTGCCGAAGATCGACGCCAAGAACGTCGAGGTCGCCCGGGGCATCAGCCAGATCCTCTACCAGGCCGCCATCGCGGCGCGGGTGGTGATCGGCCTGTGACGGCGGAGGGGAATCGCTACGGCCTTCCCCCGCCCGAAATATACCGTACGCCCCGTACAGGGGAATACGGTGGGCCACCCAGAGTAGTTTGATTTGCGCAGCGCTAAGGTAGCAACAAGCCGCCCGGCTAAGAGAAAGCTGCAGAGCTTCGCCAGAACAGAACAGAGAGACCAGCATGAAAGTCATGAGCGTTTTCGGGACCCGCCCCGAAGCCATCAAGATGGCCCCGGTCGTCAAGCGGCTCGCCGGGCACGCGCAGGTCGAATCGGTCGTCTGCGTCACCGGCCAGCACCGGCAGATGCTCGACCAGGTCCTATCCCTGTTCGGCATCGTGCCGGACCTGGATCTGAACGTCATGCGCCCCGGCCAGGGGCTGAACGGCCTGGCGGCGCGCCTGATCGGCGCCCTGGACAAGGCCCT
>CAYZLI010000128.1:8022-11142 GCA_964479195.1 uncultured Rhodocyclaceae bacterium
CTGGTGACGGGACATCGGCGGGAGAACTTCGGGGCGGGATTCGACGGCATCTGCGAAGCCCTGGGGCGGCTGGCCCGCCGCGACGACGTGGAGATCGTCTATCCGGTCCATCTCAATCCCAACGTGCGCGGCCCGGTGCTGGCCAAGCTGGGGGACCGGGGCAATGTGCACCTCATCGAGCCGCTCGAATACCTGCCCTTCGTGTACCTCATGAGCCGGGCCGAACTCATCCTCACCGATTCCGGCGGCATCCAGGAGGAAGCGCCCTCCCTGGGCAAGCCGGTCCTGGTCATGCGCGAAGTCACCGAGCGGCCGGAGGCGATCGCCGCCGGCACCGTGACCTTGGTCGGCACCGACCCCGAGCGCATCCTGGACCGGGCCAATCATTTCCTGGACAGCGCCGAGGCGCGCCTGGAGACCGCCAACCGCAAGAACCCCTACGGCGACGGCAAGGCCAGCGAGCGCATTCTTGAGGAGATACTCGGGTGACAACCGAAAACGAACGCCAGCAGGCCTTTCAACGCATCTGCGTCGTCGGCCTGGGCTACATCGGACTGCCCACGGCCGCCATGTTCGCCTCGCGGCGGCGGCAGGTGATCGGCGTGGACATCAACCGGCTGGCCGTGGAGACCATCAATCGGGGCGAGATCCACATCGTCGAGCCGGAACTGGACATCCTCGTCCGGGCGGCGGTCAAGGAAGGCTGCCTGCGCGCTACGAGCGCACCTGAACCGGCCGACGCGTTCCTGATCGCCGTGCCGACACCGTTCAAGGGGCGCCACACGCCCGACCTGGATTACGTCCAGGCCGCCGCCCGCTCCATTGCCCCGGTGCTCAAGAAGGGCGACCTGGTCATCCTCGAATCGACCTCCCCGGTGGGCACCACGGAGCGGGTGGCGCAGTGGCTGGCGGAAGAGCGCCCCGACCTGCGCTTTCCGCACCATCACGCCGCGGACCCCGACATCAACGTCGCCTATTGCCCGGAGCGCGTCCTGCCCGGCCACGTCGTGCGCGAACTGGTGGAGAACGACCGGGTGATCGGCGGCATGACGGCGCGCTGCGCGCAGCGGGCCTGCGAGGTCTATCGCAGCTTCGTCGAAGGCGATTTGCACGTCACCGACTCGCGCACCGCGGAGATGACCAAGCTGGTGGAAAACGCCTTCCGCGACGTCAATATCGCCTTCGCCAACGAGCTCTCGCTGATCTGCGACAAGCTGGGCATCAACGTCTGGGAGCTCGTCCGCCTGGCCAACCGTCACCCTCGCGTGAACATTCTCCAGCCCGGCGCCGGGGTCGGCGGACACTGCATCGCCGTCGATCCCTGGTTCATCGTGGATAGCGCCCCCGAGGAGGCCCGCCTGATCCGCACCGCCCGCGAGGTCAATAACGCCAAGCCCGACTGGGTGATCGCGGAAGTGAGCCGGGCCATCGAGCGGATCCGATTCGGCAACCCGGGACTCACCGAGTCGGACATCAAGATTGCGGTACTCGGCTTGAGCTTCAAGCCGAACACCGACGATCTGCGCGAAAGCCCGGCCCTGCACATCTCGCGCCGGCTCGCCCGCAACCACGGAGCCCGGCTGCGGCTGGTGGAACCGCACATCTGCGAACTGCCCGAAGGGCTCGCCGGGCATTCCCTGTCCGGGCTCGGCGAGGCCGTGGCCGATGCCCACATCGTTTTGGTGCTGGTGGCGCACGGCGCCTTCGGCGGGCTCAAAGGAATGCTGTCGCCGGACCAGATCGTTCTCGATGCGGTCGGCGCAACCCACAAGGAGTGACCATGGGCGAATCGCTTCTGGCCGGCCTGGATTTGGAAAAGGTTACTACCAACCTGCGCGTCGACGGCATCCACGACCGCATCGCGGACGCCTATTACGGCAAGCTGGGCGCCCAGTTCATGCGCGAGACCCAGCGGCGGATCCACTGGATCTGCGAGAACGTGCAAGGCAAGCGGGTGCTCGACGTCGGCTGCAGCCAGGGCATCGTGCCCATACTCCTGGCGCGCGAGGGCAAGACGGTCTTCGGCCTGGATGCGGATCCCCTGGCCATCGCCGAAGCCGGGCGCCTGCTGCAGGCGGAGCCAGCCCACGTGCAGGCGAAGGTCTCGTTCGTCCATGCCGAATTCCTGTCGCACGACTTCGCCGAGGAGCGCTTCGACACCATCGTGCTCTCCGAGGTGCTGGAGCACCTCTTGCAACCGGAGGCCTTCGTCGAGGCGGCGGCAAGACTGCTCACCAAGCAGGGCCGGATCGTCGTCACGGTTCCCTTCGGCATCAACGACTTCATCGACCACAAGCGCACCTACTATCTGCTCGAGCCCTACCAGTTGCTGGCAGGGCATGCCGATATTGTGGAGATCGCCTTGCTGGGCAAGTGGCTCGGGCTGATCGGCGTGCCATCCACCGGCCGCAAGCAGGTTCCGCTCCTGGAAGAGCGGGTCAAGAGGGCGGTCTCGGAAATGGAGAGCGCCTATTTCGCGATCGAGCGGGGCCTGCGGGATGATCTGGGTTCCCTCCGGCTGCGCCTGGACGAAGCCCAGGGCAAGCACCGGGCGGCAGCCGAACAAGCGGCCACCCTCAAGCAGCAACTGGCCGCCGAGGAATCGATCCGGCAGGTGGAGAAACAGGCCATCGCCGAGCTCCGGGCACAACTGACCGCGGTCGAGCAGCGCTTCGCCCAGGAACGCCTGGCCCGCCAGGAAGAGGCGGGCCGCCTGAAGCAGGCAGACGCCTGGCGGCAGGCGGCCGCGGCCGGCGAGGAAAAGCTGGCCAAGCTGGCGGCCGATGCGGAAACCGTGCGCACCCGCCTGGAGGAAGCCAACGCCAAGTACCGCGCCATCACGGAACAGGTGACCGTCCTCAAGCAGCGCGTGGCCGAAGAGGAGCCCGCGCGCAAGGCGGCACAGCAGCAAGTCGCCCAGGTCCAGGTTCAATTGGCAGAAGCGGAGCGCGGCCTGGCCCAGGAGCGGACCAACCGCCACGCCGCCGAGGACAAGCTCGCCAAGTTAGCGGCCGACGCGGAAGGCCTGCGCGCCCGCCTGGACGAGGCCAACGCCAAGTACAAGGCCATCAACGAAACGGTGGCCACCCTCAAGCAGCGCCTGGACGAGGGTAACGCCAA
>CAYZLI010000129.1:0-11103 GCA_964479195.1 uncultured Rhodocyclaceae bacterium
GCCCTGTCAGGGTGTTTCCCGCACCCGCCGCCCCTCGCCTTGTCGGTTGTTGCGTCATCATCGTCGTCTCCCTCTTAATCCAGCCTGAGAAGAGTTGCCATTGAGGATCCGAAAAATGCGTGTCGGAGGTTTGTCGTCCCCGCGGAAGCGGGGACCCAGCGACTGTGAATCACGACGCTGGATTCCCGCGTTCGCGGGAATGACATGTCACGCCCGGGCTCCGTCAATCCCTTTCCGAAAGGTCAATAACCGCCTTTCCATCAATCCACCGTCACCGTCACCGTCGCCACGTTGGAGGTGGCCCCCAGGCTGTCCTGCACCGTGTAGCTGAAGGTCTCCGTGCCGGCGAAGCCGAGGGCCGGCGTGTAGGAAACCGTGCCGTCGCCGTTGACCGTGGCCACTCCGCCCATGTCGGGCGCGGCGACGATCGTCACCGACGAGGGAACGATGACGTGGGTCGGATCGATCGCCGTGTCCGGGTCCTTGTCGTTGCTGAGCACGCTGATGATGCGGGCGACATAACGGCTGCCCAGGCGCGTCGGCACGAGCTTCGCGTCGTTCTTCGCCACCGGCGGCCGGTTGGCGCTGACCTTGACGAAGGCCTTCACCGAGTTGCTGCGCGCCCCGGAGGGATCCTGGCAGGTGTACCAGAAGCTGTCGGTGCCGGTGTAGCCGGCGTTGGGCGTGTAGCTGAAGCCGCCGTCGGCGGCGAGCGCCAGGGTGCCGTTGGCCGGCAGGCCGTTGCCCCGGATCGTCAGGGGATCGCCGTCGGCGTCCGTGTCGTTGGCGAGCACGCCGGGGGCCGGCTTGGTGAGCGTCGTGCCGGCGATCATGGCATACACGTCCTTCACCGCCACCGGGGCATCGTTCACCACCGTCACCGTGATGCTGTAGGCCTGGTCGGCAAACATTCCGCCCCCATCGGTGGCGCGCACCGTCACGGCTTGCGCGCCGCCCTGGGCGGTGGTCGGCGTCCAGGTGACCAGGCCGGCGCCATCCATGGTCATGCCGGCGGGACCGGAGACGAGGGAATAGGTGAGCGCCCCGCCCTCGGGATCGGTGGCCGCCACCTGGTAGCTGTAGAGCACGCCGTCGCTGGCCGTGTCCGGCGGCAGCGAGGTGATCACCGGCGGATCGTTGGTCGCGTCCACCGTGATGCTGAAGGCCTGCTGGGCGGACAGATTGGTGGTGTCCGTGACCTTCACCGTCACCGGGTTGGCCCCGCCCTGCAGCGGCGTCGGCGTCCAGGAAATCAGGCCGGTGGCGCTCATGGTCATGCCGGCGGGACCGGACACCAGCGCATAGGTGAGCGCCTGGCCGTCGGGATCGGTGGCCGTGACCTGGTAGCCGTAGGGCGCGCCGTCGGCGGCCGTGGTGACCGGCGTCGAGGTGATGACCGGCCGGCGGTTGCCCACGCTCCCGGCTTCGACGACGGCGAAGGCACCGCCCTCGGGCGCGCCGGCATTGGCCAGGGCCAGGCGCCGGTCGTAGAGCGGGTACTGCCGCAGCGCACCGCCGGGCCCCGCCTGGGGCGTGAGCAGGGCGTCCACGGTCTTCGCCGCCGGCAGGAACACCGAATACTGCTCGCGCGGCGTGTTGGGCCAGGGGTAAGGATTGCCGTCCTCGGCGATCATCTGCATGTACTGGCCGTTGAGCACCGGCACCCGGGTCTGCAGGCCGGCGTTGATGAAGCGCAGCAGGGTCGTCTGGCCGGCGGTGAGCCCCAGGGGCGCCGTGTTGGCCGACCAGGGCTGGCCGTTGATGAGGAAGTAGCTGGGCCGGTAGCACAGGGTGCTGGTCATGGGCACGGGCGATCCGTTCGGGTTCTTGCAGGCCGTGGGCGGCGCGCTCGGTCCGCCGTAGCTGCCGTCGGCCACCGCCGCGTGCAGCGCCGGGTCGATCTCGCTGAAGAGCAGCGTCAACTCCTGGGCGTAGTTGACGCCGTTGTAGGCCTGGCCGTTGCCCGCGTCGTGCTTCACGGCGCCGTAGAGGCCCATCTGCACCTGCACCTGGGGATGGCTGCCGCTGTGGTAGAGGTAGGTGCCGGGCCGCATGTTCAGCCACTCGTAGGTGGCCATGCCGCCGCCCGCCACGGCCTCGTGGGTGAAGGAGCGCACCCGCTGCCGGCCCTGGCCGTCGGTGAACTTCACCGGGTTCATGGCGGCGGTCTGTCCCGGGATGACGATGGACACCGGCTCCGGCAAACCGTTGGTGAGGAAGATGCGCAGCACGTTGTCGCCGGGCGGCACGGTGAGCATGGGCCCGGGGACCGTGGCCGCGCAGGGCGGCGTCGCGCAGGATGCGCCGTCCAGGGCGAAGCCCCACATGGGGATCACGGCGCCGTCCGGCATGGTTACGCTCACCGCCTCGGCGCGCAGGGAGTAGTCGATGGCGAAGGCGGGCGCGGCGACGCTGACGAGCCCCGCAGCCGCGAGCGCCTGCGTGATCCGGGTCAGGGTCAGGAATCTGGTTTTCATGGTCGTGTCCTCGCTTCGCTCGATTAGGGGATCGGCACTCCGGGCGCCTCGACGATGAGCATGGTCATCATGCCGCCCGGGAAAATGTCGTTGTTGGTGATTTCCTTCTCGTTGTGGGAGTGCCACATGAAGAAGTAGCCGGCATTGGGGTTCACCGTCGGGATGCCCGGCGGCAGGCTGCCGAACTGGCCGAGGAAGGGGCTGCCGCTGTAGTTGGTGCCGATGGTCAGGTCCTGGATGCTGGGCAGGATGACGGGGAAATCGTTATTGTTGCCCGTGTAGTCCCAGCCCAGTTTCTGCCCGGTCCACGTGAAGATGGCGTCGTAGGTCTCGCCCGGCACCGCCTTCAGGGTGAAGTCCGACACCGACAGGTCGACCGTGTTGGCTGCGGTACCCAGCAGCCGCCCGTCCCGGGCGATCAGGTCGAAGTTGTTGCCGTGGGTGTGGAAGGGGTGCAGGTCGCGCCCGGCGTTGACCACCCGCAGGAGCAGCTGCTCGCCCGGGTGCATGCGCGGCAGGCAGTTGTAGGGCTGGGTGGGAAAGATGGGCGAGAAGGCATCGGCCATGGTGTCCGGCGCCGCACGTCCGTTGAGGAACCAGAGCACCGGGAAGTAGCTGCCGACGGTATCCACGTTCAGGGTGCGCGTGCCCGGCGGGATGCCCGCGATCGCCAGCGACCACACCGCGCTGTGGATGTTCGGGTCCATCTCCGTCATCAGGAACAGGTACTCGCGGTCGAAGGCCGTGTCCCCGGGAGCGTAGGCGCGGGTCAGCGCATTGCCGCCGCTGGGCCGCACGATGAGGGCGCCGACCAGGCCCATCTCCACCTGCAGGGAGGGCTGCGTGCCGCTGTGGTACATGTAGGTGCCGGCGTTGCTGGCGACGAAAGTGTAGGTGATCGTGTTGCCCGGGGTGGCTTCCACGGCCATGGGCCCGGGAAAGCCGCCGCTCGCCTCCACGCCCGACTGCCCGGGGAAGACCATGGACACGGGCACGGGCAGCTCGTTGCTGAGGTTGATGGTCACCGTCTGGCCCTGGTTGACGATCAGCGTCGGTCCCGGATATTGCATCTGTCCGTTGCCGTTGGCATAGCCCCAGGTGTAGATGCTGTTGCCGTCGGCCGTGACGATGTAGTCCGCCCGGGCGGCGAGGTTGAAGGTGGGGCCGGTGATGCCGTCGATGACGGCCCAGGCGGCTTCGTTGAATGCGAACAGCAGCAGGGTCGTCGCCACGGCGAGCAGTCGCGGCAGCTTGCGGATGAGCGGGTTCATGTCGGATGTCTCCTATGGCTTCAGCGAACGATGATCTCGGTCATCATTCCACCGTAGTCCTCGTCGTTGTTGCTCAGATAGTTGAGGTTGGTGGTGTAGAGGAAGTAGGTGCCGGCCGGCACGTTGGCGGTGTCGACGATGACGTCCGCCGTCTCGCCGCCGCCCAGGGTCACCGAGCTGGTGTTGTAGTAGGTCCGCTTGCCCCGGGTGCTTTCCAGTTGCCGCGCCCCTTGCCCCACCACCTGCATCGGCACGCCCAGGGCGGTGACGGTGTAGAAATTCGTCACGCTCAGGTTGGACAGGCGCAGCAGGATGCGTTCGCCCTGGTTCGCCTCGATGAGCGAGCTGATCTTCTGGGAGACGACGCCGTTGGGATTGTCCACCGGCGCCGGCAGCGGATCGGGGTTCACCGTGTCGGGATAGCCCCGCCCGTTGAGCATGGCGTAGGTGTCCACCATCATGGCGAAGGGCAGCGGCTGGATGCCGAAATGCAGCTCGTGGAAGTTGTGGTCCATGGAGCTCAACTGCAGCGGATAGTCCCGGTTGAAGCCCGTGGAGCCGTCGCCGTCGTTGTAGGCGAACTTGTTGTAGGTGCGCCCGCCGAAGTTCTTGTTCTGGCCGTCCTGCTTCGGCCGGACGAAGAGGCTGCCGAGCATGCCCATCTGCATGTGCTCGGTGGCCTCCACGTGGCAGTGGTAGATGTAGGTGCCCGGCTCGACGATGTTGTAGTAGTAGGTGAAGCTCGAGCCCATGTTGATGACCGCCGAGGCTTCCGGCACGCCGTCGAAGATGGGCGCGGCGTTGGGGAAGCCGTGGAAGTGCACCGAGTGCGGGTCGAAGAGGTCGGGGCGCATCACCATGCCCACGTTGGAGAGCGTGAGGTAGAACTCCTGGCCCTCCTTCAGCTCGATGGTGGGCGCCGACCAGTTGGCGGCCAGCGTGCCCACGCTCACCGCCTGGGCCGGCGGCACGCCCGTGATGTCGGAAAAGCCGAAGTTGTAGAGCACCCGGCCGTCGGCCATGGTGGCGAAGCCGTCGCCCGCCGCCAGGTGCTTGCAGATGACCTTGTTGTTGGGGTTTTCGGGCACGGCATCCCCATTGTTGTCGCCGGGGCACTGCACGAAGATGGTCGCCCCGGCCGGTGTGGCCACCGTTCCCATCGCGGCCAGGGCCAGGGGGAGCAGCAGCTTGCGCAGCCGGGAAACCTTGTCATTCCCGCGCAAGCGGGAATCCAGGGTCTTCCACACGCCGCTGGATCCCCGCTTCCGCGGGGATGACATGTTCAGCGAATCCTTGGCTTTCATGATGTCTCTCCTTCTCGATTTCCTACTGACGCTCGTCCGCGCCGATGTCCGGATTGGTTCCGCCGATGGGCCGCACCTGCCCGTCGAAGTCCAGCGTCGCCGCGTTGCCCGTCTGGCCCTTGTTGCGGGCCGGCGAGGCGGCGCCGATGTGGTAGTCGCCGTACAGCGGGCACACACCGGGCGCGGTGCAGGGCTGGGTCAGCGTCAGCGGGCCGTAGCGCACGTTGATGTAGTTGCCGCCCTCGTCGAAGGCTGCCGCCGTCGCCATGCTGGTGCTGGTGCCGCCCAGGGTCGCCGCGATGTTGTCGCCGTTGAAGTAGCTGAGGTCGAAGTCCGGGTCACCCGTGATGTTGCTCGCGGCATAGCCCGTCGGATCCGTCAGCAGGCTGGCGTAGGGGTTGAGGATGGCCGGATTGTCCGTGCCCACCACCGCCAGATCCCAGAACACCGGGGGCTGGCCGGCGCCGATGTCCGGCACCAGGCCGAAGGTCTGCGGCACGGTGGTGCCGTCGATCTTCCAGTAGAAGGAGCGGTTCTTCCAGATGATGTTGTTCACCAGCGTCGGGTTGGAGTAGCGCAGGCGGAACTTCGCCGGGGCGCCCGCACCGATGACATTGTTCAGGCCACCGATGTGGGCGTAGGAGACGATGCCCGCGGGCTGCGGCGTGGACTGGTTGGGGCTCGCCGCCGGGAAGAGGTTGCCCTGGGTTGCCGTGCTGTCGTTATGGGCGATCGTGTTGTTGGCGATCACCGACTTGGCCACGTTCTGCAGGGACAGCCCGCCACCGGCGCCGCCGGCCACGTTGTTCACCACCATGTTGTTCTCGATGTTGAGCTGGTACCAGGCGCCCGCGGTGTTCGGCGCGCGCAGCACATCCAGGCCATTGACGTACTGGGCGCGGATGCCGGCGCCGTCGCCCGCCGTGGCGTTGTTGCCCTGGATCAGGTTGGCCTCCATGACCACGTTGCCGGTGCCGGGCGACAGGGTCGCGCCGGGGAGCGGCGCCTTGCCGCCGATGAAGATGCCGCCGCCGTTGGCGTTGAGCATCTGGTTCAGCGACTGGTTGAAGATCACCGTGTTATGGGAGATCTCGCCGCTCAGGCTGCGCCCCAGGTGGGCGATGCCGCCGCCCATGCCGCTGGTGTAGTTGCCGCAGACGAAGTTGCCCGTGACCTGGTAGTAGTGGCTGCCGGTGCACAGCGTGATGCCGCCGCCGCCCGTGCTGCCGCCGCCGTTTTGCAGGACGTGGTTGTTATGGATCTTCACCCAGCGGTTGCGGGCGTCCGTGTAGCCGCCGGTGAGCAGGTCGGTCTCCGGGTTGAGCGTCGGGTCCACCAGGTTGGGGTGGCCGAGGCGGATGGCGCCGCCGTTCCAGCCGGAGTTGCCGAAGATCTTGTTGTTGCTGATCTCCAGGTAATCCGCATAGCCGTTGGCCAGGATGGCGCCGCCCGTGTCCGCGTTGATCATGCTGAAGCCGTCGATGCGGGCGTAGGGCGGCGCGTTGAAGCGGTTGATGCCGCCTTTCTTCGCCAGGACCATGATCGCCGGGCCTTCCTCCAGGGTGAAGGGCGTCGGGCCCAGGTTGATGCCCTGCGGGCCGGTGGTCTGGCCGGGCAGGAAGTCGAAGGCGCCGACGTCGGCCAGTTGCAGGATCTTCGTGCGCCAGGCGCTCACCTTCTCGAAAGGCGACTTGGCCGCGTTGATGACGGTCGAAGCCGCGCCCCAGCCCTGCAGGCGCACCTTCTTCCACATGACCACCATCTCGTTGTAGGTCCCCGGCGGCACCAGGATGAGGTCGCCCGTGGTGGCCGCGTCGATGGCGGCCTGGATGGTGGTGCCGGGCAGGACCCGTTTCGGCTGGCGGCTCTCGATGGTGACGGTCACGCCCGTGACGCTGCTGCGGCCGTTGTCGCGGGTGACGTCCAGTTGGCCGGTGGTGGTGCCGTCGGGCACCTTGACGACGATCATGTCCGGCGTCCAGGAGACGATGGGAAGCTGCATGCCGTTCAGGCTCACCTTGCTGTTGGCCCCCTGCGCACCGAAGCCGAAGTCGCGCACCTGGGTGCTGCCCGTGGCGGGCGTGCCGTCGTAGCGCGGGTTGTCCACCGGCTGCTGGCCGGCGGAGACGATGGTCAGCCTGCGCGCCAAGCCGCCGACGGCGGGCACATAGGGTCCACTCTGGCTGGCGCCCCGGGCGTTGCGGCCGTCCACCGAGTAGATCACCGGCGTGCCGTCCGTGAACTCGCAGTCCACCGGGAAGCGCGCGGGGCCGGTGAAGGCCGCCACGGGCAGGATGGGCGTATCGAGGTAGGTGGTCTTGCCGGGCAGGTACTGGAAGGTGTAGCAGGCCTGGCCGAAGCCGCGATGGAAGTAGGGATCGATCACCCAGTTGCCGTTGGCATCCTGGATCGGCCCCGGCGAGTTGATGCAGGCGACGATCATGTTGGGGCCCACGCCCGAGGGCATCGGCGGGTTGATGGTGTAGGTGGAGGGCACCAGGGCGTTGAAGTAGCCGAACTGGTCCGTGTACACCCGGCTGACCTCGCGCCCGGTCCAGTCGCGGATGGAGACCGGCACGTGGGGCGGGGCGTATTTCTCGCCGAAGTTGGGGGCGGTGGTATCGAACTCCGCCGTCACGTCGTTGGCGGTGAAGCCGACGATGTGGCCGGCCACCGGCACTTCGGTGAACATGAAGAAGTTGGCCGCCGCGTTCTTGCCCTGGACCACGTCGATCTTCTTGCGGTCGCACAGGAGCCGGGTCTGGCCGCCGAAGTACGAGGGCACGCCCGGGAAGAGCGACAGCTCGGCCGGCACCACGTGGGGGTCGCCGACGCACTCGGGCGGCAGGACCAGCGGGCTCGGCGTGAAGGTGTCGCCGAAGTCCACGTTCTTGTCCTCTTCCTTCTGCGTCTGGTAGCCGGGGGGCGCGATGGCCTCGACGATGTACCAGCCCTGGGGCAGCTCGGGCTTGCCCGCCGGGCTGCCGAAGGCGTAGCCGCCGTCGAACAGCGCCGGGCGCACCTGGTTCCAACTGCGCAGGCCGTCCAGGCAGTCCACCTGCACGCCGTTATGCACGAACGGGGTGCCCTGGCAGCCCGTGGGCACGTTGTCGTCCCAGGAATCGGTCGTGCCCATGTCGTAGGCATCGCCCAGGCTGAAGCCGGCAGCGGCGTTGCGCTTGACATCCTCGGGGCCTTGCGGGCCCGTGCCGTCGCTCCAGCCGAAGGGGTAGTTGTCCAGGTCGGCGAGCGCGGCCACGTAGCCCTGGGCGCTCAGCGCGGAGCAGTCGGCCTTGTCGATCTTGCCGTCGTTGTCGCAGTCCCGGTACAGGTTCACCTGGACGCGGGGAATGCCCGGCTCCCAGTTCTCCGCCGCGGCGTAGCGCGGATCGTCCTCGGCGCGGGTGATGCCGTACTGGACGATGCCGGTGATGCCGCCGTTCTCGCCCTGCGGGTAGTTGTTCTTGCCCCACTCGATGCGGACGGTCTGGCCGAGGAAGCCCTGGTGGCCTTCCAGCAGCACCGGCCCCGTCTCGGTGCGGTAAGGCAGGCCGCCGTTCTCCGACTGGGGCTGGGGATTGAGCTTGTTCCACGAAGGCGTGGTCCAGCCGTTATGGGCCGGGATCGGGCCGCCCTGGTCCACCACGATGGTGGCGCCGGTGGCCTTGAAGCGGGCGAAATCCACCTCCAGGACCAGCCAGTGGAAGAAGGGGAAGACCTCCTTGAACACCGCCTCCCCGGCCTGGTTGGTGGCCGTGGCCTGGTAGATGCTGCCGTCGCGGAAGCGGATGTTCAGGGCCTGGTCGGAAATGCCCGGCTCGCCCGCGTCGGGGAAGCCGTTGTTGTTGGCGTCGAAGAATACCCGGGCCTCGTACCTGCTGAACCAGTCGAAGGTGGGCACGTCGCCCAGGGCCACGGTGCCGCCGGTGACGGGCACTTCCACTTGGGTGAAGTTAATGATCCGGTCCAGGTTCTTGTCCCAGAGCACGAGCTGGTAGAGGCCGGGCGGCAGGTTGTTGATGGTGAAGGTGCTGTCCGGGTTGCAGGGCGCGGCAAAGAGGCCGCGGCCGGGGGCGGCGATCTCGTTCAGGCCCACCCAGCACTCCTGCACCGGGTCGCCGTTGTAGAAGGTGAAGGACTGCCAGGGATTGGACATGTGGTTGTTCACCACCCGGCCCGTGACCTTGCCCTTGGGAATTCCGGGGGGCACGGTGAGGGTGTTCGTGATATCGAACGGCTTGACGAAGCCGAAGAAGGCGTGCCAGAAGGGCGGGCCGAACTCCACCATGAAGGGCGGCTCGTTCGGCTTCACCCAGGCGTCGATGGTCTTGCTGCCCTCGATGGTGGTGAGTTGCTGCCAGTCGGTGCCGGCGGGGGGGACGGCCTGGACGCCGTACTTGGCGGGCGTCAGGTACTTGATGGTGGCCATGCCGTTGGCGTTGGTGTTCACGAAGCCGCTGCCCATGGTCTGCACCGCGGGGCCGCTGCTCGGATCGCCCGGCGTGTTGTAGATGAAATTGCCGTTGGCATCCTTCTGGTACTCGGTGCCGATGGGGTTGCCGAAGGCGTCCATGGTGGCCTGGCCGCCCGACTGGCCGTAGGTGCCGCCGCCTTCCGTAAGAAAGATGCTGAACCCGGCCAGGCCTGTCTCCTGGGGCAGGTCCGGATTGTTGTTGATGGGATAGTTGTCGTGGAAGACGAGGACGCTCAGTTGCGCCGTCGGCACCGGCAGGGGGTTGACGACGATGGTCACCGTGTCCGAAGCGCGGCCGGCGGCCAGCGCCGCGCCGCCCACCTGGTAGCCGCTGTTGGGCAGCACCGAGACGAAGTAGCGCTTGTTGGAATCCAGGGCGAGGGCAGTCGGCGGACTGGTGCTGTCGTTGCCGGCGGCCAGCACCGGCATGTAGCTGATATGGAAGTTCAGGGCCGCGGTGTCGGAACCGGCCGGGTCGCCGGGGTTGGAAGGCCTGCCGAGGTCCGCCTCAACCAGCCAGCGGTAGCCGGTGGTCACCGGGTCGAGTATTTCGTTGCCGGCGGCGTCGCGCACCACCACGCCGTTGTTCATGCGCGGGCTGACCACGTTGATGGTCAGCGCGTGCGCCTCCAATTGGTGGAAGAACGCGCCCAGCAGCATCAACGCAAAAACGACGCGCCATGCCGCTGCCAGCGCTTCCATCCAATTGCCCCTGGGATCCGATTTCATAACGCCCCCTCTCGATCGCATCAGTACGTACACACCAATAACTGGTCGCCGCGATTTCGCCGGAAAAGCCGGATGGCCATGCCGGGCGAATCGTTGATGGAAGATTAGGGAACGGGGAAAAAAGCCGCAGCGAGGCAAAGCCCGCATTTGGCGCAAGGCAAACCCGCAACCGGCCAACCGAATCACTGTAGGAAAAAGCGCGCGCCGTAGCGGCGTGCGGGCACCCTACCCAGCGCCTCTACGGCCTTTATGGGGCCGGTAAAGCAGGTCCCCCACCCACTGCGGGCAATCGACCCCACAGACTGCCGCCCCGGGCGCAACCAGAATTCCACGCACCGGAACGAAGTTGCATCTCGTTCCGTTTGGCAGGCCGTAGGGCGCAATAAGCGCAGCGCATTGCGCCGGATGGCTGTGGCTGGATCCATTCTTATTGGAAGGAGCGATCATGAAAACGCGCGTTGCCCCCTATGTGCTCGCCGCCACCGCGGCAAGCCTGCTGGCCCTGGCCGCCTCCCCCGCCCTGGCCGGGCCGGAATGCACCAAGGAGCCGAAGTCGAAGTGGCTGACCGAGGAGCAGATGATGGGCCGGATCAAGGACATGGGCTTCCGGGACATCAAGAACTTCCACGTCTCGAAAGGCCAGTGCTACGAGATCTACGGCTACGACAAGGACGGCAAAAAGGTGGAGGTGTACTTCCACCCGATCACCGGCCAGGTCGCGGAGTTGAAGAAGCAGTGACGGACGCATGGCCGTTCGTGGTGAGCCCGTCGAACCATGAACGGCCATGCGCTTGCCGTTCGTGGTGAGCCCGTCGAACCATGAACGGCCATGCGCTTGCCGTTCACCC
>CAYZLI010000130.1:0-11016 GCA_964479195.1 uncultured Rhodocyclaceae bacterium
CCCTGCTTCGTCCTGGGCGCCCTGGCGGTGCGATCGAAGAATGAGGCGCGACCGGCGGTCGGTATCGAACCGGCGCGCGCCCTCGATCTCTTCCCGATGATCGTGGGCTTCCTGGCCGCGCTGGGCGCGGTGTTCCTATCCGCCGCGTACCCCGAACACCTGCCCACGGCGATCGAAGGCGGCGACTACCGCCCGTTCCGGGACAGCCCGCTGGCCGGGGGCATGGTGATGCTGAACGCCTTCGCGCTCTGGGTGCTGGTCTATGTCACCCGGCTGCGCGCCCTGCTGCACCTGTGGCTGGCCGTGGTGCTCCTCGCCTTCAACCTCGACGTCCTGCTCACGATGATGGCGGGGGCGCGGGGGACGGCGGGCTGGCATGTGGCGCGCGCCTTGAGCGTTGCTTCGGCCGGGGGCCTGCTGGTGGCGCTGCTGATCCAGTACTTCTGGCTGCATCGCAATGCGGAAATCCGCGCCGCCTTCCACGAGGACGAGGCGCGGCACGACGCCTTGACCGGCCTGTTCAACCGCCGCTACCTCAACTGCGAGCTGGCGGAGGAACTGGGCCGCGCCCAGCGCTACCGCCATCCGCTGTCGGTACTCATGCTCGACCTGGACCATTTCAAGGGCATCAACGACCGGCACGGCCACGTGATCGGCGACGAGTGCCTGGCGGCGCTGGCGCAGGTGTTGAGCGAGCGGGTCGGCCGGCGGGGGGATTTCGCCGCCCGCTACGGGGGCGAAGAGTTCGTGGTGGTGCTGCCGGAAACCGGCAGCGCGGGGGCGCTGGAGGTGGCCGAGGAAATCCGTCGCCGGGTCGAGGCGCTGCACGGGCAAGGGGCCGCGCCCTGCCCCATGACCGTCAGCATCGGCGTGGCGACGGCCTCCTCGACGACGCCCGTGTCGGTGGAGGCGCTTCTGGCGGCGGCGGATGCCGCCCTCTACCGGGCCAAGGAGGAGGGCCGAAACCGGGTGGCCGGCCCGCCGAAAGCTTCCGGGCCGACCCACTTCGAACCCAGGATCGCGTGAGCGTTCCGGGACAAAGAAAAAGCCCGCCTTCAGGCGGGCTTTTCCATCAGGCTGGCCCGGTCAGGCCAGCTGCGCCGGGATCTTGTGGCGCTGGTCGATCATCCGGTTGCGCGAATCCACGTAGACCAGTTCCGGCTCGAACTTTTGCAGCTCGATCTCGTTGTACATGGCGTAGGTGGCGATGATGAGGAGGTCGCCGGGCGCGGCCTTGCGGGCCGCGGCGCCGTTCACCGAGATGATGCCGCTGCCGCGCTCGGCGCGGATGGCGTAGGTGGTGAAGCGCTCGCCGTTATTGACGTTGTAGATGTCGATCTGCTGGTATTCCTTGATGTCCGCAGCGTCGAGCAGATCCTCGTCGATGGCGCAGGAACCTTCGTAGTGCAGCTCCGAGTGCGTGCAGGTCACGCGGTGCAGCTTGGACTTGAGCATCATCCGTTGCATCGTGGTCGCTCCTTCTCCATACGTCAGTGGCAGGTTGTGGAATCCCTCTCCCACAAAGTGCGCTTCTGGCGCGCCGCCGGCCTGAGCGCATGGCGGAGCCCTAAACTTCCAGGTTGTCGATCAGGCGCGTGCTCCCCAGGAGTGCCGCGCCCAGCACCACCAACCCGGAATCGTGAGCGGCGGGTAATTGTAAATCAAGTTGTTTTCGCACTGCAACATATTGCGGAATCCAGCCATGGGCGCGGAGTTCCGTCATGGCCTGGCCCTCGAGCCGCGGCAAATCCCGCTCTCCGGCCCGGACCCCCAGCCGGACGGCCTCCAGACACCGATACAGCCGAGGCGCCTCGGCCCGCTCTTCCTGTGTCAGGTAGCCATTCCGGGACGAGAGCGCCAGGCCGTCCTCGGCCCGCACCGTCTCTCCGGCGACGATCTCGATGGGCAGGGCGAACTCGCGCACCAGGTTGCGGATGATCATGAGCTGCTGGTAGTCCTTCTTGCCGAACACGGCCGCCTGGGGCTGGACGATGGAAAAGAGCTTGAGCACCACCGTGGCCACGCCGCGGAAGAAGCCCGGGCGGAACTCGCCTTCCAGGATGTCGGCCTGGACCGGGTCGGGCTGCACGTGGTAGGTCTGGGGTGTGGGGTACATCTCGCCCTCGTCGGGGGCGAAGACGTGGGTTACGCCGGCGGCGGCCAGCTTCTCGCAGTCGGCCTCGAAGGTGCGCGGGTACTTGGCGAAGTCCTCCTTGGGGCCGAACTGCAGGCGGTTGACGAAAACGCTGGCGAGCACGGCATCGCCGTGGGCCCGGGCCTGGCGCACGAGCGCGATGTGGCCCTCGTGCAAATTGCCCATGGTGGGCACGAAGGCGATGCGCCCGGCGCTCGCGAGGGCCCCCCGCAGGCCGGCGATGGTCGGGTGGATATCCATGGTCAGTAGCAATGCTCGGGAGCGGGGAAGGAACCGTCCTTCACCGCGGCGACATAGCCCTTCACGGCCTCGTCGATGCTCGCTGCGCCTTGCATGAAGTTCTTCACGAACCTGGCCTTCTTGCCGGGATAGACGCCCAGCATGTCGTGCAGCACCAGCACCTGGCCGTGGCAGTCGCGCCCGGCGCCGATGCCGATGCTGGCCATGGTCTTGAGCTGGCCCGTCACCTGGGCGGCGAGCGCGGCGGGCACCAGCTCCAGGACGATGAGGGCGGCCCCCGCCTGCTCCAGGGCGGCGGCATCGTCCAGCAACTGCCGGGCGGCTTCCTCGGTCTTGCCCTGCACCCGGTAGCCGCCGAGCTGGTGCACCGACTGGGGCGTGAGGCCGACATGGGCACAGACGGGCACGCCCCGCTCGACGAGGAAGCGCACCGTCTCGGCCATGTGGGCGCCGCCTTCCAGCTTGACCATCTGGGCGCCGGCGGCCATGAGCGGCACGGCCGAGCGCATGGCCTGGGCCGGGTCCTCCTGGTAGGAGCCGAAGGGCATGTCGGTGACGATGAGCGGGCGTCCCTGCCTGCCGAGGCCGCGCGCCACGCAGCCGGTGTGGTAGGCCATTTGTTCCAGGGTCACCGGCAGCGTGGTGGCGTGGCCCTGCAGCACATTGCCGAGGGAATCGCCCACCAGCAGCACGTCCACGCCGCAGCGCTCCAGCAGGGCGGCGAAGCTGGCGTCGTAGCAGGTGAGCACGGCGATCTTTTCGCCGGCCGCGCGCATGCGCGCCAGCTCGGCCAGCGTCACCGGGCGCTGGGCGGACGGGTCGGTCAGGTAACTCATGGAACGGCTCCCTCCATGGGACGAGCGCGCATCATAGCCGTTCGCATGCTAGGAACGGAAGATGAAATAAACCGCGCCGAGGATGCACAGGGCGGCCCACAGGTAGTCGAGCTTGAGGGGCTGTTCCATGTAGAACAGCACGAAGGGCACGAAGATCGCCAGGGTGATCGCTTCCTGCAGGATCTTCAACTGCGCCAGGGACAGCTCTTCCGCGCCGATGCGGTTGGCCGGCACCTGCAGCATGTACTCGAAGAGGGCGATGCCCCAGGAGAAGACGGCGGCGAACCACCAGGGCCGGTCGTTGAGGTTCTTGAGATGCGCGTACCAGGCGAAGGTCATGAAGACGTTCGAGGCCGCGAGCAGGAATGCGGTCTGCAGGATGACGGGGATCTGGGGCATCGTGGGACGCTGTCGGCGAGTCCGTTCGCCCTTCGACAAGCTCAGGGCGAACGGAAAGAGGCGGCCGTCCGGTCTGGGGCGGTCGAAGACCGAAGAGCCGGTGCGCATCGGGTGATGCGCTGGTCCCGGCAGGATTCCAGCAGTGCCGCGGCGCGCCCGTGCCCCGGGATGACGCATTCGGGGGCGATCTCGACGAGGGGTGCGAGCACGAAGGCCCGTTCGTGCATGCGCGGATGGGGCAGCGTCAGGCGCGCATCCGTGCGGACCTCATCGCCGTAGAGCAGCAGGTCCAGGTCGAGGGTGCGCGGCGCATGGTGGAAATCGCGCCGGCGGCCGAAGCGCGCCTCGATGGCGAACAGTTCCTCCAGCAGGGCGGGTGCGGCCAGCCCGGTGTCCGCGGCCGCCACGGCATTGATGAAGTCCGGCTGGTTCTTCAGCCCGACCGGGGCGCTGCGGTAGAGCGAGGAGGCAGCGACCAGGGTGGTGCCCGGCAGCCTTTCCAGGGCGAGCAGCGCGGCCTGGACCGTGCCGAGCGGATCGCCCAGGTTGCTGCCCAGGGCAATGTAAGCCAGCGTCACGCCGCCTCCCAGCCGACTGTCGCGCGCAGCGCCGCAACGCTCCCTTCCCCCTGCCAGGGGGAAGGGCTGGGGATGGGGGTTCGGCGGTCGAGCGTCATCACGCCGCCTCCGGTTCCGCCTCGCCCGGCTTGCGCCGCCGACGCCGTCGGCGCGCCGGTTTTTTCTCCGGCGAGAGCATGGCCAGCCGCCCTTCGCCATCGGCCTGGAGAAACGCCTGCCACCAGTCCGCCAGTTCCTGGGGCACTTCCCCGCTCTCCGCCCGCAGGAGCAGGAAGTCCAGCCCGGCCTTGAAACGGGGCTGCTCCAGCAGGCGCAGCGGGCGGCGGCCGGCACGGTTGTCGAACCTGGGCTGGAGCACCCAGATATCCTTGATGTCGGCGGCGATGCGCCGGGTGATGGCCAGCTTCTCACCCTGGATGTCGAGTACCTCTTCCATCGCCGCATGCAGCGCCGGGGTGGAGCTTTCGCCCCGGTCCTTGCGCGCCTCCCAGTTGCCCAGCATTTCATGCCAGAGCAGGGTGGCGAAAAGAAAGCCTGGGGAGACCGGCTTGCCGGACTTCACCCGCGCATCCGTGTTGGCCAGGGACAGCCAGACGAAGCGCTCGCCCATGGGCTGCTCCATGATGACGTCGAGCAGCGGCAGCAGGCCGTGGTGCAGGCCCTCTTCGCGCAGTTGCCTCAAGCACTCCACCGCATGTCCGGAGAGCAGCAGCTTCAGCATCTCGTCGAACAGGCGGGCGGCCGGCACGTTCTCCAGCAGGTCCGCCAGTTCCCGGATCGGCGCGCGCGCCGCCGGGTCGAGGGCCAGGCCCAGCTTGGCCGCCATGCGCACCGCGCGCAGCATGCGCACCGGGTCCTCCCGGTAGCGGCGCCGCGGCTCGCCGATCACGCGCAGGGTCTTCTGCTTCAGGTCGGCCACCCCGTGGTGGTAGTCCGTGACGGTCTGCTCGGCCGGGTTGTAGTAGAGGGCGTTGATGGTGAAATCGCGCCGCGCCGCATCCTCCTCCAGGTTGCCGAAGATGTTGTCGCGCAGGACGCGGCCGTGCTCGTCGGTTTCCGAGTCGGCGTCGTTGCCGGCGCGGAAGGTGGACACCTCGATGGTCTCGCCCCCGACCATGACATGCACGATGCGAAAGCGCCGGCCGATGATGCGGGAGCGGCGGAAGATGCCCCGCACCTGTTCTGGGGTGGCGTCCGTGGCCACGTCGAAATCCTTCGGCTCGATGCCGGCGATCAGATCGCGCACCGCCCCGCCGACGACGAAGGCGTTGTGGCCATGCTCCTGCAGGCGGGCGACCACTTGGCGCGCGCCGGGGGAAATCGCCTCGCGGCGGATGCCATGGTGGCCGACGGAGATCAGCGCCGGCGCGTGCTGGGGCGCGGGCCGGCCGAAAACGCGGCGGAGCAGCTTGCGGATCATCCTGCGGGGGAAGACTACCCTTGGGAAAGGCCGCAATGATACCGGAAAACCGGCCCGCACCCGCCGCCCGAGGGGCCGGCTCAGCTAGCATGAACGCGAAACACGGGTCCCCTCGCCCCGCTTGCGGGGAGAGGGATAGGGTGAGGGGTGTTCAGCGGCTCGACGCCCGCCCCCTCACCCCAGCCCTCTCCCCCGAGTCCGGGGGAGAGGGGGCGTTCATGCGATTGCCGACTACAGCCGGCCCAGCTTGCGGTAGAGGGTGTTGCGGCTCACGCCCAGCATGCGGGCCGCCGCGGAAATGTTGCCCCCCGCGGCTTCCAGGGCGCGCTGCACCGCCTGGCGCTCGACCTCCTCCAGGCTCGCGGCGTCGGCGGCCGCGCGCGGGTGCGCTGCCGCGGCGGCCGGCTGCGGCGCTTCCAAGGCGGCCAACGGCAATTCCTCGAAGAGTTCCTCCGGCAGGTGCGTTTCGGCGATCGCCCGCTCGTCGTCTTCCAGGAGCGCGATGGCCACGCGGATCACGTTGTTGAGCTGGCGGATGTTGCCCGGCCAGGCGTAGCGCTCGAAGGCCAGCATGGCTTCCTCCGAGAACGCGACTTCGCGCGCCCCGGCCTCGACCCGCAGCAGGCTGGTCGCCAGTTGGCGCAGGTCGGTGCGCTCGCGCAGCGGGGGCAGGCAGACGCTGAGGCCGTTGAGGCGGTAGTAGAGGTCCTCGCGGAAGCGGCGCTCGGCCACTTCCTCCTTCAGGTGCCGGTGGGTGGCGCACACCAGGGAGATGTCCACCGCGATGGTGCGGCCGCCGCCCAGGGGCGTGACGCTGCGCTCCTGCAGCACGCGCAGCAGGCGCGCCTGCAGGTTGAGGGGCATGTCGCCGATCTCATCCAGGAACAGGGTGCCGCCGTGGGCCTGCTGGATCTTGCCCACCGCGCCTTCCTTGCGCGCCCCGGTGAACGCACCCCCCTGGTAGCCGAACAGTTCCGACTCGATGAGGGTCTCGGGGATCGCCGCGCAATTGAGGGCCACGAAGGGTGCGCTGCGGCGCGGGCCGCCGTTGTGGAAGGCCTTGGCGAACATCTCCTTGCCCGCGCCCGACTCGCCCTGGATCAGGATGGGGATGTCGCGGCCGAGCACGCGCCGCGCGCGGTCGATCGCCCCCTGCAGGCGCGCGTCACCCGTGCACAGGGTGTCCAGGGTGAGCATTTCGCCGCAGGCGCCGGGGCGGCGCGTGGAGGGGATGCGCGCCGTATCGGTGGGCAGCCGGGCGGGTACGGCCAGCGGCGGCAGGTTGCCGCGCATGCGCAGGTGCAGCTGCTGCCCCCGCGCCGTGGTCACCGCCTGCAGCGCCTGGCTATCGCGCCGCGCCCGGTCCACCAGCGCGCCCGGGGAGGCATTGAACAGCAGGGAGCAATTCAGCCGCGTCGCCTCGTCGCGGCGCAGGCCGAGGATCTCCAGGCCCGCCGGGTTGACCGCCAGGATGCGCCCGTCCGGCGCCAGGGCGGCGAGCCCTTCGCCCAGGCTGCCCACGTATTCCGGCCGCGGGTGGAAGGCGAGCAGCAGTTCCTGGGTATAGGCGGATTCGAACAGGCGCTTTTCCACCAGTTGCGCCGACATGCGCACCAGGCCCAGGGTGTGGCGCTGGTACCCGCGGTAGTCGCCGGAGATGTCCAGGGCGCCGATGAGCTGGCCCTGGGGATCGAACAAAGGGGTGGCGCTGCAGGTGAGGAAGCCGTTGCGTTCCAGATAATGTTCGGCGCCCACCACTTCCACCGGGCCGCCCTCGGCCAGGGCCGTGCCGATGGCGTTGGTGCCGCGCTCGCGCTCGTCCCAGGATGCGCCCGGGCGCAGGGCCACCAGCTCGGCGCGCTCGACGAAATCCGCGTCGCCGATGGAATGGAGCACCAAGCCTTCTTCGTTGGACAGGATGACCACGCTGCCGGAATGGCGGATCTGCTCGTACACGTGGTCCATGATCGACTGGGCGTGGGCGAGCAGATGGCGGTGCCGCTCGCAGGCGTCACGCAGAGCGGCGACGCTCGCTACGGCGCCCGAATCCCGTACGGCGAGGAAATCCAGCCCGGCGCGCCGGCAACGCTCCCAGGAGCGTATCAACGCCCGCTCGACCAGCCGGTCGGGCACCTCGCCGCGGCCGAAGAATACGTCCCGGGCCTGCTGGACACGCGAATACCGCACCTCCGCGACAGCGGATAGCTGACTCATGACTCCTCCTCCTGCACCGAACCGGACTGGTCTCCCGCCAAGTCCTGGCCCTTGCTCTTCTTGCTGTGCGGCCGCTGCTCCAGAACGTAGCACCTGGGTCGTCCTTTGGCAACGGCTCGTTGCATGCCGGAGCAGGGTCAGCAAAAAGCTTGCCAAGCATCCTGCCTTATGAGGGTGCGAAAGGCACCAAAACCTCCGTGGCACACCGCTTGCTCAACGGTCGGTCGAGCGCGGCCGAAGCCGATGCCGAAAACTATCCATACCCGAGGTGACAAAGTGATTGTTCGCAGCAGACCCCTACTCCACCTGATCCTGTCCGTGCTCATCGGCCTCGCCGCCGCGGGCGCGCGGGCCCACGGCGACGTGACGCCCCAAGCGGTGGACACCAGCAGCCTGAAGCAGCTCGGCGCCGAGTGGCACAAGGCCAATCCCTACCGGGACGACAAGGCCGCCATCCGCATCGGTGATTCCGCCTACAACCAGAACTGTGCCCGCTGCCATGGCCTGGGCGGGATCTCCGGGGGCATCGCGCCGGACCTGCGCTATCTGCCGGGCAAGGACGAGGGCGACGAGATCTTCCTGCAGCGCGTGCGCCGCGGCTCCACCCGCGACGGCCGTGTCTACATGCCGCCCTTCGAGGGCATCCTCTCCCAGGAGGCCATGTGGGCCATCCGCGCTTGGCTGGAGACCGTCCGTGAAGACTGAACGTCGTAAGTGCCTCAAAGCCCTGGGCGCGCTCGCCCTGGCGGCGGCGCTGCCGGCCCGGGCCGGCGCGTTGGAGGATATCCGCCGCAAGGGCCGCCTGCGGGTGGCGGTGTACCAGGACTTCCCCCCTTACTCCTTCGACGGCCGCGGCATCGACGTGGACCTGGGCCGCGCGCTCGCCGAGCGGCTCGGCTTGCAGGCGGAGATCGCCTGGTTCAACCCTGACGAGGACATGAACGACGATCTGCGCAACATGGTGTGGAAGGGCCACTACCTGGGCACCCAGCCGGCGGACGTGATGCTGCACGTGCCGGTGGACCCGCACCTCGCGGCCCAGAACGACAAGGTGCGCATCTTCGGCCCCTACCACCTGGAGACCCTGGCGGTGGCGCGCAGCGCGGCGCGCGTGCCGCCCCTGTCCGGTTCCGCCGCCGTGGCGCTGGAAGTCTTCACGCGGGAGAAGATCGGCGTCGAGCTCGCCTCCGGCTCGGATGCCTTCCTGCTCGGCGTGCTCAACGGCCGCCTGCGCAACAACGTGGCCCACTACCGCAGCGTGGCCCAGGCCGTGGCCGCCTTGCGCGCCGGGGAGGTGGCGGCCGTGATGGCGCCGCGCGCCGAGCTGGAAGCCGCCCTGGGAGGCGACGGCGCCTATCCCGTCGGGGCGGTGAAGATGCCGGAGCTGCGCGTGGACAGCTGGCCCCTGGGGCTGGCGGTGAAAAGCGACGCCAGCGAGCTGGCCCAGGCCCTCGGGGAGGCCCTGATCGGTCTGCAGCGCGACGGAGCCGTGGGGCGCATCTTCGCGCGCCACGGCGTCACCCACCTGGTGCCGGGAGCCTGACATGGACGCATCCCGCCGCGGACTGCGCCGCGTGCTCGCGCTGCTGCTGGCGGGGCCGGCGCTCGCCGCGGCGGCCCCCTTCGCCTACGTGCCCAACGAGAAATCGGCCAGCGTGAGCGTCATCGACACGGCCGACGACCGGGTCGTCGCCTCCCTGCCCGCCGGCAAGCGCCCGCGGGGCATCGCCGCCCACGCCGCGGGGCGGATCTACGCCACGGATGGAACGACGGGGGAACTGATCGCCATCGATCCCGCCGAGGGGCGCGTCGTGCAGCACCTGCCGGTGGGCGCATCGCCCGAGGGCGTGGGCGTCTCGGCCGACGGCCGCTGGCTCGCCGTGGCGGTGGAGGAGAGCAACAGCGTCGTGCTGATCGAGGCGGCGGGTGGCCGGCGCGAGGCGGAGATCCCGGTGCGGGGCAAGAACCCCGAGCACGCCGTGTTCAGCCCCGACGGGCGCTGGCTGTACGTGAGCGCCGAGGAGGCCGAGCAGGTGGACGTGATCGATGTGGCCGGGCGCCGCCAGGCGGACGCCATCCCGGTGGGACGGCGCCCGCGCGGCATCGTCTTCAGCCCCGACGGCAGCCGCGCCTACGTGGCCTGCGAACTCGACAACGCGGTGTACGCCATCGACGTGGCCACGCACAAGCCGCTGGCGCGCATCCCTGCCGGCCAGTTCGCCAATGGGCTGGCCCTGGCGCCGGACGGCAAGCGGCTGTTCGTGTCCAACGGCAAGGACGGCACGGTGAGCGCCATCGATACCGCCAGCAACGCCGTCATCGCCACCATCGCGGTAGGCAAGCGCCCCTGGAACATGGCGCTCACGCCCGACGGGCGCAAGCTCTACGTGGCCAACGGGCGCAGCAACAGCGTTTCCGTCATCGACACCGCGCGCCTGGTGAAGCTCGGGGAGATTGCCGTGGGTGAGTTGCCTTGGGGCGTCGTGGTCCGATGAACCCCGCACGGCCGCCCGAAGGGGTGCCAGCCACGACCCGGAGCCGCAACGCGGCGAACTGCCGTCACCCCCTTCCTCGGGAAGGGGGCGGGGGGAAGGTACTCCAGTGAACCGCTACACGCTGCCCTCCATCCTCCTGCACTGGCTGCATGCGCTGCTGATCGCCGGTCTGCTCGTGCTCGGCTGGTACATGGTGGATCTGCCCAAGGGGGCGGAGCGTTCCTGGGCCATCGGCCTGCACAAGTCCCTCGGCCTGTGCGCCCTCGCGCTGGTGGGCCTGCGCCTCGCCTGGCGCCGGCGCCACGCCGCGCCTGACTCTGTTTTGCCCGCCGCCGAGCGCCGGCTGGCGCAGGCGGCGCACCGGCTGCTCTACGCCCTGCTGCTGCTCGCGCCGGTGGCGGGCTACCTGTCCGCCTCGTTCACCCCTTACTCCATGAAGTTCTTCGGCCTGGCGCTGCCCAAGGCCGGCTGGCCCGACGCCACCCTCAACGCCCTGTTCAACGGCCTGCACAAGGGCGCGGTGTGGGCGCTGGCGCTGCTGATCGGCCTGCACCTCGCTGCCGCTCTGCGTCACGCCCTGCGCGGCGACGGCGTGCTCTCGCGCATGTTGCCCCTTCCCGCCCGTCCTGTCCCGGCACGGGACAGTTGCTCCATTTCGGAGCAGTTTGAAACCGGGAAG
>CAYZLI010000131.1:0-10939 GCA_964479195.1 uncultured Rhodocyclaceae bacterium
CCGGGCGCGGGCCACCAATTCCTCCGGGCGCGAGGCACCGCGCAGGAAGGTGAAGCTGGACAGGCAATGCAGTTCGGCGTAGGAGGGGAACATGGGGGAAATGCCGGTTACTGTATAAAAATACAGCATAGCGGCCGCCGTTTCAAGATTCCGAACGACCTTCCTGGGGAATCTCCGCCACGGCCCCTGCGTCCAATGGGTTGTTTTCCTGAATTCTTCGCCAAGGAGCCGCCATGCCCGCCACGCGCAGCGAAACCGATTCCATGGGCGCCATCCCGGTGCCCGCCGACCGCTACTGGGGCGCCCAGACCCAGCGCTCCCTGCTCCATTTCCCCATCGGCGTGGCGCGCTTCCGCTGGGGCCGGCCGATGATCCGGGCCTTGGGGCTCGTCAAGAAGGCGGCGGCGCTCGCCAACGCCGAACTGGGTGAGTTGCCTGAGGATCTGGCGCGACTGGTCGTCCAGGCCGCCGACGAAGTGATCGAGGGCCGCCTCGACGAGCACTTCCCGCTTGTGGTGTTCCAGACGGGCTCGGGCACCCAGTCCAACATGAATGCCAACGAGGTCATCGCCAACCGCGCCATCGAGCTGGCCGGTGGCGTGCTGGGTTCGAAGACGCCGGTGCATCCGAACGACCACGTGAACCGCAGCCAGTCGTCCAACGACGCCTTTCCTACGGCGATGCACATCGCGGTGGTGGAGCAGCTGCACGGCCGTCTCTTTCCCGCAGTGGGGCGTTTGCGGGACACGCTGGCGGCGAAGAGCGCCGCCTACGCCGACGTGGTCAAGACCGGCCGCACGCATTTGCAGGATGCGACGCCGATCACGCTCGGCCAGGAGGTCGGCGCCTGGGTGGCCCAACTGGATTTCGGCCTGCAGGCGGTATGGTCGGCGCTGCCGGGCCTGTATGAGTTGGCCATCGGCGGCACGGCGGTGGGCACGGGTCTCAATGCCCATCCGCGCTTCGGCGAGCGCGCAGCGCATCACATCGCGGAACTCACCGGCCATCCCTTCCGCGCCGCGCCGGACAAGTTCTTCGCCCTGGCGGCGCACGATGCCCTGGTGCAGGCCTCCGCCGCCCTGCGCACCTTGGCGGGCGGCCTCATGAAGCTCGCCAACGACGTGCGCTGGCTGGCGAGCGGGCCGCGCTGCGGCATCGGCGAGCTCACCATCCCGGAGAACGAGCCGGGCTCCTCCATCATGCCGGGCAAGGTGAACCCGACCCAGTGCGAGGCCCTCACCATGGTCTGCGTCCAGGTGTTCGGCAACGACGCCGCCGTGGCCTTCGCCGGCAGCCAGGGGCATTTCCAGCTCAACGTCTACAAGCCGGTGATGGCCCACAACCTGCTGGAGAGCATCGAGCTGCTGGCCGACGCCTGCGCGGCCTTCGAGGAGCACTGCGCCCGCGGCATCGAGCCCAACCTGCCGAATATCCGCGCGCACCTGGAGCGCAACCTGATGCTGGTGACGGCGCTCAACCGCCATATCGGCTACGACAAGGCCGCCGAGATCGCCAAGAAGGCGCACCGCGAGGGGCTGACCCTGCGCGAGGCGGCGCTGGCCCTGGGCTACGTCACGGCGGAACAGTTCGACGAGTGGGTCGTGCCGATGAAGATGACGCGGCCCGGCTAACCCACCTGCACCTTCCCCCGTGTCGTCAGGTAGATGCCGAGCAGGATCAGGCCGATGCCCACCAGGTGGTAGAGATGGGGCCGCTCGCCGAGGAAGATGATGGAGAGGATGGTGCCGAAGGCGGGCATGAGGTGTATGAAGACGCCGGCGCGGTTGCTGCCGACTTCGGCCACGGCCTTGTTCCAGAAGATGAATCCCAATAGCCCGGGGAAGATGCCGGCGTAGGCGATGGCCAGCCAGGAGGGCAGGGTTGGGTTGATGAGGTGGCCCGCGGCGACCTCCCGGGCGTAGAAGGGCGCCAGGGCGACCAGGCCGACCACCGAGATGCCGGCGAGGAAGGAAAACGGGTGCAGGCCCGTCGGCCTCTGGGCGAGCAGCACGGTGTAAAGGGCCCAGAACAGCATGGCGGTGAGCACCCACAGGTCGCCGGCGTTGGGCCGCAGCTCGGCGAGCCGTGTCGGATCACCCTGGGCGATGATGGCGACGATGCCGCCGAACGATACGGCCACGCCCAGCCACTCCAGCCGCCGCAGGCGCTTGCCGTAGATGGCCCAGGACAGGCCGAGGATCATGATGGGCGTGGCGGAGGCCAGCAGCACGCCGTTGGTGGCCGTGGTCCGGGTCAGGCCGATGTAGGTCAGGGCGTTGTGGCAAGCGCCGCCGAAAATGCCCAGCACCGAGATGACGGGCCAGTGGCGCAGTACGGCGCGCCACTGCTTGCGCAAATGGGGCCAGGCGATGGGCAGGAGCAGGGCGAAGGCGATCACCCAGCGCCAGAAGCTGAGGGTGATGGGTGGCACCTCGCCGCGGATACCGCGCCCCACCACCCAGTTCCCCGACCAGGACAGCACGGTGAGGGTGAGCAGGAGGTAGGCCTGGCCGGTGGTTCTCTTGGGGGTAATTTTTTCGTGCCTTATGGGTTGGCAATTGCCGCGATTCTACCGGTTCGCCGGTCTGCCGCCGTGGCATAATTTCACCGGGCGGCATCGGCCCGCCAATTCCCGGCACACATCGTGGTTTCCGTCACCCATTCGATTGCCCAGACCAGCGCGGTCGAAGCCCAGCTCGACCTGCTCGCCGAAGGCTTGCCCGTCGAGGCGCGGCCCGTTCTCGAGCGGGCGGCCGGGCTCGCCGCCTCCCTTTACGGGGAGCGGCGGCTCGGCACGCAGGAGAGCGTCTGGGACCATGCGGTGGGCATGGCCCTGATCGTCGCCTCGCTGCGCCTCGACCTGGATACGCGGCTTGCGGCGCTGCTTTTCGCCGCCTCCGACTACCTGGAGGAGCCGCAGGAGAAGCTCGCCGCCGGCTTCGGCAAGCCGGTGGCGCGACTGGTGGATGACCTGCGGCGCTTGAACGGCCTGCGCCTGATCACGCGCGCCACCGCCACGGCCAATGCGCCGGACGTGAAGGCCCAGGCGGAAGTCCTGCGCAAGATGCTCCTGGCCATGGCCGAAGACATCCGCGTGGTGCTCCTGCGCCTGGCGTCCCGCGTCCAGACCCTGCGCCACCTCGCCGACCATCCGGAACTGCCGCGGGAGGATGCGGCGCGGGAGAGCCTGGACATCTACGCGCCGCTGGCCAACCGCCTCGGCGTCTGGCACCTGAAATGGGAGATGGAGGACATGTCCTTCCGCTTCCTCCAGCCGGACACCTACAAGCGCATCGCCCGGATGCTCGACGAGCGGCGGGTCGAGCGGGAGGGCTTCATCGATCAGGCCATCTCCCGCCTGAAGGGCGAACTGGAGGCGGCCGGCGTCAAGGCCGAGGTGTTCGGGCGGCCCAAGCACATCTATAGCATCTACAGCAAGATGCAGGCGAAGCGCCTGGATTTCTCCGAGGTCTATGACGTGCGGGCCCTGCGGGTACTGGTGGACGACGTGAAGGACTGCTACACGGTGCTGGGCATCGTGCACCACATCTGGCAGCCCATCGCCAAGGAGTTCGACGACTACATCTCGCATCCCAAGGGCAACAACTACCGCTCGCTGCACACGGCGGTGATCGGGCCCGGTGGGCGCGCCCTGGAGGTGCAGATCCGCACCCACGAGATGCACCGCCACGCCGAGCTGGGGGTGGCAGCCCACTGGCGCTACAAGGAGAGCGCGGCGGCCGACGCCCGCTACGACGACAAGATCGCCTGGCTGCGCCAGCTCCTGTCCTGGCGCGACGAGATCAGCGATTCGTCCGAGTGGGTGCGCCAGTTCAAGCGCGCCGCGCTGGACGACACGATCTATGTGCTGACGCCCCAGGGGCGGGTGATCGACCTGGCGCGCGGGGCCACCCCCGTGGATTTCGCCTACCGCCTGCACACGGACCTGGGACACCGCTGCCGCGGCGCCAAGGTGGATGGCGTGCTGGTGCCGCTCAACACGCCCCTGGAAAACGGCCAGCGGATCGAGATCACCACGACGAAGCAGGGCGGACCTTCCCGCGACTGGCTCAACGCGGAGCTGGGTTACCTCGCCACCTCGCGGGCGCGCTCCAAGGTGCGCCAGTGGTTCGCGGCGTTGGAAGAGGAGGAACTGCTCGCCCAGGGGCGGACCTTCGTCACGCGGGAAATGCAGCGGGAGGGCCAGACCGGCGCCAACATCGAGGAACTCGCCCACAAGCTCGGCTTCGCCAATGCGGACGCCATGTTCCTGGCTGCCGGGCGCAGCGAGCTCGGCCAGCGACAGTTGCAGGTGGCCCTGCGCGGTGCGCCCGAGGAGGTGCCCGAGGAGCCGGCCATCCAGGCGCGGCGCAGCAAGGCGGCAGGCTCGGGCAGCCGCGTGCTGATCGTCGGGGTGGATAAGCTGCTTACGCAACTGGGCAGTTGCTGCAAGCCGGCGCCGCCGGATGCCATCGGCGGCTTCGTGGCGCGGGGCAAGGGCGTGTCGATCCATCGCCTGGACTGCATCAACTTCAAGCACATGAGCCGGCGCAATCCGGAGCGCGTCATCAGCGCCGGGTGGGGCGGCGGGCAGGACGCCCTCTATCCGGTGGACATCACCGTCGAGGCGAACGACCGGCAGGGGCTGCTGCGCGACATCTCGGAAGTGCTGTCCCGGGAGAAGATCAACGTCACGGCGGTGAACACCCAGTCCCGGCAGGGCCGCGCCCACATGGCCTTCACCATCGAGGTGAGCGGCCTGGCGCAGCTCAAGCGGGCGCTGGGACTGATCGGCGAGATCGGCGGAGTGGAAACGGCGCGGCGGAGCTGACTTGCCGCAAGGCAAGTCACGTAGGGCGCAATAGCCGCGAAGCGGCGTATTGCGCCGAATGCATCCGGCGCAATGCGCTTCGCCCTTCGCCAGGCTCAGGACAGGCTTATTGCGCCCTACGCCGTGGCGCTCCCCAGGGTGAAGTAGAACGTCGCCCCCGCGTCGGGCTTGCCCTCGGCCCAGGCGCGGCCGCCATGGAGGCCGATCAGGCGCTGGACGGTGGCCAGGCCGATGCCGGTGCCCTCGAATTCCGCGGCGTGGTGCAGGCGCTGGAAGGCGCCGAACAGCTTGTCCGCATAGGCCATGTCGAAGCCGACGCCGTTGTCGCGCACGAAATAGACGGGTTCTCCCTCGGGCGCGTGGGCGCCGAAGACGATTTCGGCCCGCTCCCTGGGCGCCGTGAACTTCCAGGCGTTGCGCAGCAGGTTTTCCAGCACGGCGCGCATCGCCTCCGGGTCGGCGTGGGCCTGCAGTCCGTCGGCGATTTCCCACGCCACCTGCCGCTCGGGGGCGCGCTCGGAAAGATCCTGGCGCACCTCCTCGGCCAGGGCGCTCAGGCTGACGGGAACCCGCTGCAACTCCTTGCGGCCCAGGCGGGCCAGGTCGATCAGCGCATCGATGGTGTCCCCCATGCGCTGGCTGGCCGTGCGGATCCGTGAGAGGTAATACAGCCCCTGCTCGTCGAGCCGGTCCATGTAATCCTCCCGCAACAGGTGGCTGAAGCCGTCCAGTGCCCGCAGGGGGGCGCGCAGGTCGTGGGAGGCGGAATAGCTGAAGGCTTCCAGCTCTGCCACCGCCCGCTCCAGGGCGGCCGTGCGCTCCCGCACCCGCTCCTCCAGGGTCTCGTTGAGGCGGCGGATTTCCTCCAGGGCGCGCTTGTGCTCCGTGATGTCGCGGCCGATATGGATGTGGCCGACCCGGCTGCCGGAGCTGTCGAACAGCGGCGCCTGGGAGAGGGCCACGTCGAGGTGGCTGCCGTTGCGCCGGACGAAGCGGGTCTCGAAATGCAGTCCGCAGGAGGGCGTGTGGGACGGGTCCATCAGATGCTCGGCGTCGTGCCGTACCTCCGGCGAAAACAGGAAGCGGAAAGGCTTGCCGAGGGCCTCATCGGCCGGATAGCCGTACATCCGCTCGGCGCCCGGATTCCAGATGGTGACCACGCCCCTGAGATCGACGGTGACGATGGCCTCGTCGCTTTGCTCGACGATGGTGGCGAGCAGGCGGTCCCGCTTGGCGCCCTCGCGGACCTGGGCGGTCATGGAATCGGCCAGCGCCCGGGCGCGGGCCTGCAGCCGCCGGTTCTGCTCGCGCAGCATGCCGACCAGCCGGGCCTGCTGTTCGACGAGGCGGAAGTCGAAGCGCAGCGTGACGAGGGCGGTGGCCAGGATGAGCAGGGTGAAGGAGGCAATGGCCACGGCCAGTGGCGCGCCGGCCAGGCCCTCGGGCGCCGCCTGACAGAGGCTGTCCGCCGGGAAGCGCGCCGCCGCCATGCCCACGTAGTGCGTGCCGGCGATCGCCGCCCCGAGCAGGACCGCGCCGATGAGGTTGCGCCGGGAGAAGAGCAGCGGCTGCGCCGCCCGGCGCAGGGCGATGCCCAGGGCGAAGAGCGAGGCAGCATAGGCGATGAGGAACGACAGGCCCACCAGCCCGGGGTGGTAATCGATTGACGGCGACATGCGCAGGGCAGCCATGCCGATGTAATGCGCGGCGGAAATGGCGGCGGCCAGGAGCAGGGCGCTCGCATGCAGTTGCCGTCGGCTGCCGATGCCCTTGCGCGCCAGGTACAGGCCGAGGCCGGAGCCGGCGATGGCGATGAATGCCGAGAGGGCGGTGAGCGGGAGGTCGTAGGCCAGGGGGGTGGGCAGGTGGAAGGCCAGCATGCCCACGAAATGCATGGCCCAGATGCCGCTGCCCATGGCAACGGCGCCGCCGGCCAGCCAGCCGAGGCGCTTCTCGGCCGGGATATGGGGGACGTGGGAGACCAGGCCGAGGGCGGCGAACGAAGCGAAGATCGCCATGGCCACGGACAAGGCGACGAGCGACACATCGTAGGATGCTTGCATGCCGGCGTTCCCCTCAAGTTTTTGTTGTTTTTCTTGCGCGGCTGGGCGCGGCCCGACCGAGCCGTTATTTATACAACAAAAGCCATGCCGGCGTAATGGGGCCGGCGGCCGGTTCGCGTACGGCGCAATACGCTGCGCTATTGCCTTTCGGCGCAATGCGCTTCTTTCGGCGCAATGCGCTTCGGTTATTGCGCCCTACGGCCAGATGGCGGTTAGGCCACCTGCGGCGCGGCGAGATCGGCCAGCAGCGCCTCCTGGGCGCAGTAGCGCACCCGGCGCGCCTTGTGCTGGCGGTGCTCGCCGTTGGCGTTCATCTCCCAGGCCTGGCAGTTGTCGGCGAGATAGGGCTTGAGGCCTTCCTTGATCACCCGGCGCTTGAGCCGGGGCTCGAGGATGGGGAAGCACAGCTCGATGCGGCGGAAGAAGTTGCGCTCCATCCAGTCGGCGCTGGACAGGTAGACCCGCTCCGCGCCGTCGGCGTGGAAGTAGAAGATGCGGGTATGTTCGAGGAAGCGGCCAATCACGGAGCGCACGCGGATGTGCTCCGACAGGCCGGGAATGCCCGGGCGCAGGATGCAGACGCCGCGCACGATGAGGTCGATCTCGACCCCCGCCAGGGAGGCTTCGTAAAGGGCCTCGACGATCTCGGGCTCCACCAGGGCGTTCATCTTGGCGATGATCCGGGCCCGCTTTCCGGCGCGGGCATGCTCGGTCTCCGCGCGCACGGCGGCGAGCATGTTCTCGTGCAGGGTGAAGGGGGCCAGCCACAGGTGGTTCAGCTTGCTCGCCCGGCCGAGCCCGGTGAGCTGCTTGAACACCTCGTTCACGTCGGCGCCCAGTTCCTCGTTGCAGGTGAGCAGGCCGAAGTCGGTGTAGAGCTTGGCCGTGCGCGGATGATAATTGCCGGTGCCCAGGTGCACGTAGCGGCGCAGGAGGCTGCCCCTGTCGTTCCCCTCGGTCTCCTCGCGGCGCACCACCAGCAGCATCTTGGCGTGGGTCTTGTAGCCGAACACGCCGTAGATCACATGGGCGCCCACCGCTTCCAGGCGCGTCGCCCAGCCGACGTTGGTCTCCTCGTCGAAGCGCGCCATCAGCTCCACCACCACCGTCACTTCCTTGCCCTGCTGGGCGGCGCGCACGAGATGCTCCATGAGGATGGAGTCGGTGCCGGTCCGGTACACGGTCATTTTGATCGCCACCACCTGGGGGTCGTCCACCGCCTGCTCCAGGAAGTCGATCACCGGGCTGAAGGACTGGTAGGGGTGGTGCACCAGCACGTCCTGCTTGCGCAGGTTGGCGAAGATGTCGTAGCGCTTGCCCATCACCTTCGGCAGGCCGGGATGGAAGGGCGGATACTTGAGATCGGCCCGGTCCACCAGGTCGGGAATCTGGATCAGGCGCACCAGGTTGACGATGCCATGCACCCGGTAGAGCTCCTCGCGGCCGAGGCCGAACTGCTGCAGCAGGAAGTCGGCCATGGCCTCGGAGCAGTTGTCGGCCACCTCCAGGCGCACGCCGTCGCCGAAGTGGCGCTGCGGCAGTTCCCCCTGCACGGCCAGGCGCAGGTTCTTGATTTCCTCTTCGTCCACGAACAGGTCGCTGTTGCGCGTGACCCGGAACTGGTAGCAGCCCAGCACGTTCATCCCGGCGAACAGTTCCCCCACATGGGCGTGCAGGACGGAGGAGAGGAAGACGAATCCATAGGGCGCGCCGGCCAGTTCCTGCGGCAGGCGGATCACCCGGGGCAGGGCCCGGGGCGCCTGGACGATGGCCGCCCCGGAACTGCGCCCGAAGGCGTCCTTGCCTTCCAGCTCGATGGCGAAATTGAGGCTCTTGTTGAGCACCCGGGGGAAAGGATGGGCGGGGTCCAGGCCGATGGGGGTGAGCACCGGCATCACCTCGCGGAAGAAATAACCGCGGACCCACTCCTGCTGCTGGGGATTCCACTTGCTGCGGCGCAGGAAAATGATGCCCTCGGCCGCCAGGGACGGCAGGATGGCCGTGTTGAGGAGTTCGTACTGATCGGCCACCAGCGCGTGCGCCTCGGCGCTCACCTGGCGGTACACCTCCTGGACCGGCCGGCCGTCCGCCCCGGGGGCCGTTGCCCCGAGCTTGATCTGCTCCCTCAGGCCGGCGACGCGGATCTCGAAGAACTCGTCCAGGTTGCTGGAGACGATGCAGAGGAAGCGCAGGCGCTCGAGCAGCGGCACCCTCGGGTCGGCCGCCTGGCCGAGGACGCGCCGGTTGAAATCGAGCAGGGCGAGCTCGCGGTTGAGGAAGTGCTCAGCGGGAAAGTGCCGGTATGCCGGGGGCTTATTCATTGGCCTCCATTGAATCAGGATTCGCTGATGGATTCAAGCCGGCAGTGTGTGACAGTCCGGTTACAGCCGGATTACAGGCCTTGCCCGGGGCCGGGGGGTGGCCGGTGCTAGAATCGCCGCATGGGATACGAACTGATCGCCGCCGTCGATCTCGGCTCCAACAGCTTTCGGTTGCAGGTCGGCCGGGTGGTGGACGACCAGATCTATCCCCTCGATTCCCTCAAGGAGCCGGTGCGGCTCGCCGCCGGCCTCACGGCGCAGAAAATCCTCGATGGCCCCTCGCAACTGCGCGCCCTGGAGGCGCTGCGCCGCTTCGGGGAGCGCCTGCGCGGCTTCGATCCGGGCGCGGTGCGGGCCGTGGCCACCAACGCCCTGCGGGTGGCCAAGAACGCGCCCCAGTTCCTCGCCCAGGCCGAGGCGGCCCTGGGTTTCCCGGTCGAGATCATCGCCGGGCGCGAGGAGGCGCGGCTCATCTACCTGGGCGTGGCCCATACCCTGCCCAATCCGCGCACCCAGCAGTTGGTGGTGGACGTCGGCGGCGGCTCGACGGAATTCATCATCGGCCGCAACATCGAGCCCATCGAGCTGGAGTCCCTTTACATGGGCTGCGTGGGCTTCAGCATGCGGTACTTTCCCCGCGGCCGCATCGACAAGCAGGGGATGAAGGAGGCGGAGCTCGCCGCGCGCAAGGAGCTGCAGGCCATCGTCGGGCAGTACCGGCAGGTGGGCTGGGAGGAGGCGGTGGGCTCCTCGGGCACGGCCAAGGCCCTGGCGGACATCCTGGAGCTGAACGGGCTGTCGCCCGCCGGCATCACGCGCGAGGGCCTGGAGCAATTGCGCGGCATCCTGCTGCGCGCGGGTGAGGTCTCCCGGCTGGAGTTGCAGGGGCTGCGCGCCGACCGCATTCCCGTGCTGCCCGGGGGGCTGGCCATCATGTCGGCGGTGTTCAAGGAGTTCGGCCTCACCCACATGACCTTTTCGGAAGGGGCGCTGCGCCTGGGCGTGCTCTACGACCTACTCGGCCGCTACCACCACCAGGACCTGCGCGACGCCACCGTCCAGCAGTTCATGCGCCGCTACCAGGTGGACCAGCGCCAGGCGGCCCGGGTCGCCGCCACGGCCCGCTCCTTTCTGCTGCAGCTCATGCCGGAGGCGGCGGGCGAGGAGCACCCCGAGGCCCAGGTGCTCGACTGGGCGGCCCGGCTGCGCGAGATCGGCATTTCCGTGGCCCATTCCGGTTTCCACAAGCACAGCGCCTATATCCTCGCCAACGCCGACATGCCCGGCTTCTCGAAAAAGGACCAGGCGCGGCTATCCCGCATTGTCCTGGCCCACCGCGGCAAGCTGGAGCGGGTCCAGGAGATCACCCGCGACAGCCCCGACTGGCTGCTGATCTTCGGCCTGCGCCTGGCGGCGGTCCTGCATCGGGCCCGGGACGACGCGCCGCTGCCGGCCGTCGCCCTGCGGCGCAACGAACGCGGCTTCCAGCTCGCGGTGGATGCCGCCTGGCTCGAAGCCTCGCCCCTGACCGCGGCGGCACTGGACGAGGAGGCCCGGCAGTGGACGGGCCTCGGCATGGAACTGCGGGTCAAGGCCGGCCGCGGCGGAGCCAAGGCCGCCGCGTGAGTCGGCGTAGGGCGCAATAAGCCTGTCCTGAGCCTGTCGAAGGGCCTGTCCTGAGCCTGTCGAAGGGCCTGTCCTGAGCCTGTCGAAGGGCGAAGCGC
>CAYZLI010000132.1:0-10935 GCA_964479195.1 uncultured Rhodocyclaceae bacterium
GGCAAAGACGCTGGATTCCGGGTTCCGCTGCGCGGCCCCGGAATGACAAGCGGGCTATCAGCCGTTTTCACGATACTCAATGGGTACTCACTGCCATTCGTCGCGCAGGCGCTTTTGGAATGCGACCGGGTCTTCAGTCAGTGCGATGGCCCCTTCGAACCTTCGCAGCGATGCGCTGTCGCCGGGTGGCTGCTCGATTCCCAGACGGCGCGAGATTTCGATCCAGTCGGCATAGTCGATCTGGACGGCGACGGGGTTCATGTGCTCGTCGTGCACGACTTTCTTGTGGATCGTCGTCATGGGTTTCCTCCTGGAATCAATTGCATTCTAGCGATTCTGCCGCGCCATGAACACCAGCCGCTCGAACAGGTGCACGTCCTGCTCGTTCTTGAGCAGCGCCCCGTGCAGGGGCGGGATGGCCGCCTTCTGGTCCTTGGCGCGCAGGGCCTCGGGGGGGATGTCCTCGGCCACCAGGAGCTTCAGCCAGTCCAGCAGCTCGGAGGTGGAGGGTTTCTTCTTCAGGCCCGGGATCTCGCGCAGCTCGAAGAACACCTCCAGCGCCTCGCGGATCAGGGTCTTCTTCAGGCCGGGGAAGTGCACATCGACGATCGCCTGCATGGTCGCCTTGTCCGGGAACTTGATGTAGTGGAAAAAGCAGCGGCGCAGGAAGGCGTCGGGCAGCTCCTTCTCGTTGTTGCTGGTGATGAAGACGATGGGCCGGTGCCGGGCCTGCACCAGCTCCCGCGTCTCGTACACGTAGAACTCCATGCGGTCCAGCTCGCGCAGCAGGTCGTTGGGGAACTCGATGTCGGCCTTGTCGATCTCGTCGATCAGGATGACCGTCGGCGTGTCCGCGGCGAAGGCCTGCCACAGCACGCCCTTGACGATGTAGTTGGCGATGTCATGGACGCGGCCCCCGTGTTCGCCGCCGAGCTGGGAATCGCGCAGCCGCGAGACGGCGTCGTACTCGTAGAGCCCCTGCTGCGCCTTGGTGGTGGACTTGATGTGCCATTGCAGCAGCGGCAGGCCGAGGGCCTCGGCCACGGTCTCGGCCAGCATGGTCTTGCCGGTGCCCGGCTCGCCCTTGATGAGCAGCGGGCGCTGCAGGGTGATCGCGGCGTTGACCGCCAGCATCAGGTCTGGGGTGGCGACGTAGTCGCGGGAGCCTTCGAAGCGCATGGCGGGCCTTCTTTGGTGGATACCCAACAATTATAGCCGAGGGTGGCCGGCGGCCGGTTTTCGCTACAATGGGGGCTTCGCGCCACACTTGGGAAGCATGATCGACCCGGCCGAACTTTTCGATGCCGATTTTTCCGAGGAAGCCGCGGCGGAGGCCCTGAACAACGTCTCCATCCCGCCCTGCCCGGAAATCGTCATGGCGCTGCTGCAGGAGGCGCGCCGGGAGGAAGTGGACTTCATCCGCCTCTCCCGCCTGGTCACGGGCGACGTGGCGCTGGCCGCCTCCGTGCTGAAGATGGCCAACTCGCCCTTCTTCGCCCTGCGCCGCAAGGCCCAGTCCGTGCAGCAGGCGGTGGCGGTGCTGGGCCTGCGCAACCTGCTCAAGATCGCCTATGGCGTGGCCCTCAAGCAGAGCCTGGGCAACGGCACGGCGGCCATGGAACGGTTCTGGGACCGCTCCAACTACAACGCCGTGGTGTCGGCGTATCTGGCCGCGCGCCTGCCGGGCGTTTCTGCCGACGACGCCTACACCTTCGGGCTCTTTCACGACGCCGGCATCGCCGTGCTGATGCAGAAGTTTCCCGATTACCGGCAAACGCTCATGCGGACCAATGCACTTGCCTTCGGCGGTGCGGCCCTGGAAGACGAGCGCTACGGCACCAACCACATCGTCGTCGGGGCGCTGCTCGGGCGCAACTGGTACCTGCCCGAGCGGGTCGTCTGGGCGGTCCGCTACCACCACGACTTCTCGGTCTTCGGCGCGCCGCGCGAGCGGGCCACGCCGGACGTGTGCCTGCTGGTGGCGATCCGCCTGCTCTCGGAGCATGTGGTGGCCCGCTTCCTCGGCTTTGCGGACGATGCCGAATGGGACCAGTTCAAGGATGCGGCGCTGGGCCATCTGGGCTGGTTCGAGGAGGATATCGACGATCTGGCCCGCGGCATGCAGGAGGATCTGCGGGAGATCCGGGAGTACCGCGGCTAAGGGTCACGTCCGCAAGAGTGCCGTTCGGCCTGAGCTTGTCGAAGGCCGTTCGTGGTTCGACAGGCTCACCACGAACGGCTAGCCGGCCCGCCGCCTTATGCACTCCAGATAGGCCGCCCCGTCCATCCCCTGGCCGGAGCGCTGGGCTTGCCAGATCGTCTCCCCGAGGCATTCCAGCACGTCGTGCAGCGCCGCGTGGCGCTCGCCGCGCCGGGCCAGCAGGGCGTCGAAAGCGGCACGGATGCCGAAGGGCTGGTCGATGGACAGTTGTTCCTCGATGGCCAGGTGCAGCGAGAGATGGAGGAAGGGGTTGGCCTCGCCCGACTCCGGCGTCCAGTCGCGCGCCAGGGCCTCGTCGCGGGCCTCGATCAGGGCGTGGTATTCGGGATGGTCGGCGACGATGCGCGCCGCCAAGTCCTCCAGCGCGGTGCGCAGCTCGCCCGCCAGCTGCTTGCGCCAGGCTTCGATGAAGAATTGCCGGGCCTGGTCCCGCGTCGGACTAAACATCGCTCTTGAACAAGCCGAGCACGGCCGCGTTGTGGATGGCGCGGTTGCCGTCGCACAGGGGCGCAATCTGGCCGCCGCCGTAGGCCCCGATCAGCGGCAGGCCGGGACAACGCTCTCGCGCGACGGCCAGGTCCCGGTCCTGGCCGCCGTAAAAATACGGCCCCCGCCCCAGGCAGGAGAACAGCAGCCCGAAGTCCGGCGCCTCCCCGAGTTGCCCGGCGACCCGGTCTACCATCAGGCGCATGTCGCGCTCGGCGGCGAGCGCCTGGCGCAGGGTCCAGAACAGCTGGGCGCCGGCCTCCACCGGCGCCGCCAGGCCGACGGAACGGTCTTCATAGCTGGCGCCGATGACCGGCACCAGCGCATAGCGGCCCTCGGCGACGGCGTTGCGCGGATCGCCCGAGACGATGCCCGCGGCCAGCAGGTGAAAGGGCGGCTTGTCCAGCTCGCGCAGCTCCAGGGGCAGCCCCCGCAGCAGGGTGTCGAGGGCGGGATGGGGGCCCAGGGTCAGCACATCGTAGCCCGTGACGGCCGCGGGCTGGGGCTCGGTGAGGGCGCGCACACCCTGCGAGACCCCGAGCGCGGCCCGGGCTCCGGTAACGGCGGCCTGGCAGCGGCCATCGGTGGCCATCTTGCCGTGGCACCAGATGCGGCCCGGGTGGTGGGCGCTGTTGTCGGTGGACAGCAGGCCATAACGCCTGCCGCCCCCCGCCAGCCAGGTCCCGCCCCCGGCCGCGGGGACGGCCAGGGTCAGCAGGGGCGCGTCCGCTTCGGCCTGGGCGCCCGGCCCGAAATCGGCGCCGAAGACCATGGCGCAGGCGGCGGGGCGGTCGAGCACCCAGTCTTCGTCGGTGAGGATGCCCGCCGCGGTGCAGCCGGTCACGTGCAGGCAGTTCGCCGCGCGGGAGGCGGCCACCACGGCGGCATGGGCGCAGTGGACGAAGTCCGAGGTCAGGAACAGCAGCACGCTGCGCGCAATGCCGGTGCCGGCCCGCGCCAAGGCCTCCCGGACGACATCGGCCGCCAGCCCGGGGTCGGGCTTGGTGGCGCTGGCGAGGGCGGTGGCGACTTGCGGCATGGCGGATCAGCCCGCGGTCTTCTCAGGCCACTGGCACAGGTCGTTGATGAGGCAGCGGGGGCAATCCGGCTTCGCCGCCTTGCACACGTAGCGGCCGTGCAGGATGAGCCAATGGTGGGCATGGTGCCGGTATTCCGGCGGGATGACCTTGACCAGCTTGTCCTCGACCTCCCGCACGTCCTTGCCCGGCGCCAGCCCGGTGCGGTTGGCAAGGCGGAAGACGTGGGTGTCCACGGCGATGGTCGGCTCATGGAAGACGGTGTTCAACACCACGTTGGCCGTCTTGCGCCCGACGCCGGGCAGCGCTTCCAGCGCCTCGCGCGAGGGCGGCACCTCGCCGCCGTGGCGCTCGATCAGGAGGCGGGACATCTCTACTACGTTCTTCGCCTTGGACTTGTAGAGGCCGATACGGCTGATGCAGGGAATCAGGCCTTCCTCGCCCAGGCGCAGCATGGCCCGCGGCGTGCCGGCGACCCGGAACAGCTCGCGGGTGGCCGCGTTGACGCTCTTGTCGGTGGCCTGGGCGGAAAGGATCACGGCGACCAGGAGCTGGTAGGGCGTGCCGTATTCCAGCTCGGTGGTGGGCGCCGGGCTGGCCGCGGCGAAGCGCTCGAAGATCGTACGGATCTTTTTCGGCGTCATCGCTCAGGCGCTGGCTTGGGCCGTCGAAAGCGTGGCCTGCCGGGCGCGCTGCGCCCGGGCATCGGTCCAGTTGCGCGCGGCGATCATGAAGCCCAGGGTGATGAAGGCGCCGGGCGGCAGGATGAAGATGAGGAAGCCGGGGTAGTCCTCCGGCAGGATCTGCAGGGCCGCCAGGCCGGGAATGATCATCTCGATGCCGGAGAGCAGGGTGCCGCTGCCGATCAGCTCGCGCAGGCCGCCGAGGATGGCCAGGGCGAAGACCATGCCGATGCCCATGGCGGCGCCGTCCCAGGCGGCGGCCAGCGGCGTGTTCTTCGCCGCGAAGGCTTCCACCCGCGCCAGCACGATGCAGTTCACCACGATCAGCGGGATGAAGATGCCCAGCACCAGATAGAGCTCGTGCAGCCAGGCGTTCATGGCGAGATCCACCACCGTGACCAGGGCGGCGATGATGAGGATGAACACCGGGATGCGGATCTCATGGGGGATGAAGTTGCGCACGCTGGCGACGACGAAGCTGGACAGGGCCATGACGAAGATGGTGGCCAGCCCCAGGCTCACGCCATTGACCACGTTGGTGCTGACGGCCAGCAGGGGGCACAGGCCGAGCAGTTGCACCAGGCTGGTGTTCTGCTTCCAGATGCCGTTGGCGGCGATGTCGCGAAAGGCGCTCATGATCTGTCTCCGAGGCTGGATTTTGCCGGAAGCGCGTACAGCTTGTCGCGGTTCTCGGCGGCGAACTGCAGCGCCCGGCGCACGGCGTTGGTCACCGCCCGGGCGCTGATGGTGGCGCCGGCGCGGCTGTCGAAGCGCCCGCCGTCCTTCTTCACCTTCCATTCGCCGGCCGCCACCGCGGCGAAGCCCAGGGCGTCGAACTGACGGATCCAGGGCTTGGCCTTGTTCTTGTCCTTGCGCGGGTCGATGTAGTCGCCCAGGCCCGGCGTCTCCTTGTGGCTCACCACGCGCACGCCGATCAGGCGCCCGTCGGCGCCGACGGCGACGATGAGGCGGATGCGGCCGGCGTAGCCGTCCGGGGCCACCGCCTCGAATACCAGCGCCGCCGGCTCGTTCTCCTTGCGGGCGCGGAACACCCGCCCCGGTTCGTCCAAACCCAGTTCCTTCTGCGGGCCGCTCTCCACGTAGTCCGCCAGGAGAGCGTTGTCGTAAAGGTTCCGGGGCAGCACCTCGTCCACCAGCTTCATCTTCTCCTGCTCGGCGCTCGCCACGATGGCCGGCTTGGTGGCCTGGTAGGTGGCGGCCATGAGGGTCGTGAACGCCAGCGCGAAGACCGTCAGGATGGCGGCGGTGCGCGCCGAGACGCGGGAAATGCTCGCTTCCTGGTTCATCGCTTCACCCCGTCCTTGTGGCCGAAGACCGGGGGCTGGGTACCCATGTCGATCAGGGGCACGCAGATGTTCATGAGCAGGATGCCGAAGGCCACCCCGTCCGGGTAGGCGCCGAAGGCGCGGATGACGTAGGTGATGACGGCGGCGCCGGCGGCGAAGATCAGCTTGCCGCGCGGAGTCGTCGCCCCGGAGACCGGATCGGTGGCGATGAAGAAGGCGCCGAGCATGGCGGCCCCCGTGAACAGGTGGAAGAGCGGCGAGGCGTAGTTCTGCGGGCCGGCGAGATGGAAGGCGCCGGAAACCAGCGCCAGGGTGCCCAGGAAGGCCGCCGGCACGTGCCAGGTGAATACCCGCAGCTGCAGCAGCCACAACCCGCCTACGAGGTAACCGAGCGCAACCCATTCATAGCCCTTGCCGCCGAGAAAGCCCACGGAGGGCAGGGCGGCCAGCGCGGCGGCCCCGCTCTTCTGCGCGTCCCCGCTGTGCAGCGCCGTGCGCAGGGCATCCAGGGGCGTGGCCATGGTGAGGCCATCGAGCACGCGCTCGCCGCCGAGGATGAGCCGCACCTGCCCGGGGAAGTCGACGCCGTGCCCCGCCATCGGCCATTGGGACATGAGGGAGGGGAAGGCGATGATGGCCACGCAATAGGCGACCATGGCCGGGTTGAAGGGGTTCTGGCCCAGGCCGCCGTAGAGGTGCTTGGCGACCACGATGGCGAAGAGCGTCGCCGCCACGAGCAGCCACCAGGGGACGATGGCCGGGAAGGCCAGGGCGATGAGCCAGGCGGTGACCAGCGCGCTGCCATCGGTGAGGAACAGCCCGAGCGGCTTGCCGCGCAGGCGCAGCATGGCCGCCTCGCAGGCCAGGGCGGCGACGGAGGCCAAGGCGATGTTCACGAGGATGCCGGCGCCGAAGAACCAGACGTAGGCGGCGATGCCAGGCAGCAGGGCGGCGAGCACCTTCAGCATGACGCCCTGGACGCTTGCGGCGCCGCGGATGTGCGGGGAGTTGTCCATCACACGGGCTCTTCCGGCGGCGTCTTGGCCATCTCGTGCAGTTGGTTGCGGCGTGCCTCGATCTCGGCGATCTCGGCCTGTTTTTCCAGAGGCAGGTTCTCGATATTCTTCGGCTTCACTTTTTCCTTCTGGGCCCGGGCCCGCTCGAAGGCCGCGGCGATGAGCGCCTTCTTCGGGTCTTCCGCGGCCGGCGTGGGCGCCGCCGCTGCCCCCGGGGCCTGGGCGGCCGGGGCGGCGGCCGCGGCGCGGGCGGCCGCCGCCTTCCGGGCGAGACGCTCGGCCTTTTCCTGCTGCTCCCGCTCCGTGCGGAAATTGCGGAACTCGAAGCGGCTGCGGGCCGCGTCGGAAGCCGCCTTCTCCCGCTCGCGGGCGCGCATGGAGGTCTTGGCGAAGCGGAAGTAGTCCACCAGGCGGATGTGGGACGGGCAGACGAAGGCGCAGCAACCGCACTCGATGCAGTCGAAGATGTGGTATTCCTCCGCCTTGCCGAAGTTCCGGGCGCGGGAGAACCAATACAGCTCCTGGGGCTGCAGCTCGACCGGGCAGGCGCGGGCGCAGGCACCGCAGCGGATGCAGGGCAGCTCCGGCGCCGCCGGCGGGAACAGCCGCGGGCTGGCGGCGATGATGCAGTTGGTGGCCTTGACCACCGGCACATGCAGGTCCGGCAGGCTGAAGCCCATCATCGGCCCGCCCATGATGTAGCGGTCGGTGTCCGGGAGCGGGCCTGCCAGGCCGAGCAGTTCGTCGATGGGCGTGCCGATCAGCACCTCGAAGTTGCCGGGCCGCGCCACGTTGCCGGTGAGGGTGAGCAGGCGCGAGATGAGCGGCTCGCCGAAGGCCACGGCGCGGTGGATGCTGTAGGCCGTGCCCACGTTGAAACACTGCACGCCGTACTCGGCGCCGAACTTGCCGTAGGGGATCTCGATGCCCGTCAGGACCTTGATGAGCTGCTTCTCGCCGCCGGCGGGGTAGCGTGTGGGCACCGGCACCACCCGGATGGCGGCATCCCCATGGGCGCCCACCGCCTCGCGCATGGCGGCGATGGCCTGCGGCTTGTTGTCTTCGATGCCGATCAGCACCCGCCGGGCGGCCGCCACATGGCGGATGACGGCCACTCCGGCGACCACGGCGGCGGCCCGTTCGCGCATCAGCATGTCGTCGCAGGTGATCCAGGGCTCGCACTCGGCGCCGTTGATGATCAGGGCGTCGATCGAACCGGCCTGCCCGGGCCGCAGCTTGATGTGGCTGGGGAAGGTGGCGCCACCCAGGCCGACGATGCCGGCGTCGCGCAGGTAGTCGCGCACCTCGTCGGGCGCCGCGGCGCGGTAGTCGAGGGGCTGGCGTTCGATCCAGCGTTCCGCGCCGTCCGGCTCGATGACGATGCAGGGGGCCGACAGCCCCGAGGGGTGGGGCATCAGGTGCGCCTCGATCGCCCTGACGGTGCCCGAGGTGGGGGCATGCACGGCCGCGGAGAAGTTGCCGTCCGGTGCGCCGATGCGCTCGCCCTTGCGCACCCGCTGCCCGACGCCCACCAGGGGGTGCGGCGTGCCGCCGACACTCTGGCGCAGCGGGACGATGAGCCGGGAGGGCAGCGGCGCGGCTGCGATCGGGCTGCGCGTGGATTCGTCCTTGTGGGGCGCGGGCTTGACGCCGCCGAGGAAAGAGAAGAGGCGCCCCATCACAGCTCTGCGCGCAGCGCCACGAAGTTCCCCTCTCCCCTCGTGGGAGAGGGGCTAGGGGTGAGGGTGAGGCGGTCGCCCATTACGCCACCTCCTTTTGCATCAATTGCACCACCGGGTATTTCCACTTCCAGGTGTCGAGGCTTTCGCCCACGGGTTCCATGCGGATGCATTCCACCGGGCAGGGTGCCACGCACAGCTCGCAGCCGGTGCACAGCTCGCCCACCACCGTGTGCATCTGCTTGGCCGCGCCGACGATGGCGTCCACCGGACAGGCCTGCAGGCAGAGGGTGCAGCCGATGCACAGGGTCTCGTCGATCGCCGCCACCTGCTTGGGCTTCTCCACGCCATGCTCGGCGGACAGCGCCTTGACCTCGCGCCCGAGCAGGTCGGCCAGGCGGCGGATGCCTTCTTCGCCGCCGGGCGGGCACTGGTTGATGTCGGCCTCGCCCTTGGCGATGGCCTGGGCATAGGGCCGGCAGCCGGGGAAGCCGCACTGGCCGCACTGGGTCTGGGGCAGGATGGCGTCGATCTTGTCCACCAGGGGATCGCCCTTGACCTTGAACCGGACGGAAGCGAAGCCGAGGGCGGCGCCGAGCACCAGCGCGATGCCCGCCATGACGAGAAGGGCGTCGATCATCAGTGGTACTTGTCCAGCCCGGCGAAGCCCATGAAAGCGATGCTCATCAGGCCGGCGGTGATCATGGCGATGGCCGTGCCGCGGAAGGGCGCGGGGACGTCGGCCCCCTCGAGGCGCTCGCGCAGGCTGCCGAAGAGAACCAGGGCCAGGGAGAAGCCGACGGCGCTGCCGAAGCCGAAGAGCAGGGACTCGAGGAGATTGTGCTTGAAGGCGACGTTGAGCAGCGGCACGCCGAGCACGGCGCAGTTGGTGGTGATCAGGGGGAGATAGATGCCGAGGACCTGGTGCAGGAGGGGGCTCGTCTTCTGGATGACCATCTCGGTGAGCTGCACCAGCGCGGCGATGACGACGATGAAGGACAGGGTGCGCAGGTACTCGAGGCCGTTGGGCAGGAGCAGGTAGCGGTCGATCAGGTAGGCGGCGCCGGAGGCCACGGTGAGCACGAAGGTGGTCGCCGCACTCATGCCGACGGCCGTCTCCAGCTTCTTCGACACCCCCATAAAGGGGCACAGGCCGAGGATGCGGCCGAAGACGACGTTGTTGACGAGGACGGCGCCGAGGATGATGAACAGGTAACCGGTCATAACAGTTGAAAAATGAACCAGCGATTATCGCTTGCCCGGCCCCTGCATACAACCCTCACCGAGTTATAGCTATATGACTTTCCACGGTTATCCGAGGGCCTGCGCAGGCGGTGTGTAGGCGCGCGCCGTGTCCTGGGCCAGGCCCTCGTGGGTCACCTGGCCGGCATGCACCTGCAGGCCCTGCATGAAACCGGCGTCCGCCGCCAGGGCGCGGCGCAGGCCGAGACCGGCGAGCTTGAGCGCATAGGGAAGGGTCGCCTGGGCGAGCGCCAGCGTGGCCGTGCGGGCGACGGCGGAAGGCATGTTGGCCACGCAGTAATGGACGATCCCCTCCTCGACGAAGATGGGTTCGGAGTGGCAGGTCGGCCGGGAAGTCTCGGCGATGCCGCCCTGGTCGATGCTGACGTCCACGATGGCGGAGCCCGGCCGCATGCGCCGCAGCAGTTCGCGGGAGATGAGCTTGGGCGCCAGCTTGCCCGGGACGAGCGGGGCGCCGATGACCAGGTCGGCCTCGGCGATGTGCACGTCCAGGGCATGGGCGTCGGACACGCAGGTGGCGATGCGGCCCCGGTAGATCTGGTCCAGGGTGGCCAGCTTCGCCTGGCTGCGGTCGAACAGCGTCACCTAGGCGCCCATGCCCGCGGCGATCTGCAGGGCGTTGGTGCCCACGTTGCCGGCGCCGATGATCACCACCCGGGCCGGCGGCACCCCGGCGACCCCGCCGAGGAGCACGCCCGAGCCGCCGTTGGCCATCTGCAGGGCCCAGGCACCCACCTGGGGGGCAAGGCGCCCGGCCACCCGCGACATGGGCGCGAGCAGGGGCAGGCCGCCCGTGGCCTCGGCCACCGTCTCGAAGGCGACGCAACTGGCGCCGGAGTCGAGCATGTGCTGGAGCAGGTCCGGGTCCGGCGCCAGGTGCTGGTAGCAGAAGAGGATCTGGCCCGGGCGGGTGAGGGGAAATTCGGCCGCCTGCAGCTCCTTCACCTTGATCACCATCTCCGCGCCGTAGACCGCCGCGGCGGCATCGACGAGGCTCGCGCCGGCCTTGGCATAGGCGGCGTCGGCAAAGCCGACGCGTTCGCCGGCGCCCTTCTGCACCAGGACGCCGTGGCCGGCCAGGGCCAGGGCGTGGACGCCGGCGGGCGTGAGGCCGACCCGGTATTCGTGGTTCTTGATCTCCTTCGGTACGCCGACAAACATGCTGTCTCCTTTAGTTGCCATAGGGCGCATTAGCCGTGGAGCGGCGTAATGCGCCGAATGCATCCGGCGCAATGCGCTGCGC
>CAYZLI010000133.1:0-9597 GCA_964479195.1 uncultured Rhodocyclaceae bacterium
CCAGCAGGACCGGGACGATGTTGCGGTCGGCGACCGCGGCGACGATGCCACACATATTAGTGAGGAGTGAGGGGTGAGGAGTGAGGAGTGAAAAACTCTCCGATCGGCGTCTGGCGCCACAGCAATCGAAATACTGGGAATAACGGCCAAAGCATGGTGGTTTTACTCCTCACTCCTCACGCTTTCTTAGGCCGCTTCCAGCCCGGCACGCTGACCTGCTTCGCCCGCGACAGGGTGAGCTCGCCCGGCGGCGCGTCCCGGGTCAGCGTCGTCCCGGCGCCCAGCGTCGCGCCGCGCCCCACGGTGACCGGCGCAACGAGCTGCGTGTCCGAGCCGATGAAGACATCGTCCTCGATCACCGTGCGGTGCTTGTGGGCGCCGTCGTAGTTGCAGGTGATGGTGCCGGCGCCGATGTTCACGTTCCGGCCCACCGTGGCGTCGCCCACGTAGGCGAGGTGGTTGGCCTTCGAACCCTGGGCGATCCGGCTGTTCTTCACTTCCACGAAGTTGCCGATGTGCACGTCCTCGCCGAGCTGCGTGCCGGGGCGCAGCCGCGCATAGGGGCCGACGACGCACTTGGGGCCGATCTCGGCCTGCTCGATGTGGGAGAAGGGGGCGATGCGCGCGCCCGCCCCGACCACGGTGTCCTTCAGCACGCAGTGGGCGCCGACTGCGACGCCATCGCCCAGCACGACGCGGCCTTCGAACACGCAGTTCACGTCGATCGTCACGTCGCGGCCGCAGTCCAGCTCGCCGCGCACATCGAGCCGCCCCGGATCGGCCAGGGTGACGCCGTCCTCCATCAGCCGCTCGGCGAGATTGCGCTGGTGGACGCGCTCCAGCTCGGCGAGCTGCAGCTTGCTGTTCACGCCCAGCACCTCCCAGGTCGCCTGGGGCTGCGCGGTGGCCACCGGCAGGCTCTCGGCGATGGCGAGCCGGACGATGTCGGTGAGGTAGTACTCGCCCTGGGCATTGTGGTTGGCGAGATTCGGCAGCCAACGCGCCAGCGCCGCCGTGGGGGCGGCGACGAAGCCGGTATTCACTTCGCGGATGCGACGCTCCGCCTCGCTGGCGTCGCGCTCTTCGACGATGCCGGCGATCCGCCCGGCTTCGCGCAGGATGCGCCCGTAGCCGCGCGGGTCCGCCAGTTCCACCGTGAGCACACCGAGGCCGGCGCCGGCGATGTCGCGCAGGCGCGTCAGCGTCGCGGCGCCGATCAGGGGCACGTCGCCGTAGAGCACCAGGGTGGGAGCCGCGGGATCGAGGTGGGGCAGGGCCTGCAGGACGGCGTGGCCCGTGCCGAGCTGGGGCTCCTGCCTGACCCAGGCGACGTCGGCGGCGCCGATCGCCTCGGGCACCTGCTCGCCACCGTGGCCGTAGACCACGCAGATGCGGCTCGCGCCCAGGCGGCGGGCCGTATCGAGCACGTGGGCCAGTAGCGGCCGGCCGCCCAGGCGGTGCAGCACCTTGGGCAGGTCGGAGCGCATGCGCTTGCCCTGGCCGGCGGCGAGGACGACTACGTTGAGCGGACTATCTCCCATGGACCTCAAATGCGAAGGGCGCGGGGGAAGTGTATCCCAATCCCCGGCGCCCTCGGCGTCGACTACAGTGAAACCCTAGCGCGGAAGGGCAGTTGACCCCATCAGGAACTCGTCCACCGCCCGGGCGCACTGGCGGCCTTCCCGGATGGCCCAAACCACCAGGGATTGGCCGCGGCGCATGTCGCCGGCGGCGAAGACCTTGTCCACGCTGGTCTGGTAGCAGCCCTCGCCGTCCGTGGTGGCCTTGGCGTTGCCGCGGGCGTCCTTCTCCACGCCGAACTGCTCGAGAATGCCGCCCACCGGCGCGACGAAGCCCATGGCGAGCAAGACGAGGTCGGCCTTGACCTCGAACTCGCTGCCGGGGACTTCGGCCATCTTGCCGTCCTTCCATTCCAGGCGCACCGCCTTGAGGGCCTTCAGCTTGCCGCGGTTTGGCCCATCCTGGTGGCCGATGAATTCCTTGGTGGCCACCGACCAGTCGCGCGAGCAGCCTTCCTCATGGGAGGAGGAGGTGCGCAGCTTCAGCGGCCAGTAGGGCCAGGTGAGCGGCTTGTCCTCCTGCTTGGGCGGCTGGGGCAGCAGCTCGAACTGGGTGATACTGGCCGCGCCATGGCGGTTGGAGGTGCCGACGCAGTCGGAGCCCGTGTCGCCGCCGCCGATCACCACCACGTGCTTGCCGCGGGCCGAGATGGCGTTCTTGCCGTCACCGGCCACCTCCTTGTTCTGCGGGATGAGGAACTCCAGGGCGAAATGGATGCCCTGCAGGTCGCGGCCGGGGATGGGCAGATCGCGCGGCGCTTCCGCCCCGCCCGTCAGCACCACGGCGTTGAATTCCTTCAGCAGCTTCTTCGGCGTAACGGTCTCGACGGCATCGTTGATCACGCCCTTGGGCAGCGCGGCGTTGGTGACCATCGTGCTCGTACGGAACTTGACGCCCTCGGCCGCCAGTTGCGCCAGGCGCCAGTCGATGAGGCGCTTGTCCAGCTTGAAGTCGGGAATGCCGTAGCGCAGCAGCCCGCCGATGCGGCTGTTCTTCTCGAACACCGTCACGTCGTGGCCGGCGCGCGCCAGTTGCTGGGCGCAGGCGAGGCCCGCCGGGCCGGAACCGACGACGGCCACTTTCTTGCCGGTCTTCTTCGCCGCGGGCTGCGGCTGCACCCAGCCGTTCTCGCCCGCCTTGTCGATGATGGCGTGCTCGATGGACTTGATGCCCACCGCGTCGTTGGTGATGTTCAGCGTGCAGGCCGCCTCGCAGGGCGCCGGGCAGACGCGGCTGGTGAACTCGGGAAAGTTGTTGGTGGAATGCAGGACCTCGATGGCCTCCTTCCACTTGCCCCGGTACACCAGGTCGTTCCAGTCCGGGATGATGTTGTTCACCGGGCAGCCGCTGGAGCAGAAGGGAATGCCGCAGTCCATGCAGCGCGCGGCCTGGATGGCGGCGTCCTGGTCCGTCAGGGGATGCACGAACTCCCGGTAATGCTTGACGCGCTTTTCCTTCAGGTCGTGGGCCTCGGCGAGGCGCTGGTATTCCATGAATCCGGTAATCTTGCCCATCTCAGGCAGCCTCCCGTCCCAGCCGATTTTCGCGCGCAGCGCCACAACGCTCCCCTCGCCCTTCCAGGGAGAGGGGTTGGGGGTGAGGGTTTCTGCGGTTGCAATCCATCACGCTGCCTCCAGCTGCTTCTGCTGTGCCGCCATCTCCTTCAAGGCGCGGCGATACTCGTTCGGCATGACCTTGACGAACTTGGTGCGGTAGCGGTCCCAGTTGTCCAGGATCATGCGGGCGCGGGCGCTGCCGGTATGGCGCGCGTGCTTCTCGATGAGGGAGCGCAACAGCTCGTCGTCGGCGCGGCCCAGGTGGCGCACATCCACCTTGCCGTGGGACTCCACCTCGCCGGTCTCGCTGGCTTCCTCTTCCTCCGGCACGGGCTCCAGGGCGACCATGGAGAGGTTGCAGCGCTTCTCGAAGTCGCCCTGCTCGTCCAGCACGTAGGCCACGCCGCCGCTCATGCCCGCGGCAAAGTTGCGGCCGGTCTGGCCGATCACGACCACCGTGCCGCCCGTCATGTACTCGCAGCCGTGGTCGCCCAGGCCCTCGACCACCGCCGTGGCGCCGGAGTTGCGCACGGCGAAGCGCTCGCCCGCGACGCCGCGGAAGAAGCACTCGCCGGCAATCGCCCCGTAGAGCACGGTGTTGCCGACGATGATGTTCTCCTCCGGCGTGCCGCGGAAGGCCGCCGGCGGGGTGACGACGATGCGCCCGCCCGACAGGCCCTTGCCGGCGTAGTCGTTGGCCTCGCCCGTGAGCTCCAGCGTAATGCCCTTGGCCAGGAAGGCGCCGAAGCTCTGGCCGGCGGTGCCGGCGAGCTTGATGTGGATGGTGTCGTCCGGCAGGCCGGCATGGCCATAGCGCTTGGCGACCTCGTGGGACAGCATGGTGCCCACGGTGCGGTTCACGTTGCGCACGGGCGTTTCGATCACCACTTTCTCGCCCCGCTCCAGGGCCGGCTTGGCCTTGGCGATGAGCTGGTGGTCCAGCGCCCGGGCGAGACCATGGTCCTGCTCCTCGCAGTTGTGGCGCGCCACTTCGGCCGGCAGGTCCGGCCGGGCGAAGATGCGGCTGAAGTCGAGACCCTTGGCCTTCCAGTGGTCGATGCCCGCCCGTATGTCGAGCAGGTCGCTGCGCCCGATCAGCTCGTCGAACTTGCGCACGCCCATCCGGGCCATGAGCTCGCGCACTTCCTCGGCGACGAAGAAGAAGAAGTTCACCACATGCTCGGGCTCGCCGGTGAATTTCTTGCGCAGCGCGGGATCCTGCGTGGCCACCCCCACCGGGCAGGTGTTGAGGTGGCACTTGCGCATCATGATGCAGCCTTCGACCACCAGCGGCGCCGTGGCGAAGCCGAACTCGTCGGCACCCAGCAGCGCGCCGATCAGCACATCGCGGCCGGTCTTCATCTGGCCGTCCACCTGCACGGCGATGCGCCCGCGCAGGCGGTTGAGCACCAGGGTCTGCTGCGTCTCCGCCAGTCCCAGCTCCCAGGGCGTGCCGGCGTGCTTGATGGAGGAGATGGGCGAGGCGCCCGTGCCGCCGTCGAAGCCGGAGATGGTGACGTGGTCGGCCTTGGCCTTCGACACGCCCGCCGCCACCGTGCCCACGCCCACTTCCGAAACCAGCTTCACGGAGATGGAGGCCTGCGGGTTGGCGTTTTTCAGGTCATGGATGAGCTGGGCCAGGTCCTCGATGGAATAGATGTCGTGGTGGGGCGGTGGCGAGATGAGGCCGACGCCGGGCACGGAGAAGCGCAGCGCGGCGATGTACTCCGACACTTTGTGGCCGGGCAACTGGCCGCCCTCGCCGGGCTTGGCCCCTTGTGCCATCTTGATCTGAATCTGGTCGGCGCTGGCAAGATATTCCGCCGTGACGCCGAAGCGGCCGGAGGCCACCTGCTTGATCTTGGAGCGCAGCGAGTCGCCGGCCTTGAGCGGGATGTCCGCCTCGACGCGGGACTTGCCGATCAGGGAAGCGAGCGTCGTGTCGCCCTCGACGGGCTGATAGCGCACCGCGTCCTCGCCGCCCTCGCCGGTGTTGGACTTGCCGCCGATGCGGTTCATGGCGATGGCGAGCGTGGTATGCGCCTCGGTGGAGATGGAGCCGAGCGACATGGCGCCGGTGGCGAAGCGCTTGACGATCTCCTTGGCCGGCTCCACTTCCTCCAGGGGCACGGGCGCGCCGGCGGGCTTGATCTCGAACAGGCCGCGCAGGGTCATCATGCGCCGGATCTGGTCGTTGATGAGCTTCGCGTATTCCTTGTAGGTTTCGTACCGGCCGGTGCGGGTGGCGTGCTGCAGCTTGGCGATGGAATCCGGCGTCCACACGTGCTCCTCGCCGCGCACGCGCCAGGCGTATTCGCCGCCGGCCTCCAGCATGTTGGCGAGGATCGGGCTGTCGCCGAAGGCATCCTTGTGGGTCCGCGTCGCCTCTTCGGCCACTTCGGCCAGGCCGATGCCCTGCACCGTGCTGGCGGTGCCGGTGAAGTATTTCTCGACGAAGGCCGAGTTGAGGCCCACCGCCTCGAAGATCTGGGCGCCGCAATAGGACTGGTAGGTGGAGATGCCCATCTTGGACATCACCTTGAGCAGGCCCTTGTTGATGGCCTTGATGAAGCGCTTCTTGGCTTCCTTCGCCTCCACGTTGCCGGACAGGGTCGGCGCGATCTCGGCCAGGGTCTCCAGGACCAGCCAGGGGCAGACCGCCTCGGCGCCGTAGCCGGCGAGCAGGGCGAAATGGTGCACTTCCCGCGCCGAGCCGGTGTCCACCACCAGGCCGGCGCTGGTGCGCAGGCCCTTGCGTACCAGGTGGTGGTGCACGCCGGAGCAGGCCAGGAGCGCCGGGATCGCCAGGCGGTCCTGGGAGACGGCCCGGTCGGAGAGGATCAGCACGTTGTACTTGGCCACGGCCTTCTCGGCCTTCTCGCACAGGGCGGCCATGGCCTTTTCCATGCCGGCCGCCCCTTGCCTGGCCGGGTAGGTGATGTCCAGCACCAGCGAACGGAAGCGCTTGCCGGTGAGCCTGTCGATCTCCACCAGCTTGGCGAGTTCCTCGTTGGCGAGCACCGGCTGGGTCACTTCCAGGCGCAGGGGCGGATTCGTCTCATCCGCTTTGTCGTTCACGCCCAGGAGGTTGGGCTTCGGCCCGATGAAGGAGGTGAGCGACATGACGATCTCTTCGCGGATCGGGTCGATCGGCGGGTTCGTCACCTGGGCGAAGAGCTGCTTGAAGTAGGCATACAGCGGCTTCGGCTTGTCGGAGAGCACCGGCAGGGCCGAGTCCGTGCCCATGGAGCCGATCGCCTCCTCGCCGGCGGTGGCCATGGGCTGCAGGATGAACTTGAGGTCTTCCTGGGTGTAGCCGAAGGCCTGCTGGGTGTCGAGCAGCGGCGCCATCAGGGCCTGTTCGCCGTCCACAGCCGGGAGATGCGCCAGGAAATAGCGGGACTTCTCGATCCACTCCCGGTAGGGCTTGGCGGAGGACAGGCTCTGCTTCAGCTCCACGTCGTCGATGATGCGGCCTTGCTCCAGGTCGATGAGGAACATCTTGCCCGGCTGCAGGCGCCATTTCTTGACGATGCGCTCCTCGGCGATGGGCAGCACGCCGATCTCGGAGGACATCACCACCATGTCGTCGTCGGTGACGAGATAACGGGCCGGGCGCAGGCCGTTCCTGTCCAGCGTCGCGCCGATCTGGCGGCCATCGGTGAAGGCCACCGCGGCCGGACCGTCCCAGGGCTCCATCATGGCGGCGTGGTATTCGTAGAAGGCGCGCCGCTCCTCGTCCATGAGGGGGTTGCCGGCCCAGGCCTCGGGGATGAGCAGCATCATGGCGTGGGCGAGGGAGTAGCCGCCCATCACCAGCAGTTCCAGGGCGTTGTCGAAGGAGGCCGAGTCGGACTGGCCGTCGTAGATCAGCGGCCAGACCTTCTTCAGGTCCTCGCCCAGCACCGGCGAGGAAATGGCCTGCTGGCGCGCCCGGATCCAGTTCACGTTGCCGCGCAGGGTGTTGATCTCGCCGTTGTGGGCGATCAGGCGGAACGGGTGGGCCAGGTCCCAGGTGGGGAAGGTGTTGGTGGAGAAGCGCTGGTGCACCAGGGCGAGCGCCGTCACCAGGCGCGGGTCGCGCAGGTCGAGGAAGTACTCCCCCACCTGGTTGGCCAGGAGCATGCCCTTGTAGACGATGGTGCGGGCCGAAAGCGAAGGCACGTAGAACATCTTGCCCTGGGAAAGCTTCAGGGCCTGGATGGCGTGGCCGGATTCCTTGCGGATGATGTAGAGCTTGCGCTCCAGGGCGTCCGTGTCCTTGACGCCCGGACCCGCGCCGATGAAGACCTGGCGCACGACCGGCTCGATGGCCTTGGCCGCCTCGGCCAGGCCGCGGTTGTCCCGGGGCACGTCGCGCCAGCCGAGCAGCACCTGGCCTTCGGCCTTCACGGCCCGCTCGATCTCCTGCTCGCAGGCGCAGCGCTGCGCCGCGTCCTGGGGCAGGAAAACCATGCCCGCGCCGTACTCGCCGGCCGTCGGCAGGCTGACGCCCTGCTTGGCCAGTTCGGCGCGGAAGAAAGCGTCCGGCACCTGGATCAGGATGCCGGCCCCGTCGCCCAGCAGCGGGTCGTAGCCCGTGGCGCCGCGGTGCTCCAGATTCATCAGGATCCGGAGGCCCTGCTCGACGATGGCGTGGCTCTTCTGGTTCTTGATGTGCACGACGAAACCCACGCCGCACGCGTCATGTTCGTTGGCGGGGTCGTAGAGACCCTGTTTCGCGGGGAGGACCATCTCAAATTCCTCGACACTCAATCAGCGCCGCACGGCAACGGGCGGCGGTAAAAAAGCCGGCGCACACGTGGGCGGGCCGGCTTCATGGAAGCCTTTCGGGCGAACCGGGAAATATACCGCCAAACCGCGGCCGCTTCAATAAGGATATGTTCGGAAAGGTTATTGAGGGGACTTATATCTCGCCGACCGCGAACAGGCGCCGATGTTCGCGTATGGCATAGCGGTCGGTCATGCCGGCGACGTAGTCGGCGATGGCCCGCGGCTTGTCCCGGCGGGCCATCTCCTGGTACTGGGGCGGCAGCAGCCGGGGGTCGTCCATGAAGGCGCCGAAGAGGTCGGCGATGATGCGCCGCGCCTTGTTGGTCATGCGCAGCACCTGGTAGTGCTGGTAGAGGTTCACGCGCAGGAAGTGCTTCAGCTCCCGGTGCTCGGCCAGCATGGCGCCGGAGAAGGCGGCCAGCGGGCCGGCCCGGTGTACGTCGTCCAGGGTCGCCACGCCCGCCCGGGCGAGGTTGCCCCGCGTCTCCTCGATGAGATCCACGGCCAGGGTGTTGATCATGCGCCGGACGGTCTCGTGGATCAGGCGGCGGCCGGCAATCTGCGGGTACTCGCGGCGCACCTGGGCCACATGGCGGGTCCAGATCCCCGCTTCCTCGAGCTGCTCCGCGGTGATGAGCCCGGAGCGCAGGCCGTCGTCCACGTCGTGGTTGTTGTAGCCGATCTCGTCGGCGAGGTTGCAGAGCTGGGCCTCCAGGGAGGGCTGGGTGCCCTCCAGGAAGCGCCGGCCCAGCTCGCCCAGTTCGGGCGCCTTCTTCGGCGAGCAGTGCTTGAGGATGCCCTCGCGGGTCTCGTAGGTGAGGTTCAGCCCGTCGAAGGCGCCATAGCGCTCCTCCAGCAGATCCACCGTGCGGAGACTCTGAAGATTGTGTTCGAAGCCGCCATGGTCGGCCATGCAGGCGTTGAGCGCGTCCTGCCCGGCATGGCCGAAGGGGGTATGGCCCAGGTCGTGGGCGAGCGCGATGGCCTCCGCCAGGTCCTCGTTGAGCGCGAGCGCCCGGGCCAGGGTGCGGGCGATCTGGGCCACCTCGATGCTATGGGTGAGACGGGTGCGGAAAAGGTCGCCTTCGTGGTTGACGAAGACCTGGGTCTTGTACTCCAGGCGGCGGAAGGCGGTCGAATGCACGACCCGGTCCCGGTCCCGCTGGAACTCGCTGCGGGCGGTGGGCGTGGGCTCGGCATGCTGGCGGCCGCGGGAGCAGGCCTCGCAGACCGCGTAGGGAGCCAGGTCGAACATCGCCGCATCAACCCCGGCAGCAGGCGTCGATGGCGGCGCGGATGTCCGCCTCCGCGGCCTCGCCGTAGATCACGCCGCGGCCGATGGCTTCCAGCAGGACCAGGCGCAGCTTGCCGGCGGACACCTTCTTGTCCAGGGCCATGAGCTCCAGGTAGCGGTCGGCGCCCAGCGCCGGGCCCGAGGTGGGCAGACCGGCGCGGCGCAGGAGCGCGACGACCCGGTCGACGGCGGACGAGGCAAGCCAGCCCAGGCGCCGGGAAAGCTCGGCGGCCATCACCGTGCCGGCGGCCACCGCCTCCCCGTGCAGCCACTCGCCGTAGCCCAGGCCCGCTTCGACGGCATGGCCGAAGGTATGCCCCAGGTTGAGCAGCGCGCGTACCCCGGCCTCGGTCTCATCGGCGGCGACCACTTCCGCCTTGTTCGCACAGGAGC
>CAYZLI010000133.1:9697-10921 GCA_964479195.1 uncultured Rhodocyclaceae bacterium
ACCCCGGCCTCGGTCTCATCGGCGGCGACCACTTCCGCCTTGTTCGCACAGGAGCGCCCGATGGCGTAAGTGAGCGCCTCCTCATCCCGCGCCAGCAGCCGCTCCATGTTGTCTTCCAGCCACTCGAAGAAGGCCGGGTCGCGGATGAGGCCGTACTTGATCACCTCCGCCAGGCCGGCCGAGAGCTCCCGGTCCGGCAGCGTTTTCAGGGTGTCGGTGTCGGCCAGCACCAGGCGCGGCTGGTAGAAGGCGCCGATCATGTTCTTGCCGAGGGGATGGTTGATGCCGGTCTTGCCGCCCACGGAGGAATCGACCTGGGCGAGCAGGGTGGTGGGCACCTGGATGAAGGGCACGCCCCGCTGGTAGCTCGCCGCCGCGTAGCCGGTGAGATCGCCGATCACGCCCCCGCCCAGGGCGATGACCGTGGTGGCGCGCTCGCAGCGGTTTTCCAGCAGTGCGTCGAAGATGCGGTTCAGGGTCTGCCAGTTCTTGTGCTGCTCGCCGTCGGGCAGGACGATCTCGGTCACCTGCACGCCGGCGCCGCGCAGCGGTGCGGCCAACGCCGCCAGGTAGAGGGGCGCCACGGTTTCGTTGGTGACGACGGCCACCCGCGGCACCTTCAAGTGCGCCAGGAGGAGCTCCGGGCGGCCGAGCAGGCCGGCGCCGATATGGATGGGATAGGCCCGGCTGCCGAGCGCCACGTTCAGGGTTTGCATCGCTTTCCTATTTCCTCTTCGAGCAGCCGCACCACCTGGGCGGGGCTGCGGCCGCCGCCCTCGATCACCACGTCGGCGATCCCCCGGTAGAGCGGGTCGCGCTGGGCGTAAAGCTCGTTGACCTTCGCCTGCGGGTCGGCCACCTGGAGCAGCGGCCGGTTGCGGTCCCGCTTCGTGCGCTCGAACAGTTCCACCGGCGGCACGCTCAGATAGACGACCAGCCCCGTTTGCGCCAGCCGGGCCCGGTTGGCCGGGTCCAGCACCACGCCGCCGCCCGTGGCCAGCACCATGTCCCGCTCGCCCGTCAGTTGGTGCAGCACCTCGGCTTCCCGCCGGCGGAAGCCCGGTTCCCCCTCGATCTCGAAGATCACCGGGATGCGGACGCCGGTGCGCGCCTCGATCTCGTGGTCGCAGTCCACGAAGCGCTTTTTCAGGTGCCGCGCGAGCTGCCGACCGATCGTCGTCTTGCCCGCGCCCATCATGCCGACGAAATAGATGTTGTCGCAGG
>CAYZLI010000134.1:0-7437 GCA_964479195.1 uncultured Rhodocyclaceae bacterium
GAAAGGCGCCTGCGCTGGAACTGCCGGCGCGGCATGCTCGAGCTGGACCTCGTGCTCGGGCGGTTTTTGGACACGCATCTCGCAACGCTGACGGCCGGCCAGCTCGAAGCGTTCGAGGAGCTGTTGAAGTACGACGATACCGACCTCTTCGCGCTGTTCACCCGGCGCCGGGAGTGCCCGGAGCCGCGGCTGGCGGCGATGGTCGCGCTGCTGCGCGCCGCCGAGTAGGACCGGGGCCGGCATCGACATTCGTTTGGCAACTTAACGCTGGGGACGCAACCATGGACTCTCAACGCAACGCTACTCTCACGGTCGACGGCAAGTCGGTGGAGCTTCCGATCTATGCCGGGTCGATCGGCCCGGACGTGATCGACATCCGCCAGTTGTACGCCAAGACCGGGATGTTCACCTTCGACCCCGGCTTCATGTCCACGGCCAGTTGCAAGTCGGCCATTACCTACATCGACGGCGACGCCGGCGTGCTGCTCTACCGCGGCTACCCCATCGAGCAGTTGGCGCACCAGTGCGACTTCATGGAGGTGGCCTACCTGATCCTCAAGGGCGAGCTGCCCAACGCCCAGGAGAAGGAAGAGTTCGACAACATCATCAAGCGCCACACGATGGTGCACGAGCAGTTGATCCGCTTCTACTCCGGCTTCCGCCGCGACGCGCATCCGATGGCCGTGCTGGTCGGCGTGGTCGGCGCGCTCTCCGCCTTCTACCACGACGCCATGGACGTGTCGGACCAGTATCACCGGGACATCTCGGCGCACCGCCTGATCGCCAAGCTGCCCAACATCGTCGCCATGGCCTACAAGTACGGCCTGGGCCAGCCCTTCATGTATCCGCGCAACGAGCTCTCGTATACGGCCAACTTCATGTACATGATGTTCGCCACGCCCTGCGAGAAGTACGAGCCGAACCCCGTGCTGGTGCGCGCCCTGGACCGCATCCTCATCCTGCATGCCGACCACGAGCAGAACGCCTCCACCTCGACGGTGCGCCTGGCCGGCTCCTCCGGCGCCAACCCCTTCGCCTGCATCTCCTCGGGCATCGCCTGCCTCTGGGGACCGGCCCACGGCGGCGCCAACGAGGCCTGCCTGCAGATGCTGGAGGAGATCGGCGATGTCTCCCGCGTCGGCGAGTACATCAAGCGGGCCAAGGACAAGAACGATTCCTTCAAGCTGATGGGCTTCGGCCACCGCGTGTACAAGAACTTCGACCCGCGCGCCAAGCTCATGCGCGAAACCTGCCACGAAGTGCTCGACGAGCTGGGCCTGCACAACGACCGCCTGTTCAAGCTGGCCATCGAACTGGAGAGGATCGCCCTTGAGGACGACTACTTCGTGTCGAAGAAGCTCTACCCGAACGTGGACTTCTACTCCGGCATCGTGCAGCGGGCGCTCGGCATCCCGACCCAGCTCTTCACCGGCATCTTCGCCATGGCGCGCACCGTGGGCTGGATCGCCCAGTGGAACGAGATGATCGCCGACCCCGAGCAGAAAATCGGCCGGCCGCGCCAGCTCTTTACCGGCGCGACGCCGCGCGCCGTGCCGCCGATGGACAAGCGCTGAGAACGACCAACGAATGACCGTCCTCCCTTCGACAAGCTCAGGGCGAACGGTCATTCTCGCAGCCGTTCGTGGTGAGCCCTTCGACACGCTCAGGGCGAACGGTCATTCCCGCAGCCGTTCGTGGTGAGCTCGTCGAACCATGAACGGTTTCGGGCGCTTTAACCCCTCACTGAGATTGCTGTCATGACCCCCATGAAACAGATGCTCGGCAACTCCTATCTCTTCGGCGCCAACGCGCCCTTCATCGAAGAGCTCTACGAGTCCTACCTGGAAAACCCCGCCGCGGTGTCCGACACCTGGCGCGATTACTTCGACCGGCTGCAGAACCTGCCCGGCTCAGGCAGCGCCAACGCCCGGGACGTGGCCCATGCGCCGATCGTGGCCTCCTTCGCCCAGCGCGCCAAGCAGGGCCTGCTGCGCCCCGCCGCCGCCGTGGCGGGCGACCGCAAGCAGGTCGCCGTGCTGCAGCTCATCAACGCCTACCGCTTCCAGGGCAACCGCTGGGCCCAGCTCGATCCGCTGAAGCGCACGGAGCGCCCGGCCATCGCCGAGCTCGACCCGGCCCACTACGGCTTCACCGAGGCCGACCTCGGCCAGGCCTTCAACACCGGCAGCTTCGCCTTCGGCCCGGAGCAGGCGACGCTGCGGGAGATCCTCGAAGCCCTGCGCCAGACCTACTGCGGCACCATCGGCGCCGAGTACATGTACATCTCCGACACGGCGCAGAAACGCTGGATCCAGGCGCGCCTGGAGCCGATCCGCGCCACGCCCCGCTACGCGCCCGAGCAGCAGAAGCGCCTGCTCGAGCGGGTTACGGCCGCCGAGACCATGGAGAAGTACCTGCACACTCGCTACGTGGGCCAGAAGCGCTTTTCCCTGGAAGGCGGCGAGACCGCCATCGTCGCCCTGGATGAGCTGCTCAGGGTGGCCGGCACCCTGGGCGTGCAGGAGATCGTCATCGGCATGGCCCACCGCGGGCGCCTGAACGTGCTCGTGAACACCCTGGGCAAGTCGCCCAAGGAGCTCTTCTCCGAGTTCGAAGGCAAGCACCACGAGCACCTCGCCGCCGGCGACGTGAAGTACCACCAGGGCTTTTCCTCCGACGTGGCGACGCCGGGCGGCCCGGTGCACCTGACGCTCGCCTTCAACCCCTCCCACCTGGAGATCGTCAACCCGGTGGTCGAGGGCTCGGTGTACGCGCGCCAGCGCCGCCGCGGCGACAAGACCGGCGCCCAGGTGCTGCCGGTGCTCATCCACGGCGACGCCGCCGTGGCCGGCCAGGGCGTGAACCAGGAGATGCTCAACTTCTCCCAGACCCGCGGCTACGGCACGGGCGGCACGGTGCACATTGTCATCAACAACCAGATCGGTTTCACCACTTCGGACCCGCGCGACTACCGTTCCTCCCTCTACTGCACGGACCTCTTCAAGATGGTCGACGCGCCGGTGTTCCACGTCAATGGCGACGACCCCGAGGCCGTGGCCTTCGTCACGCAACTGGCCATGGAGTTCCGCCAGGAGTTCCGCCGCGACATCGTCGTGGACCTCATCTGCTTCCGCAAGCTGGGCCACAACGAGCAGGACGAGCCGATGGTCACCCAGCCCCTCATGTACAAGAAGGTCAACGCCCATCCCGGCACGCGCAGGCTCTACGCCGACCGCCTGGTGGCCCAGGGCGTGGTGCAGGCCGACGAGCCCGAGCAGATGATCAAGGACTACCGCGCCGCCCTGGACGAGGGGCGCCTGGCCACCGGCCCGGTGCTCACCAGCCACAAGCGCGAGCACGCGGTGGACTGGACGCCCTTCATCGGCCAGAAATACACCGACGAGTGCGATAGCCGCGTGCCCCTGGACGAACTGAAGCGCCTGTCCCAGCGCCTCACCGACGTGCCGGCCAGCTTCACCCTGCACTCCCGCGTGAAGAAGATCATGGACGATCGCCGCGCCATGGGCGAGGGGCGCCTGGCGCTGGACTGGGGCATGGCCGAGAACCTGGCCTACGCCACCCTGCTGGTGGCCGGCTACGGCGTGCGCCTGTCCGGCGAGGACTGCGGCCGCGGCACCTTCTTCCATCGCCACGCGGTGCTGCACGACCAGAACCGCGAGCGCTGGGACGCCGGCACCTGGGTGCCCCTGCAGCACCTGCAGGAGAGCCAGGCCCCCTTCATCGTCATCGACTCGGTGCTCTCCGAAGAAGCGGTGCTCGGCTTCGAGTACGGCTATTCCACCGCGGAACCCAACGAGCTGACCATCTGGGAGGCCCAGTTCGGCGACTTCGCCAACGGCGCCCAGGTGGTCATCGACCAGTTCATCGCCTCGGGCGAGGCCAAGTGGGGCCGGCTCTCCGGCCTGGTCATGCTGCTGCCGCACGGCTACGAAGGGCAGGGGCCGGAGCACTCCTCGGCCCGCCTGGAGCGCTACATGCAGCTCGCCGCCGAGCAGAACATGCAGGTCTGCGTGCCCTCCACGCCGGCCCAGATCTTCCACGCGCTGCGCCGGCAGATGCTGCGCCAGTGCCGCAAGCCCCTCATCGTCATGAGCCCGAAGTCGCTCCTGCGCCACAAGGATGCGGCGTCGCCGCTCGCCGAGCTGGCCGAGGGCGTGTTCCGCACGGTGATCGGCGAGATCGAGGCGCTCGACGCCAAGAAGGTGACCCGCGTCATCGTCTGCGCCGGCAAGGTGTACTACGACCTGCTCGCCGCGCGCCGCGAGCGCAAGCTGGACAACATGGCCATCATCCGCGTCGAGCAGCTCTACCCCTTCCCGGATGCCGCGTTCCAGGCCGAGATGAAGAAATACCCGAATGCGAAGGAGGTCGTCTGGTGCCAGGAGGAGCCCCGCAACCAGGGCGCCTGGTTCGCCTCGCGCCACCGCTTCCAGCGGGGGCTCACCGCCAAGCAGACCCTGCACTTCGCCGGCCGGCCGCCGGCGGCCTCCCCGGCGGTGGGCTACTACGCCAAGCACAACGAGCAGCAGAAGGAATTGGTCAACCAGGCCCTGGGCAAGCTGTGAACCCGGCCTGACAGCGAACGCACGGAGAAGCCATGCTGATAGAAGTGAAAGTCCCCCAACTGTCCGAGTCCGTCGCCGAGGCGACCCTGGTCTCCTGGCACAAGAAGGAAGGCGAGGCGGTCGCCCGCGACGAGAACCTCATCGACATCGAGACCGACAAGGTGGTGCTGGAGTTGCCGGCGCCCGAGGCGGGCGTGCTGGTGAAGCTCATCAAGCTCAACGGCGACCCGGTGGTCTCGGGCGAAGTGATCGCCCAGATCGACACCGAAGCGAAGGCGGCTGTCGCCGCTGCCGCGTCTGCGGCGAAAAGAGGAACGGCCGCGCCAAGCGCGCCGCCGGCCGCGGCCGGCGCCCCGGCCAAGTCCGCGCCCGCGCCCGCCGCCGCCGCAGCCATGCCCGCGGCACGCAAGCTGATCGAGGAGAAGGGCCTCGCCGGCGCGCCCATCGAAGGCACGGGCCGCGGCGGGCGCGTCACCAAGGCCGACGTCATCGCCCACGCGGAGCGGCCCACCACGGCGCCCGCGGCGGCCCCGGCCCCCGCCGCGCCCAAGCTCGCCCTCGTCCAGCCGCCCGCTCCGGTCAACGTCGAAGCCATCCTCGCCGACCGCCCCGAGCAGCGCGTGCCCATGAGCCGCCTGCGCGCCCGCATCGCCGAGCGCCTGGTGCAGTCCCAGTCCACCGCCGCCATCCTGACCACCTTCAACGAGGTGAACATGGCCCCGGTGATGGAGCTGCGCAACAAGTACAAGGACAAGTTCGAGAAGGAGCACGGCGTCAAGCTCGGCTTCATGTCCTTCTTCGTCAAGGCGGCGGTGGCGGCACTGAAGAAATACCCGGTGCTCAACGCCTCGGTGGACGGCAACGACATCGTCTATCACGGCTACTTCGACATCGGCATCGCCGTGGGCAGCCCGCGCGGCCTGGTGGTGCCCATCCTGCGCGACGCCGACCAGATGTCGCTCGCCGACATCGAGAAGAAGATCGCCGAGTTCGGCGCCAAGGCCAAGGACGGCAAGCTCTCCCTCGAGGAGCTCACCGGCGGCACCTTCTCCATCTCCAACGGCGGCGTGTTCGGCTCCATGCTTTCCACGCCCATCATCAACCCGCCCCAGTCGGCCATCCTCGGCATCCACGCCACCAAGGACCGCCCGGTGGTGGAGAACGGCCAGATCGTCATCCGCCCCATCAACTACCTCGCCCTGTCCTACGACCACCGCATCATCGACGGGCGCGAGGCGGTGCTGGGGCTGGTGACCATGAAGGAAGCGCTGGAAGACCCGGCCCGGCTGCTGCTCGACATCTAAGGGAGCCAACAACAACATGGCCAAACAATTCGACGTCGTCGTCATCGGCGGCGGCCCGGGAGGTTACGTCGCCGCCATCCGCGCCGCGCAGCTCGGCTTCTCCAGTGCCTGCATCGAGTCCGAAGCCTACGCGGATCCCAAGGGCGAGGTGCGCCTGGGGGGCACCTGCCTCAACGTCGGCTGCATCCCCTCCAAGGCGCTGCTGCAGTCCTCCGAGCTCTTCGAGCAGGCCAACCACTCCTTTGTCATGCACGGCATCGTCGCCGAGGCCGTGAAGATCGACGTCAAGACGATGGTCAAGCGCAAGGAGAACATCGTCACCCAGCTCACCGCCGGCATCAAGGCCCTGTTCAAGAAGAACAAGGTCACGCTGCTGCCCGGCCACGGCCGGTTCGTGGGCGGGCGCACCGACGGCTGGGAGGTGGAGGCGGGCGGCGAGGTGGTGCTGGCCAAGCATGTCATCGTCGCCACCGGCTCCAAGCCGCGCGAGCTGGACGGCATCCCCATCGACAACAAGCTGATCTGCGACAACGCCGGGGCGCTCGCCTTCGAGTCCGTGCCCAAGCGCCTGGGCGTCATCGGCGCCGGCGTCATCGGCCTGGAGCTGGGCAGCGTCTGGAAGCGCGTCGGCGCCCAGGTGACCATCCTGGAGGCCATGCCCGAGTTCCTCGCCGCCGCCGATCCGGCCGTGGCCAAGGAGGCCTGGAAGGTCTTCACCCAGAAGCAGGGCCTGGACATCCGGCTGGGCGCGAAGATCAGCGGCGTCACCACCGGCAAGAAGGGCGTGCGCGTCGAGTACGAAGCGGGCGACGAGGCCTACGCCCTGGAATGCGACAAGCTCATCGTCTCCGTCGGCCGCGCGCCCTGCACCGACGGCCTGGGCTGCGAGACCGTGGGCCTGCAGCTCGACGAGCGCGGGCGCATCGCCGTGGACGAGCACTGCCGCACCAACCTGCCCAACGTCTGGGCGGTGGGCGACGTGGTGCGCGGCCCCATGCTCGCCCACAAGGGCATGGAGGAGGGCGTTATGGTGGCCGAGCTCATCGCCGGCCAGGCCGGCCATGTCAATTACGACGCCGTGCCCTGGGTCATCTACACCCATCCCGAGATCGCCTGGGTGGGCAAGACCGAGAGCCAGTTGAAGGCCGCCGGCATCGAGTACCGCGCCGGCCAGATCCCCTTCGCCGCCAACGGCCGCGCCCTGGGCCAGGGCGACACCACCGGCTTCGTCAAAATGCTGGCCGACGCCAGGACCGACCGCATCCTCGGCGTGCACGTCATCGGCACCAACGCCTCGGAGCTCATCTCGGAAGCCGTGGTGGCCATGGAATTCCACGCCAGCTCGGAGGACCTCGCCCGCATCGTGCACGCCCACCCGACCCTGTCGGAAGCGATGCACGAAGCGGCGCTCGCCGTGGACAAGCGGTCGCTGCATTTCTGATTCGCCGGATCGCGGTTCGCCCTTCGACAGGCTCAGGGCGAACGGTTGCGCTTAAGGCCCGCTCATAGTTCGACAAGCCCGGAGCGAACGGTTGCGTGAATTCCCG
>CAYZLI010000134.1:7537-9367 GCA_964479195.1 uncultured Rhodocyclaceae bacterium
GCGAACGGTTGCGTGAATTCCCGCTCGTCCTGAGCTTGTCGAAGGACGAGTGGGACTCTCTACGGCTGGCACGGTAATGGCGTTCTGGGTCTACATCCTCCGCTGCTCCGACGGTTCCTATTACACCGGCCATACCGATAATCTCGACTACCGGATCGCCCAGCACCAGGGCGGCGACATCGACGGCTACACGGCAACTCGCAAGCCCGTCGAATTGGTGTTTTCCCAGGAGTGCGCCACCCGCGAGGAAGCACTGGCAGCCGAGCGCCAAATCAAAGGCTGGAGCCGTAAGAAGAAGGAAGCAATGATTCGTGGAGACTGGGAGGAGGTCTCAAAGCTGGCCCGGGGCAGGGGCAGGGAAAGTGGATAAGGTGGTTCGCGCCGTTCATGGTTCGACAGGCTCACCACGAACGGCGCTTGAAATGACCGATTACCTCGAGTCCGACAGCAATTGCACCGTTCGGTCTGAGCCCGTCGAAGACCGAATGGAATCCCCGCGGTAAAATTTACCCCCAATGACATCCGCAGCTTCCCGCCCCCAGCAACAAGGCATGCTGCGCGCCCTGGACGTCCAGTTCTTCGCGCGCCATATCGTGCCGGACGCCGCCCAGGCCGCGGCCGCCGAGCGCCTGCAGCGCCTCTACGACGAGCTCGTCGCCTTCAAGCACGCGCGGCGCACGAAGTTCCGCAAGCTGGTGGTGCATCCGCCCCTGCCCCGCGGCGTCTATCTCTGGGGCGGCGTGGGCCGGGGCAAGAGCCTGCTCATGGACTGCTTCTTCGATACCCTGCCCTACCAGCGCAAGCGGCGCGTGCACTTCCACGCCTTCATGCGCGAGGTGCACGAGAGCCTGCGCCAGTTCAAGGACGAGCCCGATCCGCTGCTCAAAGTCGCCGAGCGCATCAGTCGGCAGACGCGGCTCATGTGCTTCGACGAGTTGCACGTCTCCGACATCGCCGACGCCATGATCCTCGGCCGGCTCCTGGAGGCCCTGTTCGAGCGCGGCGTGGTGTTCTGCCTCACCTCCAACTACCCCCCCGACGGCCTTTATCCCCACGGGCTGCAGCGGCACAACTTCCTGCCCACCATCGCCCTGCTGAAGGACAGGCTGGACGTGATCGAGGTGGACGGCGGCATCGACTACCGCCTGCGCGCCCTGGAAAAGGTGGAGGTCTATCACGTGCCCGCCGACGAGGCGGGCGAGCGCCGGCTCGATGCCGCCTTCCGCGAGCTGGCCGGCGGCGAGGGCCATGCCCGCCCGGTGCAAGTGCTGGGGCGCGAACTGCCGGTGCAGCGCCGCGCCATCGGCGTCATCTGGTTCGACTTCGCCACCCTCTGCGGCGGGCCGCGTTCGCAAAACGACTACCTGGACATCGCCCGCCGCTACCACACCGTCTTCCTTTCGGGCATCCCACGCATGAGCCGCGAGATGGCCAACGAGGCGCGCCGCTTCACCTGGCTGGTGGACGTCTTCTACGACCACCGGGTGAAGCTCATCATGACCGCCGAGTGCGAGGCCGGCGAGCTCTACCGCGAGGGCGTGCAGGCCGCCGAGTTCCACCGCACCGTCAGCCGCCTGGTGGAAATGCGCAGCCGCGAATACCTCGCCGCCGCCCACCGGCCGGCCTGATCTGTCATTCCCGCGGCAGCGGGAATCCAGCGGCGTTCCCTTCGACCGCCGCGCCCTTTCCGATGAGCAGCGCCCGCAGCACCGAGCGGTGGCAGCGGTATTCGTCCTCGCAGTAGCAGCCGACGGAGAAGTCGGCCTGATGGGAAAGCGCGGCGAGCAACTCCAGGGTGCGGGCGTTCTCCGGCGTGGCCATCTCCGCCTG
>CAYZLI010000134.1:9467-10831 GCA_964479195.1 uncultured Rhodocyclaceae bacterium
TTGAGATCCTTCTTGACCGACTTGATGAACCGGCCAAAATCCTTGTCTTTCTTGCGCTTCTCGGCGTAGGACAGATGGTAGTACTCGGACTCCCTCCTCAGCTTGAGGAAATTCTCGTAGTGCTCCGTGTCAATTTCACCAGACTCCAGGGCCTGCAGAACAGCGCAGCCTGGCTCATTGGTATGCGTGCAGTCCCGGAAATGGCAGTGGCCGGCGCGCGCGATGATATCCGCATAGCTCGCCTCGATTCCGCCGCCGGCACCCAGCACCCCGAACTCGCGCATTCCAGGGTTATCGATAACCATCGCGCCGTTTGCCAGAACGATGAGCTCCCGGCGCACGGTGGTATGCCGCCCTTCCCCGGTGTCGCTGACCACTTTCGTTTCCATGACATCGCGGCCGACCAGCGCGTTGATGAGCGTGCTCTTGCCGACACCCGAGGAGCCGACAAAACAATAGGTCTTGCCGGACTCGAGGACGCCCTGCAACTCGGTCATCCCATCCCGAGTGACATTACTCAGCGTCAGCACCGGCACATCGATGCCGGCACTCCTGATTTGCGCCACCTGGGCGGCCACAACCGAAGGCTCCACAAGGTCGGTCTTGGTGAGGAGAATACAGGGCGTTGCCTCACCGTCCCTTGCCATGACCAGGTAGCGCTCCAGTCGCTTGAGATTGAAGTCGTAGTGACAGGACTGCACGACGATGACGACATCGACATTCGCCGCAATCATCTGGAATTCGACCGATTCGCCGGCGGCCTTGCGCCGCAGGCTGGTCTTGCGCGCCAGGACGCCGTGCACCAGTCCGAACTGATCGGCCGGCGACTTTTCCACGCAGACCCAGTCGCCCACACAAGGCAGCTCCGCCGAAGACACCGACTCATACAGGAACTTCCCGGCGAGCCTGGCGCGGAACGCACCGGACTCGTTGAGCAACAGCAACTGGTCGCGGTCCACCGCTGCGACCCGGGCGGCCGAGGCTGCCGGATCACAATGGGCACTGGCTTGCTCTACAAACCAGTTGTCCCAGCCGAGGGCTACAAGATTCGGGTTGTTCATGGGCGGTGCCGGTCAGATTCGGGGGCGTGCGGCGGCGAAGGGTCGGCGCATAACGAGGCTGTAGAAAATTCCCCCCATCCTGCCGTGAACCAAATGGAATATCAAGGCTCCAACCGGGGATGCCTTTGGGGAGGAGCCCGTGGCCCGCTACAAGAGAATCGACACCGGCCCGCGGTTTCTGGCCGTGGATCTGGCCCGGCAGCTCCTGCCGGGCACATTCGAACACGCGCTGAACCACCTCATCGACCATGAGCTCGATCTCACCGCCTTCGATGCGCGCTTTCGCAACGACGCGGCCGGGGC
>CAYZLI010000135.1:0-10628 GCA_964479195.1 uncultured Rhodocyclaceae bacterium
CCGCCCTGCGCCACCGGGCGACGCTGGTGACGGCCGACGAGCGGCTGCTCGCCGGCCCGCCCGGGCTGGCGATTCAGGACGCGCGGCAGTAAAGCCCGGCCGGCATCCCTCTTGTGAGCAGCTTCTAACTTTTCCAGCGCCCGCACGGCTACCAATTCGTGGCCGGAACGCCCCTCATTTCGTACCCGGCTGCGGTCCAAGCCTCGAGGCGGACGGATCCCTTAAGGCGCTGCTCGATGCCAATCTCATCCCGGAAACCCGCGCCGTCCCCTCCCCGGAGGCCCGCCCCGGCGAGGTTGTCCGGATCTCAGTCACGTTCCGCGCCCCGGGCTGGCCCTGCACCACCTTGTCGAACTGGAAGATGTACGACGCCGACGGGGAGCAGTGCTTCCCCCAGTTCTCGGGCATCTGGTACAAGGTGCGGGTGCTGGCGCTGTAGGCGCAGCAGCTACGCCTCTTGGGCCGCCTCCAGCACCGCCCGTATCAGTTCCGCCGAGAGCCTGAAATCCTTCCGCAGCAGTTCCTCGAAAACCGGCTTTGCGGCCGGAATGAGGCCGCGCTGCTTGGCCGCGAGCACGATGCCGGCGGTTCCGGTAACGGCGAAACCCAGGTCCCGCGCGACGGCCCGGCCGGCTTTCTCGTCCATGACGATGAGACAGGGCCGGCGCAAATGGATCGCCGCGCGCAATGTGCTGGCTTCGCCCTCGTCGAGTTCGGCAAACGCCGGCTCGGCCCAATTGCCTTCAATCGGCCGCAGCAGGCGGCTCCGCAGGGCGGCGTCGATCTCTCGCTCGCCCGGGCGATCCTTCCCCGGCGCGATTTCGCGGCGCACCTCCTCCGTCAGGGAAACGGCTCCGAACAGACCTTTCAGCCAGGCAAACCCGACGACATTGGCAAGGGCGATGAGCGGACTGGCGTCGGAAAGAACCAGGCGTCCTTTCACGCCGCGGCGGCCAGCCAGGCGTCGAGATCCTTCATGTCTTCCCGCAGGGAGGCACGATCCCCTTTGATTACGGGAATGCCCAGGCGCGAGACATGCTGCATGAAATCGGCGAGCGCCATGCCGGCCAGCGCGGCCGCCCGTCCCAGGGACAGGCAATCATCCTTGTAGAGGGACACGGCCAGGGCCGTACGCACCCCGGGCTCCCCGAGCAGGCTCTCGTCGTCGAGGTGCACCAGGATGGCTTCCGGACGGTGACGACTGGTCACCACGACAGGATCCTTGCGCGCCATCTTGAGCGCGGAAGAGGGGTTGTTCTTCAGGTCGCGGACGCTGACGGATTTCATTCGGCCCTCCTTAACGTAGGAACATTATATAGGCACATCGGGGTGGGCTCAAGGGAAATACCGCAACGGATCACCGCCGGCCAGGGCGACAACGCTACCAGCGATGCGACAGCGTCAGCAGGACGCGCCGGCGCTCGCCCTGGTAGATGTTGTCGGCGGCGGTGAGGGCTTCGACGTAGCGCTTGTCGAGGAGATTGGCGACGCTGGCGGTCAGTTCGGTACCGGAACCCGCCCGCGAGTCCAGGTCGGCTTCCACGCGCCGCAGGCCGAAGCTGCCGACGCCGAGCGAGGCCATGTAGGCCCCTTCAGCACCTCGATGCGCTCGACGGTGGCCAGGTCGCGCACGTACATCCGTTGCAAGTCCGCGTGGCCGTTGTACTGGATACGCGAAGCCAGATCGAAGCCGCGGGCATTGAGCGACGTGCTGAGTCCCGCCGAGCTCACGCTCGGAAGGACGGTGCCCGTCTGCAGCAGCGCCTCCTCGATGCGGTCGGGCTGGCGTTCGCGCAGCCGCGCCGCCGTCACCACGGAGGTCGATACGGGAAGCGTGGCGGCATCCGCCGCCGCGCCGAACAGGGTGACCCGATCCTCGGCGCGGGGCCGGTCGGCGGTGACGACAACCGTATCGACATCCGGAATGCCGTCGATGGCATCGGCGGCAACAGAGCTTCCGCAGAAGATCGATGCGGCGGCAAGAAGAGTTCCACCGCAGCGGCTCAGCCAATCCATGATCCGGATGGTCTTATTCACGCCATGGATCGATCACATCGAGGCCCGGGTAGGCGAAATCCCGCGCATTGCGGGTAACAAGACATAGGTCGTGGTGAAGAGCCGTCGCGGCAAGCAGGCTGTCGATCGCCGGAAGAGGCCGCCCCGCCTGCGCCAGCAGGCGCCCCCATCGGTCAGCGACCTGAGCATCCACAGGAAGCACTCGTCCGGAAAAAACCCTTGGCAAATCCAACTCCAGCCAGCCCAGCAACTTCAGGCGGCGTTGGCCATCAGGCACGCGGTCAATCCCCTTGCGCAACTCCCCAAGGGTCAGCACGCTCAAATAGAGGGCCGAGGCCGAACGTCCCGAAAACCATTCCGCAACGCCTGGATTCGGCTCTTTTCGGCGGAGTTCGGACAGAACGTTGGTGTCGATCAAGTAGGTCAAAGCGTCGTCGCTCGGGTAAGGCTCTTGTCCCGCTCGAACTCGAGGTCTTCCAGGCCGTACAAGGGAGATTTCCGCATGAACTCGACCAAGGAGATCTCGGGCTGCGTTATCCGCTTAAACTCGCTGGCGGCAACGACCACCACCGCCTCCCGCCCGTGCCGGGTCACGATCTGCGGACCGTCCTGGAGAGCCCGGTCGACAACCTCGCTGAAATGGTTCTTGGCGTCCTGCAATGCCCATGTCTTGCCCATGATGACTCCTTGATTCTGGCTAGTCTGGACAGACCTTAGCACCCAAGGAGCAAGTTAGCAAGGACGGCATGCAACTGCCATTCATGTTCGGCAGGCTCACCACGAACGGCCATTGCGTTTCTATAACCCCACGTCGCTCCCCTCCCGCCCCGCCAGCGCCGCCTCCACCATCTTGCGGCTGAGGTGCGGCGCGAAGAGCCCGATGAAGTCGTAGGCGTAGCCGCGCAGGTAGGCGTTCCGGCGGATGCCGATGCGCGTGGTGGCCGACTCGAAGAGGTGGGCGGCATCGAGGGCCCGCAAGCCCTGGTCGGTCGCCGGATCGTAGGCCATATAGGCGACAAGACCGATGCCTAAGCCCAGCGCCACATAGGTCTTGATGATGTCGGCGTCGATGGCCGTCAGCACCACATTGGGCGTGAGTCCCCGCGCGGCAAAGGCCTTGTTGATCTGGCTGCGGCCGGTGAAGGCGAAGTCGTAGGTGATGAGCGGGTACTTCGCGATCTCCTCCAGGGTCAAGGTGCGCACCTTGAGGATGGGGTGGCCGGGCGGCGCGATGACGCAGCGGTTCCACTGGTAGCAGGGCAGCATCACCAACTCGTCGAATTCGCCGATGGCCTCCGTGGCGATGGCGATGTCCGCCTCCCCCGAGAGCACGTACTCGCATACCTGGGTCGGGCTGCCCTGGTGCAGGCTCACCGTGACTTTCGGGTGGCGCCGCATGAACTCCTGGACGATCGGCGGCAGCACGTAGCGGGCCTGGGTGTGGGTGGTGGCGATGCCGAGCCGGCCACTCGCCTCGGCGCTGAATTCCGCCCCCACGCCGCGCATGTTGTCCAGGTCGCGCAGCATGCGCTCGGCGATCTTCAGCACTTCCCGCCCCGGCTCGGTGACGCCGGTGAAGCGCTTGCCCTGGCGCACGAAGATGTCCACGCCCAGTTCCTCCTCCAGCAGCCGGATCTGCTTGGAGACGCCCGGCTGCGAGGTGTATAGGGCGTTGGCCGCCTCCGAGACATTGAGGTTGCGCCGGGCGACCTCGAAGACATAGCGCAGTTGCTGGATGTTCATTTGCCGTCCCCTCCGCGTCGGATTCGTCATTCCCGCGAACGCGGGAATCCAGCGTCGTTGAAAGAAAGCCACTGGGTCCCCGCCTTCGCGGGGACGACAGGACAAGGTGCTTATAACCAAAGGTTATTAAATTCTAACATCAAAATATTTTTCAGGACTATAAGCCGTTGTTAGCATGCCTTCCATCTCAGGAAAAAGAACATGGACGCGGCTTATTCCCTCTCCGGTTTTGCAGTCGGTGCGATCGTCGGGCTGACGGGCGTGGGCGGCGGCTCGCTCATGACGCCGCTGCTGGTGCTGCTGTTCGGCATCCACCCGGCCACGGCGGTGGGCACCGATCTGCTCTACGCGGCGCTCACCAAGGCCGGCGGCACGGTGGTGCATGCGACCAACCGCACGGTGGAATGGCGCATCACGGGCCGGCTCGCGGCCGGCAGCCTGCCGGCCGCGGCGCTGACCCTGGCCGCGGTCGCCTGGTTCGGCGTCAGCCGCGACGCCTTCTCCCAGGTGATTTCCGGCGCCCTGGGCCTGGCCCTGCTGTTTACGGCGGCGGCGCTGATCTTCAAGGGCCGCGTGCAGCGCATCGCCCTGACGCACCTCTCGGACCGCTGGCATACGCGCTGGGTCGCCCCGATGACGGTGGCCACGGGCGCGCTGCTCGGCGCGCTCGTCTCCCTCTCTTCCGTCGGTGCCGGGGCGCTGGGCGCCACGGCCCTGCTCTTCCTCTACCCGACCCTCGCCACCAACCGCATCGTCGGCTCGGACATCGCCCATGCCGTGCCGCTGACCCTGGTGGCCGGCCTCGGCCACTGGCTGCTGGGCAACATCGACTGGAGCCTGCTCGGCAGCTTGCTCATTGGCTCCCTGCCCGGCATCTGGCTGGGAGCCAAATTGGCGGCGCGGCTGCCGGAGCGCTTCCTGCGCTCGGCGCTGGCGGCGCTGCTCATCCTCATCGGCGGAAAACTGGTCTTTTGAAAGGAATCGACATGGCCTCCCTGGACAAGCTTGCCGACGCATCCGAAATCGCCCACTACGAGGACCAGCTCCAGCGCTACCTGGACCTGGAAATCGACACCGACCGCTTCACCGCGATCCGCCTGCAGATGGGCGTCTACGGCCAGCGCCAGGAGGGCGTGAACATGCTGCGCGTCAAGCTGCCCGGCGGCCGCCTGGATGCCGACAAGCTGGAGGCCATCGCCGACGTGCTCGCCGACTACGCCCGGACCGAGCATGCCCACATCACGACGCGCCAGGACATCCAGGTGCACCATGTGCCCCTGGCCGACTCGGCCAAGGCGCTGCGGCGCCTGGCGCAGGCCGGCCTGACGACGCGGGAGGCCTGCGGCAACACGGTGCGCAACATCACCACCTGCCCGCTGGCCGGCGTCTGCCCGCGCGAGCACACGGACGTGACCACGCACCTGGAAGGGGCCGTGGCCCACTTCCTGCGGAACCCCTTGAACCAGCAGTTGCCGCGCAAGTTCAAGATCAGCTTCTCCGGCTGCGAGGCGGATTGCGCCCAGGGCCTGTTCCACGACCTGGCGATCGTCGCCGTGCGCCGCGGCAGCGAGGCCGGCTTCAAGCTGAGCGCCGGCGGCGGCCTGGGGCACAAGCCCCACGAGGCCATCCTGGTGGCCGAGTTCGTCGCGGAGCAGGACCTGCTGCCGGCCATGGAGGCGGTGATCACCCTGCACAACAAGTACTCGGACCGGACCAAGCGGGCCAAGTCGCGCATCAAGTTCCTGGTGGACCGCTTCGGGCCCGAGGGCTTCGTCGAGCGCTTCCACGAGGAGTTCGCCCGGACCCGGGCCGCGCTGGCGGGCAAGGCGTATCCCCAAGGCGAGTGGGGCACGGGAGCCAAAGGCCCCGTCCCCGGAGCGGGTGCGCCGCGCATCTTTTTCGCCCAGAAGCAGGCGGAGCGGTTCGTCGCGCCGGTCGCCGTGCCCCTGGGCCAGTTGAGCGCGCAGCAATTGCGCGGGCTGGCCAAGCTGCTGCGGGATTTCTGCCTCACCGACATCCGCACCACCCAGGACCAGAACCTCATGATCCTCGGCGTGGCGAAGGCGACGCTGTCCACCCTCGTCGGGCGGCTGGCCGAGCTGCGGCTCGCCCCGCCCCAGGCCGGCGACAACGTGGTGGCCTGCCCCGGCAGTTCCACCTGCCGGCTGGGCATCACCACCTCCATGCTGGTGGCGCCCAAGCTCTCGGGCGGGGCGAACGACCTGCGCATCCGCGTCTCGGGCTGCCACAACGGCTGCGCCCAGCCGGAGGCGGGCGACATCGGCATCTACGGCGAGGGCAAGCGCATCGGCGGCAAGCTGATCCCCCACTACCAGACCTATTTCGGCGGCAACGGGACACAAGCGGGCACGGGCGGCGGCAAGCTGGCGATCAAGGGGCCGTCGATTCCGGCCGCGCGCATCGAGCGGGCCATCCAGCGGGTCGCCCAGGCCTTCGAGGCCGAGCGGGTGGACGGCGAGCGCTTCTTCAACTGGGCGCAGCGCGTCGGTGCAGAGCGCTTCGAGGCGCTGCTCGCCGACCTCGCCCGCGTGGCGCCCTTCGACGTGGCGAGTGTGGCCCGCGACCACGGCGACACGGCGGACTTCCGCGTCGTCTCCCTGGGCGGCGGCGAGTGCGCCTCGGCCACGGACGTCGCCGTGGCACGCTACTTCCTGGACGCCGCCCATGAGCGGAGCTACCGGGAGGCCTTCATGTTCCAGCGCAAGCCGGAGGAGGCGCTGGCCTGCGCCGAGGCGCAGATCCGCCTGGTGGGCGAAGGGCTGCTCTCCTTCCTGGGCTTCGGCCCGGCGCAGGAGCTGACGGGCGCCGGCGCCGCCCTGCGCGGCGAGCTTGCCGCGGCCCTGGAGGACGAAGCGGCCCTGAAGCGGGTCTTCGGCGCCATCGACACCTGGGTGCTGGAAGCCGCCCGCGTCTGCCAGGCCCGCGACCCGCAACTCGACCTGCACGACGCCCTGCCGCCGCAGCCGCAGCCGGTGCGCTTTGTGCGCAAGACCGAAAAAGCAGCGGCTTGATTCCGGAGAACCAGATGAGCCAGAACGACATCCTGCAAAGCCGCATCGATTCCGCGGTGGGCCTGCTCCAGCGCATCGCGCGCGAGCACGCGCCGGCCGCCTTCGCCAACAGCCTGGGCGCCGAGGACATGGTGCTCACCGACCTCATCGTCCGCCATGCGCCGGGCATCGAAATCTTCACCCTGGACACCGGCCGCCTGCACGAGGAAACCTACCGCCTCATGCACCAGGTCACGGACCACTACGACATCTCCCTGCGCGTGTATTTCCCGCAGCCGGGGGCCGTGGAGCAGTACGCCAGCCGCCACGGCATCAACGCCTTCTACCAGAGCGTGGAGCTGCGCAAGGCCTGCTGCCATGCACGCAAGGTGGAGCCCCTGGGCCGGGCGCTGGCCGGCAAGGCGGCCTGGATCACCGGGCTGCGCCGCGCCCAGGCAGTGACGCGCAATGAGCTCCCCGAGCAGGAGTTCGACGCCAGCCACGGCATTCCCAAGTTCAACCCGCTCGCCGCCTGGAGCGAGCAGGAGGTGTGGGAATACATCCACGCCTTTGGGGTGCCCTACAACGAGCTGCACGGGCGCGGCTTCCCCAGCATCGGCTGCGCGCCCTGCACCCGGGCGCTCGCCGCGGGCGAAGACATTCGCGCCGGGCGCTGGTGGTGGGAGGATCCCGCCACGAAGGAGTGCGGGCTGCATCCCGGGAAGCGGGAGAAGGTGGCGGCATGATCGCAGCCCTCGGAACCCTCACCCCCAGCCCCTCTCCCTGGAAGGGAGAGGGGGGCCTCGCCGCCCTGCCCCAGTCGGACCACCTGGATTGGCTGGAGGCGGAGGCCATCCACATCCTGCGGGAAGTGGCGGGCCAGTGCGCCAACCCGGCGCTGCTCTTCTCCGGCGGCAAGGACTCCATCTGCCTGCTGCGCCTGGCGGAGAAGGCTTTTCGGCCGGGCCGTTTCCCCTTCCCCCTGCTGCACGTGGACACGGGGCACAACTATCCCGAGGTGATCGCCTTCCGCGACAAGCGGGCGCGGGAGCTGGGCGAGCGCCTGATCGTGCGCTCGGTGGAGGACTCGATGAAGCGCGGCACCGTGGTGCTGAAGTCGCCCACGGAGTCGCGCAACAAGCACCAGTCCGTGACCCTGCTGGAGGCCATCGCCGAATTCGGCTTCGACGCCTGCATCGGCGGGGCGCGCCGCGACGAGGAAAAGGCCCGGGCCAAGGAGCGCCTGTTCTCCTTCCGCGACGAGTTCGGCCAGTGGGATCCGAAGAACCAGCGCCCCGAGCTCTGGAGCCTCTACAACGCCCGCATCCATCCGGGCGAGAACATCCGCACCTTTCCCATCTCCAACTGGACGGAGCTGGACGTGTGGCAGTACATCGCCCGCGAACGGCTGGAACTGCCCTCGATCTACTTCGCCCACCGACGTGCGGTGGTGCGCCGCCACGGCGCCCTGGTGCCGGTGACGCCGCTCACCCCGCCGAAGGCCGGCGAGGCGGTCGAAGAGGTGTCGGTGCGCTTCCGCACCGTGGGCGACATCACCTGCACGGCGCCGGTGGCATCCGCCGCCGACACGGTGGAAAAGATCATCGCCGAGACGGCCGCGACCACCATCACGGAGCGCGGCGCCACGCGGCTGGACGACCAGACCTCGGAGGCGTCCATGGAGCAGCGCAAGAAGGAGGGTTACTTCTGATGTCCGCCCCCGAACGCCTTCCCGGCATCGATTTCCACGAGGGCGGCCTGCTGCGCTTCCTCACCTGCGGCAGCGTGGACGACGGCAAAAGCACCCTGATCGGGCGGCTGCTCTACGACACCAAGGCCATCCTCGCCGACACCCTGCACGCCATCGAGCGCACGTCGCAGAAGCGCGGTCTCGAGGCGGTGGACCTCTCGCTGCTCACCGACGGCCTGCAGGCCGAGCGCGAACAGGGCATCACCATCGATGTCGCCTACCGCTACTTCTCCACCGGCACGCGCAAGTACATCATCGCCGACGCGCCGGGCCACGAGCAGTACACCCGCAACATGGTGACGGCCGCCTCCACGGCCAACCTGGCCATCATCCTGGTGGATGCGCGCAAGGGCGTGCTCACCCAGACGCGGCGCCATTCCTACATCGCCCACCTGGTGGGCATCCCGCACCTGGTGGTTGCCGTGAACAAGATGGACCTGGTGGAACACTCCCAGGCGGTGTTCGAGAAGATCCAGGCCGAGTATCGGGACTTCGCCGGCAAGCTGGGCATCGGCGACGTGCGCTTCATCCCCCTCTCGGCCTTGAACGGCGACATGGTGGTGGAGCGCGGTGAGCGCCTGGGCTGGTACGACGGGCCCACGCTGATGGAGATCCTCGAAGCGGCGCCCGCCGCCCACAGCGAAAAGACGGAGGCATTCCGCTTCCCCGTGCAGTACGTGTGCCGGCCGCGCACCGCCGAGCATCACGACTTCAGGGGCTACATGGGACGCATCGAGTCGGGCGAGATCGCCGTGGGCGACGAGGTGCAGGTCCTGCCCTCGGGCATGCGCACGCGGGTCAAGGACATCCGCCTCCTCGAGCGCTCACTCCCCCTTGCCCGCAGCGAGCGCTCGGTGACGTTGCTGCTCGAGGACGAGGTGGACGTCTCCCGCGGCGACATGATCGTCAAGGCGCAGGAAGCGCCCGGGGTGACGAAGCAGATCGAAGCCATGGTCTGCTGGCTGGCGGAAACACCCCTGGAGCCGGGGCGCAAATACGTCGTGCGCCACACCACGCGGGAAGCCAAGGCCCTGGTGGCCGGCATCGAATACCGGCAGGACATCAACGAACTGACCCGGGTGGCCGGGGGGCGCCTCGCCATGAACGACATCGGCAGCGTCACCTTCAAGCTGGCGCAGCCGCTGTTCGTGGATCCCTACGCGGAGAACCGCGCCACCGGCGCCTTCATCCTCATCGACGAGGCGACCAACAACACCGTCGGCGCGGGGATGATCCGGTAAGCACCCCATGACCACCATCGCCACCGAGCGCGTGCTGAGCGTGCACCACTGGAACGACACGCTGTTCAGCTTCACCACCACGCGCGACCGCGGGCTGCGCTTCCGCAACGGCCATTTCGTCATGATCGGCCTGGAAGTGGACGGCCGCCCCCTGATGCGCGCCTACAGCATCGCCAGCGCCAATTACGAGGAGCACCTCGAGTTCTTCAGCATCAAGGTGCCGGACGGCCCGCTCACTTCCCGCCTGCAGCACCTCCAGGCGGGGGACCCCATCCTGGTGAGCCGCAAGCCCACCGGCACCCTGGTCCTGGACGACCTGCTGCCGGGCAAGCGCCTCTACCTCCTCGGCACCGGCACGGGGCTCGCTCCGTTCCTCAGCATCATCAAGGACCCGGAGACCTACGAGCGCTTCGAGAAGGTGGTGCTCGTGCACGGCGTGCGCTTCGTCAGCGAGCTGGCCTACGCGGACTACATCCGGGAGCACCTGCCGCGGAACGAATTCTTCGGCGACAGCGTGCGCGACCAGTTGGTCTACTACCCGACCGTCACCCGCGAGCCCTACGTCAACCGGGGACGGCTGACCGACCTCATCGAGAGCGGCAGGCTGTTCGAGGAGATCGGCCTGCCTGAACTCGACGTCGAGCAAGACCGGGTGATGATCTGCGGCAGCCCGAGCATGCTGAAGGACACCGGCGCCTTGCTCGACCGGCGCGGCTTCGCGGTCTCACCCCACGTCGGCGCGCCCGGCCATTACGTCATCGAGCGGGCGTTCGTCGAACGATAGGCGTGCCTCACCCAACACAGGGCCCCGCGACGCGCTGCAGGCCACGAGATCTTCGGGCAGCGTTCCCGGGCTCCCGACGATTT
>CAYZLI010000136.1:0-7877 GCA_964479195.1 uncultured Rhodocyclaceae bacterium
TGGCTGAGGCGCTGACGGGGCAAGGGGTAGTACGGGTGGATGGCGTGCTGCTGGACTTGGGCGTGTCCTCCCCCCAGTTGGACGAGGCGGGCCGCGGCTTCAGCTTTCGCGCCGATGCGCCGCTGGACATGCGCATGGATACGAGCCGCGGCAGCACGGCGGCGCAATGGCTGGCGCAGGCGAGCCAGCGGGAAATCGCGGAGGTAATAAGGGACTATGGCGAAGAACGGTTTGCTCATGCGATTGCAAAGGCGATTGTTGCTGCTCGGGCAGGGGAACCTATCGCAACTACACGACAACTTGCCGAGATCGTGGCGCAGGCCGTCCGCACGCGCGAGCAAGGCCAGCATCCGGCGACGCGCAGCTTTCAGGCTATACGGATTCACGTCAATCAGGAGCTTGAAGAGTTGTCGCTAGTGCTGCCCCAATGCGTGGAAGCACTCAGCCCCGGCGGGCGCCTCGCCGTCATCAGCTTCCACTCCCTGGAGGACCGCATCGTCAAGCGCTTCCTGCGGGATGAATCCCGGCCGCCGCAACTGCCGGCGCGCCTGCCGCTGCGCGCGGCCGAGTTGCCGGCCCCGCGCCTGAAGCTCATCGGCAAGCCCCTGCGGCCCTCCGAAGCGGAAGTTGCCGCCAACCCCCGCGCCCGCAGCGCCGTGATGCGGGTGGCGGAGAGGACTGGCCCCGACGCCGGGCCGCCCCAAGGCGGGGCAGCCACAACCCGGAGCGGGCGCAGCCCGCGAACTGCCGTCACCCCCTTCCGCGGGAAGGGGGACGGGGGGAAGGCTCAGTAATGCTCAGGCTCAACCTCGCCGTCATCGCCCTCGTGCTCGCCAGCGCCATCGGCGCGGTCACGTCCCAGCACAAGGCGCGGAAGCTCTTTCAGGAACTGGAGCGCGAGCAGGAACGCACGCGCCAACTGGAAGTCGAATGGGGCCAGTTGCAGCTCGAGCAAAGCACCTGGGCGGCGCACGCCCGCGTCGAGAAGATCGCCCGCGACCGCCTGCACATGAAGCTGCCGGCCCCGGGCCAGGTCCACGCGGTGGATTCGCCGAGGCTTGCTGAATGAAATTCACCAACAGCCCGCTGCTCTCGCAACTCCTGCCAACCTGGCGGGCACGCCTGGTGGTGATTGTGCTGCTGGCGGCGTTCACGCTCCTGGCCGGCCGCTCCGCCTACCTGCAGGTGGTGCGCAACGATTTTCTGCAGCAGAAGGGGGAGTCGCGCTATTCGCGGGTGATCGAGTTGTCGGCCACGCGCGGGCGCATCGCCGACCGCCAGGGCGACGTGCTGGCGGTGTCCACGCCCGTGAAATCCGTGTGGGCCATCCCCGAGGATGCCCATCTGACGCCCGCCCAGGCGCGGGAACTCGCCCAACTGCTGGAAATGGACGCGCGCGAGCTGAACCGCCGGCTGGGCGCGGCTGGAGACTTCGTTTTCGTCAAGCGGCAGATTCCGCCCGATGCCGCGGAGAAAATCGCGGCGCTGAACCTGCCGGGCATCCACCAGCAGCGTGAGTACCGCCGCTACTACCCCGCGGGCGAAGTCACGGCGCACATGCTCGGCTTCACCGGGGTGGACGACAAGGGCCAGGAGGGCATCGAGCTGGCCCTGGAAGCGCAGCTCGCCGGCAAGCCGGGCAGCCGCCGGGTCATCAAGGACCGCCTCGGCCGCATCGTCGAGGACGTGGAGAGCGTCAAGCCGCCCCAGGACGGCCGCGACATCGCCCTGGCGCTGGATGCCAAGCTGCAGTACCTGGCCTATACGCACCTCAGGCAGGCCCTGGCCGAGAACAAGGCCAAGGCCGGCGGCGTGGTCGTGCTGGATGCCAAGACGGGCGAGGTGCTGGCGCTGGCCAACCTGCCTACCTACAATCCAAACAACAGGGTCAGGCTGACCGGCGCGCAGTTGCGCAACCGGGCGCTGACCGATGTCTTCGAGCCCGGCTCGACGATGAAGCCATTTACCGTGGCCCTGGCCCTGGAGAAGGGACGGTTCCGCTTCGATTCGCAGATACAGACGGCGCCGGGCCGGCTCACCATCGGCAACGCCACCATCTCCGACGCCCACCCCCACGGGCTGCTTACCGTGGCGCAGGTGATCCAGAAATCCTCCAACGTGGGCGCGGCCAAGATCGCGGCGACCTTCACGCCCGAGGAGATGTGGCAGATGTTCGATACCCTCGGCTTCGGCCAACCCCCCCGGCTCGGCTTTCCGGGGGAGGCCGGCGGCCGGCTGCGCCCCCACAAGACCTGGAAGCCCATCGAGCAGGCGACCATGTCCTACGGCCACGGCATCTCGGTCTCGCTCATGCAGTTGGCCCGCGCCTATCTCGTTTTTGCCCGCGACGGCGACCTCGTTCCGCTGTCCCTGACCCGGCTGGACACGCCGCCGCTCGCGGGCAAGCAGGTCTTCTCCGCCCAGACGGCGCGCGAGCTGCGCGTCATGCTGGAGATGGCGGTGCAACCGGGGGGCACGGCGCCCAAGGCCCAGATTTCCGGCTACCGGGTCGCCGGCAAGACCGGCACGGCGCACAAGTTGGAGGCCGGCGCCTACGCCGACCGCTACCTCTCCTCCTTCGTCGGCTTCGCGCCGGTGTCCGACCCGCGCCTGATCGTCGCCGTGATGATCGACGAGCCTTCGGGGGGCAAGTACTACGGCGGCGAGGTGGCGGCGCCGGTCTTCGCCCAAGTCATGGCCGGCAGCCTGCGGGCGTTGGGTGTGGCGCCGGATGCGCCCCTCAAGCCGGTGCACGTGGCGCGCCAGTCTGAGGCCGCGTCGCCCGTGCGGGAGAGCATGTGAGAGACAGGGCCGTGGCGATCCTCGACCAGCTCGCACAACTCGGTGTCCGGGCGACGAGCCTGTGCGCCGATTCGCGGGCCGTGGCCCCGGGCGACGTCTTCGTCGCCTATCCCGGGGCGCGGGCCGACGGCCGCCGTTTCATCGCCGATGCGGTGGCGCGCCGGGCCGCGGCCGTGCTCTGGGAGAGCCGGGGCCAGCGGTGGGATGCGGCCCTGGCCGTGCCCAACCTGGCGGTGCCGGACCTGCAGGCCCTGTCCGGCCCTCTCGCCCATCTGGTCTACGGCCGGCCCTCGGAGAAGCTGTGGACCGTGGGCGTGACCGGCACCAACGGCAAGACGTCGGTGAGCCAATGGATCGCTCGGACCTTCGCCGAACTCGGCCGCCCCTGCGCGGTGATCGGCACCCTGGGCAGCGGCCTCCTCGCCCGGTCGGGCGCGGGCGACGCCTCGGCGGGCTTGGCGGCAAGCCTCAATACCACGCCGGACGCCCTGACCCTGCACCGTCTGCTCGCCGGCTTTCTTGCCCGAGGGGCGCAGGCGGCGGCCATGGAGGTCTCCTCCATCGGCCTGGACCAGGGCCGCGCGAACGGCGTGCATTTCGATGTGGCGGTGTTTACCAACCTGACGCGGGACCACCTGGAGTACCACGGCAGCATGGCGGCCTATGGGGCGGCGAAGGAGCGGCTCTTCCTGACCCCGGGCCTGAAGAGCGTCGTGCTCAACCTCGATGACGCCTTGGGGCGCAAGATCTGCCGCGACCTGGCCGGCTCGGGGGTGACGCGCCTCGGCTACACCCTGCGGGCCGGGACGATCGAGCCGGGCGCCGCCGACCTGCTGCTGGTGGCCGAAGAGATCGCCGCCACGCCGCGCGGCCTGCGCTTCGCCGCCGGGACGCCGCAGGGCCGGGCGGAAATCCACGCCCCCCTGGTGGGCGAATTCAACGCCGCCAACCTGCTCGCCGTGCTGGGCACCCTGCTGGCATCCGCTGTGCCGCTCGAGGCGGCCGCGGGCGCCCTGGCGCGGCTCACGCCCCCGCCGGGACGCATGCAGACCTTGGGCGGCGACGGCATGCCGCTGGCGGTCGTCGATTACGCCCACACGCCGGACGCGCTCGAGAAGGCCCTGGGCGTGCTGCGTGAGATGGCGCGGGTGCGCGGCGGGCGGCTCGTCTGCGTCTTCGGCTGCGGCGGCGGACGGGATTCCGGCAAGCGTCCTCTCATGGGCGAGGCGGCGACCCGCCTGGCGGATGCAGTGCTCCTGACCAGCGACAATCCGCGCGACGAGGACCCGCAGGCCATTCTCGCCGACATCGCCCGGGGTGCACCGGGGGCGAAGATCATTGCCGATCGCGCCGCGGCCATCGCCGCGGCCATTGCCGCGGCCGATGCCCGCGATGTGCTGCTCATCGCCGGCAAGGGCCATGAGCCCTACCAGGAGATCGCCGGCCGGCGCCTGTCGTTCTCGGATGTGGAGTGCGCCGCGGTTGCACTGGCGGCATGGGGAGGGCAGGCCAGATGATGGAGCTCATCGAAATGGCGCTCGCCACCGGCGGCACGGCCCTGCACGGCAATCCGCTGATCGGTGCCGTGTCGACGGACACGCGGACCGTGGCCAGCGGCGAGCTGTTCGTCGCCCTCAAGGGGGAACGCTTCGACGGCCATGACTTCGTCCAGGCCGCCGTGGAGCGCGGTGCCGCGGCGGCGATGGTCGCCCGCGACTGGGCGGAGAAGCATGAACCGGTCGCGCCCGTGGTGGTGGTGGCCGACACGCGGCTGGCGCTGGGCCAACTGGCCGCCTACTGGCGTGCCAAGTTTGCCATCCCGCTGGTGGGGATCACCGGCAGCAACGGCAAGACGACGGTGAAAGAGATGACCGCCGCCTGCTTGCGCACCCAGGCGCGCGCCGACGGCTATGACCCGGAGCTGGCCGTGCTGGCGACGACCGGCAACCTCAACAACGACATCGGCCTGCCGCTGATGCTGCTGCGGCTGCACATCACGCACCGGGCCGCGGTGCTGGAGATGGGCATGAACCATCCGGGCGAGATCGCCCACCTGGCGCGCATCGCCCGGCCGACGGTGGCGGTGCTGAACAACGCCCAGCGGGCACATCTGGCCGGCCTGGGCAGTGTCGCCGACGTGGCGCGGGCCAAGGCGGAGATATTCGAAGGACTGGGCGAGCACGACACGGCGGTGATCAACGCCGACGATCCCTTCTGCGGCTACTGGACGGGTCTCAACGCCGGCCGGCGGGTGCTGACCTTCGGCCTGGACAATCCGGCGGACGTGCGCGCCACCTGCCGCCCCAAGGCCCTGAGCTGTGCGCTCTCCATAGCCACGCCCTGGGGCGCGGTGGAAACGACGCTGCGGGTGCCCGGCTTGCACAACGCGCGCAACGCCCTGGCCGCCGCCGCCGCCGCCCTGGCCGCCGGCGCATCCACGGCCGCGGTGGGCGAAGGTTTGGCCGGCTTCAGCGGCGTCAAGGGGCGGTTGCAGGTCAGGGCCGCGGTGGCCGGGGCGACGCTGATCGACGACACTTACAACGCCAACCCGGATTCGATGCGCGCGGCGATCGACGTGCTGGCCGCCACCCCGGGACGCAAGATCCTGGTGCTGGGCGACATGGGCGAGATCGGCGGCCAGGCCGGGCAGTTCCACGACGAGATCGGCGGCTATGCCAAGAGTCAGGGCGTGGACCTGTTGCTCGCCCTGGGCGAACAGAGTGAGCTGGCAGCGCGAAACTTCGGCGCCGGCGGGCGGCATTTCGCCGACCTGGAGGCGCTCGTGGCGGCCCTGCGGCCCGAACTGACCGCCGACACCGCCGTGCTCGTCAAGGGCTCGCGCTTCATGCGCATGGAGCGGGTGGCCGACGCCATCGCGCTGAAAGGGGAGACGCATGCTTCTTGAACTTGCCCAATGGCTGGCCCGGGACATACGCGCCTTCAACGTCTTCAACTACATCACCCTGCGCACGGTGCTGGCGGCCATGACGGCCCTGGTGATCTCCTTCATCTTCGGCCCGGCGGTGATCCGCTGGCTCGCCGCCAAGAAGATCGGCCAGGCGGTGCGCGACGACGGCCCGAAGTCCCATCTCACCAAGGCCGGCACGCCGACCATGGGCGGGGCGCTCATCCTCATCGCCATCGGCGTCACCACGCTGCTGTGGGGCGATCTGTCCAACCGCTACGTCTGGGTGGTGCTGCTGGTGACGCTGGGCTTCGGCGCGGTGGGCTGGGTGGACGATTGGCGCAAGGTGGTGCATCGCAACCCGAAGGGGCTTTCCGCCAAGGCCAAGTTCTTCTGGCAGTCGGTGATCGGCCTCGCCGCCGCCGTATACCTCGCCGTGACGGCGACCCTGCCGGCGCAGACCGAGCTGATCGTGCCCTTCTTCAAGACCGTGGCCTATCCGCTCGGCATTTTCGGCTTCGTCATCCTCACCTATTTCGTCATAGTCGGCACCAGCAATGCCGTGAATCTCACCGACGGCCTGGACGGCCTGGCCATCATGCCGACGGTGATGGTGGCCGGCGCCCTGGCCATCTTCGCCTACGTGGCCGGCCATGCCGGGTTCTCGAAATACCTGGGCCTGCCCTACATCCAGGGCGCCGGCGAACTGGCGGTGTTCTGCGGCGCCCTGTGCGGGGCGGGGCTGGGCTTCCTGTGGTTCAACACTTACCCGGCGGACGTGTTCATGGGCGACGTGGGCGCACTCGCCCTGGGCGCCGCCCTGGGCGTCATCGCCGTCGTGGTGCGCCAGGAGATCGTCCTGTTCATCATGGGCGGGCTGTTCGTCGCCGAGACCCTGTCGGTGATGGTCCAGGTGATCTATTTCAAGCTCAGCGGCGGCAAGCGCATCTTCCGCATGGCACCGTTGCATCACCACTACGAGTTGGAGGGCTGGAAAGAGACCCAGGTGGTGGTCCGCTTCTGGATTATCACCATCATGCTGGTGCTGTTCGGGCTGTCGACCTTGAAGCTGCGATGAAACTCCAGGGCAAATCCGCATTGGTTCTCGGCCTGGGCGAGAGCGGCCTGGCCATGGCGCAATGGCTGGACCGCCGGGGGGCGCGGGTGCGCGTGGCCGACTCGCGTGCCGAGCCGCCCCATGCCCCCGAGCTCGGACGCACCGCGCCGGCCGCGCATTTGGTCACCGGTCGCTTCACGGAGGAGCTGCTCGAGGGCATCGACCTGCTCGGGCTGTCGCCCGGCCTCGCGCTCACCGAGCCGGTGGTGGCGCTGGGCGCCGCACGCGGCATCCCCGTCGTCGGCGAGATCGAGTTGTTCGCCCAGGCCCTGCGCGAACTGGGCCTGCGCGACCGCTGCAAGCTCATCGCCATCACCGGCACCAACGGCAAGACGACGACCACCGCCATGGCCGGCGAGCTTTGCCGTGCCGCCGGCAGGCGGACGGCGGTGGCGGGCAACATCAGCCCGGCCGCGCTCTGCGCCCTGATGGCCTGCCTCGATGCGGGCAAGCTGCCGGAGGTCTGGGTGCTCGAACTGTCCAGCTTCCAATTGGAAACCACGCAGAGCCTCGCGGCAGACGCGGCGGCGGTGCTCAACGTCAGCGACGATCACCTCGATCGCTATGCCGGCCTGGACGAGTATGCCGCGGCAAAGGCGCGGGTCTTCGACGGGCAGGCCGTGCAGGTGCTCAATCGCCAGGACGGGCGCGTCATGGCCATGGCGCGCGGCGGCCGGCGCATCTTCACCTTCGGCCTGGATCAGCCGGCGGCCGAAACGGATTTCGGCCTGTCCGACGGCTGGCTGGCGTGCGGCCAGACGCCGTTGCTGCACGCCGAGGATCTGGCGGTGAGCGGCCTGCACAACGTGGCCAACGCCCTCGCCGCCCTCGCCCTGTGCCAAGCCGTCGGCCTGCCCCGGGCGCCCCTGATCGCGGCCCTGCGCGCCTTCAAAGGCCTGCCCCATCGCGTCGAGAAGATCGCCGAGATCGAAGGCGTCGCCTACTACGACGACTCCAAGGGCACCAATGTCGGCGCCACCGTCGCGGCCCTTGCCGGACTCGGCGGCCAGGCGGCCGCCCAGAATAATCGCCTCCCTCCCGCGGGGAGGGAGG
>CAYZLI010000136.1:7977-10624 GCA_964479195.1 uncultured Rhodocyclaceae bacterium
GGGAGGGAGGGCTCACACTCGGCGACCGCAGGCGGTCAGAACAATCGCAAGATTGTTCTGATTGCCGGCGGCGACGGAAAAGGCCAGGACTTCACACCCCTCGGGCCGGCGTTGGCGAACCACGCCCGCGCGCTGGTGCTGATCGGCCGCGACGCCCTGCGCATCGAGGCGGCGGTGGCCGGCTGCGGTGTGTCCGTCGTCCATGCCCAGGACATGGACCAGGCGGTGCGCAAGGCGGCAGTGGCGGCGCGCGCCGGCGATGCGGTGCTGCTCTCGCCGGCCTGCGCCAGCTTCGACATGTTCCGCAACTACGCCCACCGGGCCGAGGTGTTCGCCGAGGCGGTGCGTGCGCTGGCGGCTTCCCGTCAGAAGGAATTGCAGTGATCGGCGCCGGCGCCATGCGCGGAGCGCAGGGGATGGGTGGCCAGCCGCCCCAACAGGAGCTGGACGCCTGGCTGCTGTGGTCCGCCCTGGCGCTGCTGCTGTTCGGCGTCGTCATGGTGTACTCGGCTTCGATCGCCACGGCCGAGGGCAGCCAGTTCTCGGGGCGCCAGCCGGCCTATTTCCTCATCCGCCACGGCATTTTCCTGGGCATCGGCCTGATCGCCGGGGTGGCGGTGTTCCAGGTGCCGTTGCGGCTGTGGCAGCAGGGCGCCCCCTGGCTGTTCCTGCTCGGCGTGGGGCTGCTGGTGCTCGTGCTCATTCCGCACCTGGGCCGCGAGGTGAACGGCGCGCGGCGCTGGCTGCCCCTGGGGCCGGTCAATCTCCAGCCCTCCGAGCTGATGAAGCTCTTTGCCGTGCTCTACGCCGCCGACTACACGGCGCGCAAGCTCGCCGACATGGGCAGCTTTCGCCGCGGCTTCGTGCCCATGGCGCTGGTCATGGCCCTCGTCGGCGGGCTGCTGCTGCGCGAACCGGACTTCGGCGCCTTCGTGGTGATCATCTGCATCGCCATGGGCATCCTCTTCCTGGGGGGCATCAACGCACGGCTGTTCAGCCTCCTGTTCGTCTTCCTGGCCGCGGCCTTCGTCGTCCTGATCTGGGTGTCGCCCTACCGGCGCGAGCGCATCTTCGGCTTCATGGACCCCTGGTCGGACGCCTATGGCAAGGGTTACCAGCTCTCCCACGCCTTGATCGCCTTCGGCCGCGGCGAGTGGTTCGGCGTCGGCCTGGGCGCGAGCGTGGAAAAGCTCTTCTACCTGCCGGAGGCGCACACCGACTTCCTCCTGGCCGTGATCGCCGAGGAGCTGGGCCTGGCCGGCGTGCTGGTGGTCATCGGGCTGTTCGCCCTCATCGTCCAGCGGGCCTTTGCCATCGGCCGCCAGGCGCTGCTGCTGGAGCGGGTCCATGCCGGACTGGTGGCCCAGGGCATCGGCATCTGGATCGGCGTGCAGGCCTTCATCAACATGGGCGTGAACATGGGGTTGCTGCCCACCAAGGGCCTGACCCTGCCGCTCATGAGCTTCGGCGGCTCGGGCATCCTGGCGAACTGCGTGGCCCTGGCCATTTTGCTCAGGGTTGACTGGGAGAACAGGCAATTGATGAGAGGACTGCAGGTATGAACGCCAGCGCCTCACGCCTCACTCCTCACCCCTCACGCACCATCCTGGTCATGGCGGGCGGCACCGGGGGCCATGTGTTTCCGGGCCTCGCCGTGGCCGATTATCTGCGCGCCCGGGGCTGGCGCGTGGTGTGGATGGGCAACCCGGACGGCATGGAGGCGAAGCTGGTGCCCTCGCGCGGCTACGAGATGGCCTGGGTGCGTTTCGCCGCCCTGCGCGGCAAGGGCCTCGCCCGGGTGCTGCTGCTCCCGCTCAACCTGCTGCGCGGCTTCTGGCAGGCGCTGCGGGAACTGGGACGGGTCAAACCCGACGTCGTGCTGGGCATGGGCGGCTATATCACCTTCCCCGGCGGCATGATGGCGGCCGCAGCCGGTCGGCCGCTGGTGGTGCATGAGCAGAACTCGGTGGCGGGGCTGGCCAACCGGGTGCTTGCAGGCGTGGCCGACAAGGTGTTGAGCGGCTTTCCCAACGTACTCAGCAAGGGCGAGTGGACGGGCAACCCGGTGCGTGCCGAGATCGCTGCCTTGCCGGCGCCGGGGAGCCGCTACGGCGCACGCCAGGGCCGGCTCCAGGTGCTGGTGGTGGGCGGCAGCCTGGGCGCCCAGGCCCTGAACGAGACCGTGCCGCAGGCGCTGGCGCTGCTGCCGGCGGACGAGCGGCCCCGGGTTACCCACCAGTCGGGCGCCAAGCACATCGAAGGGCTGCGGGCCGCTTACGCCGCCGCGGGCGTGGAAGCGGAACTGGTGGACTTCATCGACGACATGGCGGCGCGCTACGCGCAGGCCGACCTGGTGGTCTGCCGGGCGGGCGCGCTGACCGTCGCCGAGCTGGCGGCGGCGGGGGTGGCGAGCGCGCTGGTGCCCTTTCCCCACGCGGTGGACGATCACCAGACCGGCAATGCGCGCTTTCTCGCCGATGCCGGGGCGGCCATCCTCCTGCCGCAGCGGGAGCTCACGCCGGAGAAACTGGCCGGGCTGCTGCGCGAGCTGACGCGGGACAAGCTCGCCGCGATGGCGGAAAAGGCGCGCGCCCTGGCCAAGCCCGAGGCGGCGCGCGCCGTGGCGGAGGTCTGCATGGGACTGGCG